>JAYWDZ010000194.1:0-1767 GCA_043779595.1 Nitrosomonadales bacterium
CCAAGGGCGTCTAATGCCAATGCCGAAGGCCGCGCCCTTAATCGGCGCGTTGAAATCCTCATCGAGCCGGTGGTCAGCGATAAACAAGGCTAGTCACCCTACTGCCGGCGGGACCCACCGCCGGCAGTCTCTTGTTTCGTTTTAATCGAATTTTTACCCCCTTAAATCCCAAAATACCTTACAACATCCTCTCTTCCGTGGTGTCGGCAATGACATTTCTGGTGCTTGCGTCTATGCTCAAGCTGACTGCCAAAAAATCCGACACATGCACCGCTCACTCGCCTATACGCTGATTACCATGCTTGGCTGCAGCCCACTTGCCTGGGGCGAAGATGTGCCTGCGCCCATCGATGAAGAGCTGCGAACCCAGCTCAAACAGGCCGCCAACGACACCGATAGTTTCGCCGACCACTTCGATGCCCAGGTGTGGCTGACGGATATGTCGCGGCGGCTGGAGAAGCGCATTCCCGATCACAACTCCCGCATTAATCTGTTGCAGAACATCCATAGGGAAGCGACCCGCTCAGGTCTCGAACCGGAACTGGTGCTGTCCGTGATACACGTGGAAAGCAATTTTAACAGCTACGCCATTTCCCGCGCCGGCGCGCGCGGGCTGATGCAGGTAATGCCTTTCTGGCTGAAAGAAATCGGCCGACCGGGGGACAGCCTATTCCAGGACAAAACCAATCTGCGCTATGGCTGCACCATCCTGAAATATTATCTCGCCAAAGAACACGGCAATCGGGTCCTGGCCTTAGCACGCTATAACGGCAGTCGCGGCAGCCGTCAGTACCCGGCGCTGGTTTATAAAAGCCTCAATACCACCTGGTACCGCCAGTAACCGATCAATACTCATTGGCTTACTTCTTAGTCACGATTTCTTTATTGATGACATTGCGGCAAACATTTAATGCAGCTTCTAGTAAATCGGGTGATTTACTTATTTTGGTTGTTACCATGCCGCCTTCCAGTGAAGAAAGAATGGAACGGCTGACCAAACTGGCATTCACCTCAGGCCTGAACTGTCCGGCCTGTCTCCCCATCTCGATAAGTTCTGAAAATAGTTCAAGTTTATAGTTCATGAACTCTTGAATTCGATTATGTATGGCCTGGTTGGTCTCACTGACTTCTAATCCCAGATTTCCTGCCAAACAACCAAGATAATTCATCTGTATCATCTGATGATGTGCCATGTCGAATATGGCATTAAATTTTTCAACCGCGCTGAGATCGACATTTTTTCGCAGCGTGCCCATCACATTTTTTGTATTCATGATGTACTTGTCGATGGCGGCAAGCACTAACTCTTCTTTGGTGGGAAAATGGTAATGGATGCTGGCCTTGGTAATTCCACAATCCGTGGCCACATGGGCAAAACTAAATCGGTTATATCCCATGGCATAAAGATGCTTGGTGGCTGATTCAATAATGAGATCGCGCGTGCTGCTCATGTTGATTTAGAAGAACTCGAATTTCAAAGTTATGTAAAACATATAGTTATACCTATGATTGACTATCTACTTACTAGTAGGTAGATTTAAACTATTAAACCATGAATTGATATCTCATGCACCTACACCGCCAATCCCAAAACAGAGGGACACTGGCAGTACCGGCCAACGATACAACACCCACATGGGAGCGTCTCAATGAACATAAAAATACAACTACACGGCAAAATGGTCGATATTCACATTTCACAGGCCGCCACTAAGGCCATTGCTTCGGCGGCTAAACCCTTGGTTGCAGAAATACATTTAATTTTTG
>JAYWDZ010000195.1:0-1762 GCA_043779595.1 Nitrosomonadales bacterium
AGTTATCAAGATGCGCATTTACATCGATCTTAGATGCGCAGAGTATAAAAAATACTGAGGTTGAGGGAAATTAATGGAGTCTGACCCCATTTATGTTGCAGACCCCATTTATGTTGCATTTATGTTGCTCCATTTATGACCCCATTTATGTATTCTAAGCCCAAGGGTTGAAAAGGTAACAATGGACTTGGGATACCGACGACTGATGGAGGGTGCGAAAGAAATGCTATTCAAGAATGGTCCGCGTCCGGATGTTGGTGTGAGATTTACAGATGGCTCTGTAAAAGCTATTGAAGTCGCATCTAAGACTGATAAGGTGGTGGCTCTTACCGCTAGAAACGAGCTCAAAATCGCGGCAGAAGGGTTGAAAGGCTCGGCTAGCGTGAACACTTGGGCGGTCACGCTACAAAAGTGGTTTGGTAGATAACTATGTTCTTTAAAAAGAAGTCGATCG
This sequence comes from Nitrosomonadales bacterium, assembly GCA_043779595.1. Classification (GTDB taxonomy): domain Bacteria; phylum Pseudomonadota; class Gammaproteobacteria; order Burkholderiales; family Thiobacillaceae; genus Thiobacillus. Next base: position 455 of record JAYWDZ010000195.1, read on the forward strand.
TCAACGTAACGAAGTTGTATTTTTCAGCGCATTCTTTGAATGAGCGGGTTAACTTAAATGTAATCGCAGTTGCTTGCTTTGGTGCTAACGTTTGGGGAGCTTCAACAGTGTCGCTGAACTACGGAAAAGAACGTGATGCTTTGTTATGGCAGAAGAAAAATCTTGTGCTTGAGTACAAAGATCTGGAGAGTTTGATAGTTTTAGGTGCTGATGACCAGCTCACTCTGACGATTAGCCAAATGTTTCCAACGGTGAACATGGAGCCGGTTTTTGAGTGTGTCTTGGTAACGCGATCTGACCCTGAGTACGCTTGCGAGCTAGGGTTCTTTCAGAGTTTTGCGGAGTGGTTCAATCTTTACTATGGGTACAGTAGGGCATTGAGCAGTGAATATTCCCCCTTGAGTGAAACGAAAATACGGCAAGGATTGTTTGGCCAGACTGTAATCGTTAACAAGCGGGAAGATGACTGGCTCATAAATCCAGTCGACATTCGCACCGGGGCAGTTAAAGGCGTATATCCAGTCAACTTTTGGCCCGAACAAGTGATTTACAAATTACGCGAGATTGGCTTGCAATTGCCAGCGCCACACAACACTAGCGGCAATTTGCATGTGTTCAGTAAAAGTGATCGAGCACAAATTAGCCTCGAAAACTCACAATTCGGGAAATACTTGCACTTTACTGATTCCGAAAAATAAATGACATAAAAAACAAATGGGGTCTCCATTAATTTAACAAAATCAACCCACATTAACCTCAACTAATTTTTACTCTATTCAATGTTGCATAAATGGGGTTGCATAAACATAAATGCATATAAATGCATAAATGGGGTCAGACTCCATTAATTTAAAACAATCAACCCACAACAACTCAACTAATCTTTAACTTATTCAACAAAACACAAATGGCCCGTCTCCCCCGATTCGTCATCCCCGGTCAGCCGCAGCACATCATCCAGCGCGGCAATAACCGCCAGACCATTTTCGCTGCCGAAGCGGACTATCAATTCTTTCGCGATGCATTGGTGGAGGCGGCAGGGCGGTTTGGCCTGGCGATTCATGGGTATGTGTGGATGACGAATCACATTCATCTATTAGCCAGCCCCTTGTATGCCAACAGCATTGGCAAAACACTGCAATCGGTGGGGCGGCGGTATGTTCAATATTTCAACTACACCTACAAACGCACCGACACGCTTTGGGAAGGCCGCTACCGTGCCACTGTCGTGGATAGCGAAAGTTATTTGTTGAAATTGATGAACTACATCGACATGAATCCCGTCCGCGCCAGCATGGTCTCGCATCC
>JAYWDZ010000196.1:0-1762 GCA_043779595.1 Nitrosomonadales bacterium
CTCAAGGACAAGACGTGTTTCGATCAGGCCCGTCTGGAATGGGGCGTGGTGACCTGGCCCAATGGGGCGGATATGGATCCGGGCTGGATGCATGAGCAGATCACGGCGAATAAATCGTGGTCTGTCCCCTTTTAGCCTTTTGCCTTTTAGCCTTTATGTTTAGCTTGGGAACTTGGCATTAAATTCCTGAATATGTTTGGGGGAAGGCCACAGCTTATGGTCTACAGGAAGCCTGGACTTATCTAACACCCCCGCGTTTATTTGAAAGCGCTCCAAGTCAAATTTTTCTCTTATAGCCACATCTTCAACATTCTTTGGGATGGATAGCAAGTAGGAGCTTGATTGACTGTCAAAATTTAATTTTAGCAGCCCATTGTCAAACCCCCAATGACATTGCTTGCATAAACATATCCCATTTGCCACGGAGTTCAGTTCATGCGTAGACCAAGGCAAAATATGAGCTCCATCAACACCAGCAGAATCAAAAAGTTCTAATTTTGGAAAACGTTCGCCCGAAAAAAAACAGCGATAATCGTAAGCCTCGCGAACTTCAATACTGAATTTTCGCGCACCAGGCCCTCTATCAGCTTGTTTACGCCATTTTCTAACTCGCTCACGTAGTGCATTCTGAGGCGAGTCATTATTATCCTCAGATTCATACCCATCTATGTTGTCTGTGATCCCGGTGTAGGCGATACTCGAATAACCTGGCAAGTTTAACTCATGCAAAATCAACGGCAGGGCATCGGTATCAATCGCAAATCTCTTTTGAATTTCTATTGCCGTTGTTCGAATGTTTGAAAGATCGGAAGCCATTACTGCAGCTTTATGCTTCAGAAGCAGACGACTCAACTCAGATTTGCTTTGAGTTGCTACAGACCACAACGTGGAGATAATTGCCATTCGTTCGGAAAAATCAACTTTCAGAATCCCACCTTGATTCTTTGCCCAAATATTGGTTGGCGCAAAAACAACCTTTGTCGCTGTAGATTCCACCAAGTCCACATCAATCCCGGAAAGAATATATTCTTGGCGTGAGAGTTCTGTTAGAGCAGATTTGGCCGTCTTAATCAATTCTCTTCTTGGCGGAGGCAGAAGGAGAAGCGAATAAATCACCACATACGGATGTACGCCATTTTCTTCCGGGCGAACCCTCGGCTTTCCAGACAGCCTATGGGCTTTTGCTTTTCCGTCAATAGTTAAGCTCGGGGTGATTTGGTAACAAAACTGTTTTTCAAGTAACTCTGAGGCATGTATTCCGTTATCAGAGCCAGCGAGCTCATAATCTCCTCGGCCACCGCTTGGTCTTAAGGCTATACGCATTCGTGCTCCGAGAAAGAAAGCTCATTTTGAGGCGGAGTGTCCATTTTTATGATTTTGTGCGAAGCGCTGCCACTTAACCGTTCTAATGCGCTGCGAAGATGTGGAAACAAATGCCTACTCTGGGAATCCACCCTGCGCAATATGCCCTCAGCAGCGTTCGGACTCAGAAAATAGCGCGAATCCGGCTTGATCCGTTCAATAATTTCCATCAGGTCGGAAAGAGCGGGTTCACTAGGCGACGGCGGGGTGCTATTGGCAATGAATATATCCTTCCAAAGAATTCCAGAATTCGGCCAAATGATCTTTTCATCACTATCCCGCACAACAGAAAGTTTGTTGCAAATCATTCTAGAGCCGCGCAGCCCGGGCCATTTTTCAAGTGATTCTGCCAAAAATTTATTCTCGCCGTTCCTTGGGCCGGGTACTTCCTCTGCATTGG
>JAYWDZ010000197.1:0-1762 GCA_043779595.1 Nitrosomonadales bacterium
GGCATGAACATTATTGCCAGTGACACTGTCACCGGCAATCTGACCTTGCGCCTGAAGGATGTACCTTGGGATCAGGCGCTCGACCTGATTATGCAGACAAAAGGCCTGGATAAACGTCAGAACGGTAATGTTGTATGGATTGCGCCTAAAGATGAATTGCTGACCAAGGAAAAGCTGGAGTACGAATCCAAGTCGCAAATTGTCGATCTGGAGCCGATGGTAACCGAATATATTTCGATGAATTACATGCGGGCGGATGAGGCACAAAGCATGCTGTACGGCAATGCTGCAGGTGCCTTCCTGAATTCGGCAGGCGGTGCAGTCAACTGCTCTGCCCAGGCGCAAGGGGTCGGTGCCGCCGCAGCTGCGCAATCCTCGCAGCAGGGTAAAGAGTCCGATCAGAAAATACTGACCAAACGCGGGCGCGCCACGTATGAGCTGAAGACCAACACACTGATTATCACCGATACCGCGCGCAAGATTCAGGAAATTCGCGAACTGTTGGCGCGGCTGGATGTACCTGCGCGGCAGGTGATGATTGAGGCAAGAGTAGTGGTTGCGGACAGCGGATGGAGCCGTGATTTAGGTGTAAGACTGGGTGCGAAGATTGCGGGACCGACAGTGGGAACCAATATTTTAGGTTCAAAGACACAAATCAACGCTTCGGGTAGTCAACAAAACGCTATTGCAGGCAGCTTTGGAAACATGGTTAATCTTGGACTTGCAAATCCTGCCGGCAGTTTAGGGCTGTCATTTTTGAATGTGGCCACTGGAAATCTTTTAGCGCTTGAATTGACAGCATTGGAAGCTGATAACAGAGGCAAAGTTGTGTCCAATCCCCGGGTGATGACTTCAAACCAGAAACCTGCCGTGATATTAAACGGCACGCAGATTCCGTACATAACACCAGGAACAGCCAATAGCCCTCCGACAGTCTCTTTCAAGGACGTTTTTCTTTGCCTCTTGGTGGATCCACAAATTTTGAATAATGATTCGCTGATTCTGACTGTCGAAGTACAGAAAGATTCCATAGATGCGTCTGGAAGTGTGAGCAGCGGCGGCTTCATAGTGCCTGCCATCGCCACCCGGCGAATCAAAACCCAAGTTCGGGTAAACAACGGTGAAACGTTAGTCTTGGGCGGTATTTATGATCAGCAGGAACTGAACAATATAAGCAAAGTACCTTTCCTTGGGGATTTACCCGGGATTGGAAATTTGTTTAAAACAACTTCCAAGCTAAACAATAAAACGGAGTTGATCATATTCCTTACACCACGAATTATTGACGAGCGTCTGTCGCTACGCTGAGTCTTGACTCTTGATAAAGCGCGGGTATCCCCCGCGCTTTTTTTCGCCGTTTATTTGCCTATCCCGCTCCTTCATTGCCTTACAATTCGCCCATGAGCAAGCAAGACAATATTTTTTTGGTTGGGTTAATGGGCGCGGGCAAAACGACGGTGGGGCGGCTTCTGTCCAAGCGTTATGGCAAAGCCTTCCACGATTCCGATCACGAAATCGAGGCACGCTGTGGGGTAAAAATCCCGGTGATCTTCGAGATTGAGGGCGAGGCGGGATTTCGCAAGCGCGAACAAACAGCGGTGGCGGAGCTGACGGGTTTGTCGAATGTGGTGGTGGCTACAGGGGGGGGTGCGGTGTTATCGGTCGCAAGTCGCCAGCTTCTTAAAACACGGGGTGTGGTGATTTATCTGCGCGGCAGCCCTGAGCACCTCTACGAGCGCACCCGCCATGACCGTAACCGACC
>JAYWDZ010000198.1:0-29912 GCA_043779595.1 Nitrosomonadales bacterium
AAACTCAAAAACCCATGGCCTTGCCGACACGTGCTACGAAGTCAGACCAGCGCCGCGATCAATCGCGCGATAGCGGCTTGATTCGTGGGGAAACCTCAGAGCCTGACCCTTTGATTTTAGGACGAACGTGACTCTTTCGGCGTAGCACTCCGCGGTGATCGCCTACGGCATCAGGATGAACGGGCTTTGGGCCGCGGGGTGTTGCTGTACTTCGTTGCGTGTGGCGTCAGCTGCGTGGCTGCCCCTTTTCTTTCTTTATGGACACGACCACATCAAAAAATAACTGGCGACGAGAGGGACTCCATGGAGTGAGCGAACGTGATGTGCTCCGAGAAAATGAGAACTTCGTCGCCGATGCGGTTTGACGCGCTTTGGGAAAGTTTGTAAAGCACCTTCTTCTCCGAAGCATAAAGGTTGAGAATGAAGTCGTGGTTGTCGTAGGACACCATCCACTTCTTCTTCATCTGGTGCACGTGCTTAGAGAGCATCTCGTGGTCTGCCTTCGAGTAAAAGTTCATGTACAGGTCTGCCCCCTTTTGGAAATAAGGCGGATCGAGATAAATGAAAATTTCTTCGGCGCGTGCATCCATCTTCTTAACGAACGCTAATCCGTCGAGGTTCGAGACCGATATCCTTTTTTTGAACTGCCCGATCCTCTGTATGCGCGCTATCAGGTCAGGCTTATTGAACCGTACGTCAATTTTGTAACGGCCTTTCTGGTCATGTCCGCCGATGACCCCGCCTTTAATTACCCCGGACACGTTGGTTCGATTGAGGAAAAACGTTGACTTAGCCAGTTCTAACAGATCCGCCGACTCTGCCTTGCTCTGGACTTCTTTATACCGATACCAGTTCTCCATGGACACATCGACGTCATCGATCCAGTCGCAGAAGGCATCGGCATTTGCAAGTATGGAAGACCAGAAAGCGTAGATTGATCGGTCCAGGTCGTTAATGTAAATCCGCTCCACGTACTCTTCGAAAAGGAGCCTTAACGCGAGTCCCGCGCCCCCCGCGTAAGGTTCGGCATACGCAGCGCCGAGTAGCCCGTTCTCGTAGAACAGCCTAGAGACAAATGGAAAAATGCAGTTCTTACCACCAGGGTAGCGGAGCGGCGAACAAAAGTGGCTCAATCTAGTTGCGCCTTGCCGTGGGAGTCCATAAGGAGGGCTCCGAGGATTATTGAGACGGCCAACGTCTGTTCGACGTTTGCAGAGGCAGCGTAGTTATGGGCTCCGGTGTGCAGGAGCTGAACAAGGCTTTTTTCCGTGACGTTATGGTTAGATAGCGTCGTCTTCGTATTCTGATCGAGGGTAGCCTTCGCCCTTTGAAATCGGGAAGCTATGTACCCCGCCATCTCCTGGCGGCATTCCTTCGCGGCTGATTCGCACAGCAAACGCAGCGCCATGCGGATGAGGGAGGGGAAGACGTCGGAGAGCGAGGCTTTCTTCTCGTGGTAGAAACCGTGCAGGTCGATGATGTCCCGATACAAGTTGCTGACGTTCCCATTGCGAAGGTAAAGGGGGCCACCGAAAATTTGCGCGGACCCCATCCTCACACGCCTGCTTTGCCTAGGGTTGGTCTTCTCCTTCACGTCGCCTTTTTTGGCTACGTCTAACACGACGGCCTTCGCCTTCTGCTTCTTGTGTTCTTCGACAATCCGTTGTGAGTCCGGGTCCAAAACCTCCACGACCCTGCCGCGATTCAGGCGGGTCGTAATTACCTTATCCCCAATCTTTCGAGAAATGTCGTCCAAAAGTGCGAGGGTCTGTTCGCGGTTGTGCTTGCTATGGAGCTTTTCGTCCACGAACGAAATGCCGAGCTTGTCTAAGATATCCTCCCGAAAGATTTCGTCCTTGACGAACCGCTGGTTGAGATGAGGGTTTGCAGTAATGATCCCAGTATTCTCTTCCATTAACAGGAATACGGATTTTTTGTCCTTCATGTACTTATGAAGAAAAATGTCGCGATCCAGGGGGAGCCATGAGCCAGTTTCGGCGTGTTTCCTCCAGACGTTTGCGAGTGCGATAGTCTTGGAACAGACGTTACAGGGTATTTCGTCGGGAAACGTCGGAAGGATGGCCGCATTAAAACCATCGACCGACACCAGCCCGTGTTTGATTTTTCCGAGAACCATCCTTCTGTTCCCGTCGTATACCACTGGCCTCTTGCCGTGAAAAACGATTGTGGGAAGTTCACTGAAGTCGTAATGCCGCCCCATCTCTTTCGCTAACCGGGGAAGGTTCCACTTGGAGAGCTTGTCAGTAAGCGCCCTATCCACTATGTCCTGGTCAGTCGCGGTTTCGTCAATTGGATCGCGCGGGTTTTCGGTCCAGAGCACTAAATCCTTGAGTTTGAGCGTTATTACCTCCTGCCCCATATCTTCTTCCCCGATTGTGGTAATTCTTGACTGCGATACCGTCGGACAGCGCGAAATATAATGGTTTCGGCGTTTTTCTGACCAGCGCGGATAATCGAGCATGCCTCGTAAGTCGTCAAGCTGCATGACCGAACGTGCATGACCGAACAAGAGACGGTTGGATTCTCCAATTTAAATTTCGCTTTACGCAGATTAAATAGACGAAGGCCGCAAACGTGGCACTCGTCGTTTGTTGCGGGCAGATTACTTCTTCGCTGTCCGCCGTAAACGATTCAGCAACCGCCGCGCCAGTTCGCCGAACAGCTCGGTCTGCGTTGGATGCGGGAAGATCGCTTTGGCGACCTGGGTTAGCGTCATCTCGCCTGCGACCATCATCACGCCGATGCCGATCAGCGTGTCGGTGTGATCGGCGAGGTAGTGCACGCCGATGATGCGACCGGTAGTCTTGTCGGCGACCAGTTTGATCATGCCTTCAGTCTCGCCGGTGATCATGGCTTTGGCGTCGATGCTCATCGGCATTTTGGCTTCGACTGCGTCGATGCCCTTGGCTTTGGCTTGCGCGACGGATAAACCAACGAAACCGGCTTGCGGGCGCGAGAAGGTCACGCCGCAATCTTTATCCTGCTCGTAAATGCTGGCGTGGCCCAACAGGTTGTCGGCGGCGACGCGGCCTTGGGTGGCGGCGGTGTGGGCGAGCATGTAGCCGCCGATCACGTCGCCGACGGCGTAAATGTGCGGCTGCGACGTTTGGCCGCGCGTATCGACCTTGATCGCCGCGCCTTCCAGCGCCACCCCGGCATTGTCGAGATTCAACTTTGTGGTATCGGGGCGCTTGCCGGTGGCCATCAGCACGATGTCGCAATCGAAAGTGGATTCGACGCCGTCTTTATTCGCGTAACGTAGCTTCATTGCGCCCGGGGTGCCCGAAATTTCGCCGATTTTGGCTAGCGTGACCACGGTGATTTCTTTTTCCAGCGTGGTGATCAAGGCCTTGGCAATTTCTTCTTCGACTTCGCCAAGAATGCGGTCGTGGATTTCAAGCATCAACACTTCGGTGCCAAAGTCGCGAAAGATTTGCGCCATTTCCACGCCGATCACGCCGCCGCCGACGATGCCGAGTTTTTTCGGTGGCGCGGACAGATTCCAGATCGTGTCGGAGGTAACCACGCCGCCACTCGCGAGATTTTCGCGCGCGCCTGGGATCGGCGGCACAAACGCCGGCGCGCCAGTGGCGATAACGGCTGCACCGAAAGTCACCGCGTAAGCTTCGCCCTCGACCGGCGTAATTTTCAGCGTGTGCGCGTCAACAAATTCGCCGAAACCTTCACGCACGTCGATCTTCATGCCTTTGTCGGCTTTGAGCGCCATTTCGCCGCGTGTGGTTTGCACCCAGCGCCGATGTTTCTCGACTTGCACCCAGTTCAACGCCGGTGCAGTTGTGCCGTCCACGCCCATCTCAGCGTCGTGCGCGCGGTTGCGGATCACATCCGCCGCTGCCCGCCAGGCCTTGGACGGAATGCAGCCGCGCCACAGGCATTCTCCGCCGGGGAAGGGCTCGTTGTTGACCATGATGACTTTCACGCCATGATCGACCAGATCACGGGCGCAATCTTCACCGCCGGGGCCGCCACCGATCACGATGACCGGGATGTCCCATTCCGTGGACTGAAGATTGATCACTGAGGAAGGCGCAGCCACTTTTTCGGTCATGTGTTTTCCGTCCTCTGTCTGCTGCGCCTGATCCACCCAGGTTTCCGGCTGCTCGATCGCCTGCTTCAAGTCACGCAGATAAAGCGCAACATCCGCGCCGTTGAGCACGCGGTGATCGCCGGTAATCGTGAACGGGGTGCCTTGCGGGCCATTCGCGGCAATCGCCAAAATTGCAGCAATGCCGGGCGTGGGGATCGCGGTGAAATGCGACACGCCGAGCATGCCCATATTTGAAATGGTGAAGGTGGGGTTGGCGTATTCATTGGGCGCGAGTTTGCGCACGCGCGCGCGCTCGACCAAGCTGGTCCAATCGCCTTGCAGCGCCTCGAGCGGGCGGTGTTCGATGCCGTGCAAAATAGGCACCACCAGACCGCCGTCGTTCGACATCACCGCGACGCCGAAATCGTGGTTGCTGCGCTCGACCAGTTTGTCCACGGGCTGATACGACCAGTTCAAACGTGGGAATTTCGCCATTGCCACCGAGCAGGCTTTGGCGATGGCGACCGTGACCGACACCTTGCGCGCCTTGGCCGCCGCAGTCAGTGCCGCCGTGTCGATATTCACTGTGACGGTAAACGTGGGCAGCGTGAGCGAAGCGGTCATCGCGTGCGAGACGGCTTTTTCCATGCTGCTCATCGCGCGACCCTGGCCGGGCACATCCACCTGCGGCAAGCTGTGTGCAACGTCGGCCATCGACGGCTTTGCGCGCGCCACGTCGGCGGCGACGATCACGCCTGCGGGACCTGAGCCTGCGAGGCCGCTCAAATTCACGCCGAGCTGGGCGGCGACCTTGCGCGCATAGGGACTGGCTTGCCGACCTGCGGGACGGGCCACCGGGGGCACATTGCCACTGGCAATCACTTGCGCTGTTACGGGCCTGGCAGCGGGCGCACTCGGGATTTTTCCAGCGGGTGCGGGTGCAACGTGATGCGTATCGCGGACTTTATGGTCAGCCCCAATAGTCACGCCAGTATCGTTGGCCTTGGCGACGTCATCGACGATGAAGCCCATCGGATGCCCTACTTCGACCACACTGCCAACATCCGCCATCGGGCCGGATAAAAATCCTTCCTGGAACACCTCCACGTCCATGATGGCTTTGTCGGTCTCGACTGTGGCGACAATATCGCCGCGCCGTATCGCTTCGCCCGGCTGTTTTTCCCAACTCACCACCACGCCTTCGGTCATCGTGTCCGAGAGCTGCGGCATCACAATTGGAATGCCCGCATGGTGCGGGATCATTTCAGCCTGCGCGGATTCTGCGACCACTTCTCCCGCTGCAATTGCCAGATCACCCACGGTGTCGGTGATGTATCCCAGCGCACCACCCACCGCCACCGTCGCACCCACCGCGCTCAATGGACCAGCCAGATAGCCTGCCTTGAATACTTCCACATCCATAATCGCTTTGTCGGTCTCGACCGTCGCGACGATATCGCCGCGTTCCACGCGATCGCCAGCTTGCTTCTCCCAGCTGACGAGCACGCCCTCGGTCATGGTGTCCGAGAGCTGCGGCATGGTGATGGCGTAATGTTGGGACATGCTTGATTCCTAAAGAGCTTCAATCACAAAGGATGCAAAGCAAAGTTTTGATTTGTTTGCGCTATTGCGCTTCTCGGTAAACGACTCAGGCTTTACCGAACAATTTCAATACCGCTTTCACCACATCCTCGTGATCCGGGATCGCAGCGAGTTCCAGCGTGTGGTTATACGGCTGCGGTACCAGCGCCGAGTGCACGCGTACTGGCGCGGCATCGAGTTCAAAGAAGCATTCTTCGTTGATTATCGCGATGATTTCGGAGCCGACGCCGACCGGCGCTTCGTCTTCTTCGGCAATCACCACGCGGTGCGTTTTGCTGACTGATTTACGGATACCGGCACGATCCATTGGCGCAAGGGAATACAAGTCAACAACTTCTGCCGAAATGCCGTATTGCTTGTCCAGAATTTCGGCGGCTTTCAGGCACCAGTGCACCGAGATGTTGTAGCCGAACAGCGTGACATCGGTGCCCGAGCGCGCAACGTCTGACCCTTCCAGCGGATGGAAATATTCCCCGTCGGGTACTTCGCCCTTCATGTTGTACATCAGTTCGTGTTCGTTAATGAACACCGGGTCGTCGCAGCGGATCGCGGATTTCAGCAAGCCATAAGCCTGCTTGGGATTGGACGGCGTCACTACGCGCAAACCGGCGATGCCCATGAAGACTTTTTCCATCCGCGCCGAGTGCTGCGCACCTAGCTGGTGGGCGGTACCCCCGGCCGAGCGGAACACGCAAGGTGCAGTCAGCTGCCCCCCCGACATGTAGCGAATTTTGGCGGCGGAGTTAAACATCTGATCCATCGCCAGCCAGGCAAAGTTTACCGACATGATTTCGATAATCGGGCGCACGCCCAGAAACGATGCGCCGATGCCGAGACCGGTAAACCCGCCCTCGGAGATTGGCGTATCCATCACCCGTAGTGGGCCGTATTTTTCGTACAAGCCTTTGGTGGCTTTATACGTGCCGCCTGCGACGCCGATGTCTTCACCCATACAGATGACCAGCGGGTCGCGCGACATTTCTTCGTCATGGGCGCGTTGAATCGCTTCCCAGAGCATGATTTGAGCCATGGTTTTTTCCTTTAATTCAGTGTCGCGTATGCGCCACGGCCATTAAGCGGCCTGGCCGGTGAGCCAGCGCTGCTGGCTTTCGCGGTCGGCCAGCACGTATTTTTCGAGTTCCGCAACGAGCGGCTCGGGGGACTCTTCAGCAAATTTGATGACTTCGTTTTCGATGTAGGCGTCGGTGTCTTTTTCCCACGCCTCGAATTCGGTCATCGTCAAGGCTTTGGCGGTAATCAGCCGGTCGCGCAGCATCGTGATGGGGTCGCGCTGCTTCCAGACTTCTTCTTCTTCACGCGAGCGATAGCCGCGCGAGTCGGACATTGAGTGGCCGCGATAGCGATACGTCATCAACTCCAGAAAGTAGGGGCCATTGCCTGCACGCACATGGTCCACTGCGGTGCGCGCGTGCTCGTACACAATATCGATATCCTGCCCATCGCATTCGGCGGCGGGGATGTTGTAGGCGGCCACGCGCTTATGCTGATGGATCACCGCGGTCGAGCGCTCGATCGATGTGCCGATGCCGTACAAATTATTTTCGCAGACGAACAGCACCGGCAGTTTCCACAGCGCGGCCATGTTAAGTGTTTCGTGAAACACGCCCTGATTGTTGGCCGCGTCGCCCAGAAAGCAGATCGCGATTTCATCGCCGCCCTTGAGTTGGATGGCTTTGGCGATACCTGCTGCGAGCGGGAAGGGGCCGCCGACCAGCGCGTAGCCGCCCATGAATCGATGTGCCGCATCAAAAATATGCATCGAACCGCCGCGGCCCTTCGAAGAGCCGGTTTCTTTGCCGTACAACTCGGCCATTACTTCTTTGGGATCGGCGCCGCATTTAATTGCGTGGACGTGATCACGATAGCCGGTGATCACATAATCATGGCCGGGGCGCGCGGCTTCCATCACACCATTGCAGCATGCCTCCTGGCCAGGATAGAGGTGCAGGAATCCGCCGATTTTGCGTTCGATATAGGCCTGGTAGCAGCGCTCTTCAAAACGGCGGTGCAAGACCATTTCTTTCAGCACACGTTTTTTGTCTTCAATCTTCATTCAGTTACCCTAAGGGTTGGGTCGGAAAATGCGCTGTGAGAAATCAAGCCGTGCGATTATCCGGGAAACCCCGCCATCCATCAAGAAAACGCCCTTTATCGAGAGCCACCATGCATCCTAAACTGACTGAATACAAACAGGAAATCACTGCCAGGCAACTGGAGAACGCAGGCCATGCGTTGATTGTGCTGGGGTCGAGCAAGACCCTGCCTGCAATGCCAGGCAGCGAAAATTTGCGCGCCGTGTTGAAACGCCGCGACCTCAAATTAGACGCGCTGGCTAAAACGCCTGTGGCAGTCGAATTGCCGGGCGGTACGCTGGCGGTCTACGTCATGTTAAAGCCCGATACCACAACATTCAGTGCGCATGAGCACCTGCGCAAAGCGGTTGCGCTATTGCTAAGTGAGCATCCCAAGGCACTCAGCATCGCGGTGATAGGCGAGGGGGAAAACCAAGTTTTGGCGGCCGAAGCTGCGGTGTATGTAGCGCTGGTGAATGCTGCCCCTTTGCCCAACCGTAAATCCAAAACAGAGACGGTGTTAAAAACCATTTCGCTTTATGGATATCAATCTGCTGACCATTTCGCGCGCATTCAAGCGCTGGCAGAAGGCAATACTTTGACGCGCAGCCTTACCGTGATGGCGCCGGATGAATTAACGCCGGGGGTGTATCGCAAGCGAATCAAGGAACTCGCAAAAACTTATGGCTGGAAGGTCGAAGAATTCGCCTTCGATAAATTGAAAAAAATGGGTGCGGGAGCATTCTGCGCAGTGGCGCAGGGCTCCCCAGCACGCGATGCGGCCATCGTGCGTATTAGCTACAAAGGGAAACCCGCGAAAGGCAAAACGAAAACGGTGGCGCTGGTGGGAAAAGGCATTTGCTTTGATACGGGCGGTCATAATCTGAAGCCCGCCAAGTATATGCAGGGCATGCACGAAGACATGAATGGTTCGGCCGTGGTGCTGGGCATTATGGCTGCCGCTACGCGGCTCAAACTCCCGATCACATTAGAAGGCTGGGTCGCGCTCGCAGAAAACCATATCAGCCCCGAAGCCTATCGCCAGAACGAAGTGGTCACAGCACTCAATGGCACCACCATTGAAGTCGTTCACACCGATGCCGAAGGCCGCATGGTACTGGCCGATACCTTAACGCTTGCCGCACGTGCCAAACCCGACTTGATTGCGGATTTTGCGACGCTCACAGGCACCATGCATTACGCGCTGGGCAGTCGCATGTCGGGGGTTTTCGCTACTTCAGATACGCTCGCCCAACAGGCGGTAAACGCAGGCCTTACCAGCGGTGATCGTGTTGTCGTATTTCCATATCCTGAGGATTACGACAGCAACCTCGATTCGAGTGTGGCTGACGTGAAGCAATGCTCGATGGACGGCGAGGCCGATCACATATTGGCCACGCGTTTTCTATCCCGCTTTGTGGGTGACACGCCCTGGTTGCATATGGATTTATCCGCCCACAGTTGCAAGGGAGGGCTAGGGGCAGTCATGAGTGATGCGAGCGGGTTTGGCGTGGCGTGGGGGGTCGCTTTATTAGCAGACCTGGAGGGGTAAAGAGAGGGGCCATTTCTACCGTAAAGGAGAGACAGCTTACTGTAGCTGTCAGATCAGTTCGGAGCCAGGATGGCATTAACACCACGTTTTATCCAACGTGAGGGATTCTCCTTCGCGATAGCCATTGAATTGGCGTTCACGCCTTACACCCTGGAACAAATGTCGATACGAGAAATGCGGAGCGTATGGGGTGTTTCGCTGTGGCCTGGCGGTCACTAGACAGGAAGTCGGATTCGACAATATGAGCGTTTTAGCCCATCTACAAACGCGGTCCAAGGGTAAGCGAATTATCAGTATTGAAATTCGCATTGCCATGGGATTCATGTTCACCATAGCGTTGATGCTGGCGCTGACAGGTGTGGGTTTGAACTACATCGATGAAGCCGATGCCCGCCTTAAAAACATTGTCGAAAAAAATAATGTAAAGACCGCCATGGCCCAAATCATGCAGCGTGCGTTACGAGAGCGTGCGCTCAGTATGCATATGATGGCGGTGCTGACTGATGACTTTTTGAAGGATGAGGAATATCAGCGTTTTAACGCACTGGGTGGGGAATATACGCAGGCGCGCCAAATACTGGAGGGGCTGGCTACTTCTCCGCAAGAAAAAATCGTGTTTTCCAAAATTATTGGTTTAACTCGGCTTGCACAGCCTGAAGTTCAAAAAGTGATGGAAATGGCGCTGCAGGGTGGCAACCCTGAGCTATTGGATCAAATACGTCGGCATGCCATGCCACAGCAAACGCTGATCAGTGATCAAGTGCAGACTTTGATTCAGCTTCAGCAGTCTCACACAACCACTGCGGTTCGCGAAGCCGAGATTTCATCGACCCATGCGCGTAATGCGATGGTATTGCTCGGCGGGCTGGCCAGTGCGCTTACCCTGATAATCGCGACCTACGTGAGTAAGCGTGTGACCAACCAGGCGATCACCCTTGAACACCAAGCCTTGCACGACGAACTCACCGATTTGCCCAATCGGACCTTCTTTCAAGAGCGCTTGGCTCAGGTGATCCAAAACGCAAAAGTGACGAACTCGGCTTTTGCGATTATTTTGATGGATCTGGATCGCTTCAAAGAAGTGAACGACACTTTGGGACACGATGTGGGCGATATGTTGCTGAAAGAAGTAGGCCAGCGTTTGAAAAATACGGTACGCAGCCTGGATACAGTTGCGCGTCTTGGCGGCGACGAGTACGTCATCATTCTGGAAAAACTGAGTGAGCAATACGTTGAACGAGTGATCGAAAAACTACTCAAGGCGCTGGATCGTCCCTTCGTTCTTGACAATGAAGTGGTGGATATCAGTGCGAGTCTGGGGGTCGCCCGTTTTCCTGAACACGGCCTGGATGCCGTCACACTCACCCGCAGAGCGGATTTGGCGATGTATGCAGCCAAGCATGAGCACTGTGGGTTCGCGATTTACTCGGAAGCACATGAACACGGCTCCCGGGCAGACCTCACGCTCAAAAGCGAGTTGCGCCAAGCGATTGAGCAGAACGAACTCACGCTGTATTACCAGCCCAAAATTAGTCACACCACCCGAAAAATAATTGGGATAGAAGCATTAGTGCGCTGGCAGCATCCCAAACGCGGATTCCTCGCGCCTGACCAGTTTATTTTTGCGGCTGAGCAGACTGGTTTAATTGGGCCTTTAACCTATTGGGTCTTGAATAAAGCCATTCATCAATGCGCCGCATTGCAGCAAGCTGGCGTCGAAATAAGTGTCGCAGTCAATCTTTCAACCAAAAATCTGCGTGATAAACAACTCCCACTCGAAATAGCCTATTTGCTGTCTCACGTTAATGTTAATCCGTCCAGTTTGGTGCTGGAAATCACTGAAAGTGCGGTGATGGATGATCCTGCCTTTGCACTGGAGATTCTGAATCAACTCGACAAAATGGACGTCTCTTTATCCATTGATGACTTCGGTACCGGATATTCGTCGCTTGCCTATTTGTCCAAGTTGCCGGTCGATGAAATCAAGATCGATAAATCCTTTGTGCTCGATATGCTTAACGACAAACACGCTTCAGTGATTGTTAGATCGACTATTGATCTTGGCCATAACCTCGGACTCAAAGTGGTGGCCGAAGGGGTAGAAACGTTGGAGGCCTGGAACACCTTAACGCAATGGGGTTGCGACACGGCCCAGGGTTATTACATGAGTAAACCCATGCCAGCAGAGAAGCTCATGCAATGGTTGAAAGAATCGGATTGGGCAAATGCTTCTAAAGTTGCGGCTTGAACTGCGTATGCGTTAAGTGCCGTCAGTTTTTAGTGGCCGACTTCCACGCCTCAACCAAATCCTTATTATTATGCCGCCACGGATGAAACCACGGGCTGTAATAACGGAGGTAAAAAGGAATCATCGCGCGCATTTCGCCTGGGGATATCCAGAGATATTTTAAACCCCGCCACCACATTCCCACATCACCTAGCCGCCCATCCCGTTTAATCATGTGCCATTGGTGAACGTAAAGATCTTTATTAAAGAAAAACGTCGCAAGCGCCATCTCAAATACACGCCGAAAATAACCCCCGCCAATAGCACGATAAACATCGTACGCCACCGCCTTATGCTCGGTTTCTTCTGCAGCATGCCAGCGCCACAGCGTGGCAAAAGAAGGGTGCGCACCCTTGAGCCAGCTTGGGTCGCGCAAAGTGATATCCGCCAGCATGGCGGTGAAATGCTCATACGCCATGACCGAGGCCAAACGATTTTTGGCCGGCATATAACGCCGGTAAAAATCCAAACGTTTTTTTAATTTATGCTCAAACCGGTCAATGTCGTAGCCGTGTTCGCGCAACCTGTTGTTGTATCGCGTATGAGCCTGACCATGGATTGCTTCCTGAGCGACAAAGCCCCGAATATGAGCAAGCAAGGCTGGATCGCTAATATGATCTTGCCACTCTCGTACAGAATCCATAAAGAACCGCTCTCCTACCGGAAACAATACAGAAGCGGCATCAAATAAATGCGTGAGAAAGGGGTCGTTACTGTGCCAAAGTTTAGGCAAGCCTGCTGACCACTCAAATTTGATATACCTGACGGGGAAGTCAGGAGAGGACGTGAAGCTAGGCATAACTGAGGGGTTAAATATTCGGTTCACACCCGTCAATTGTTTTTGGCGATGAGTTGCAAGAACTCCTGCCGGGTACGAGGGTTTTCACGAAAAGCACCCAGCATCATTGAAGAAATGGTCCACGAGTTTTGTTTTTGCACCCCCCGCATCATCATGCACAAGTGCTGTGCCTCGATCACCACGCCCACGCCTGCCGCACCCGTGGCGGTCATAATGGCATGGGCAATTTGCTTGGTCAGCTGTTCCTGAATTTGCAGGCGCCGAGCAAACATGTCACTGATACGCGCGATTTTGGATAGCCCGATTACCTTGCCCAGCGGCAGATAAGCCACATGCACTTTGCCGATAAAAGGTAACAAGTGATGCTCGCACATCGAATACAACTCGATATCCTTAACAATCACCATTTCATCATTATCTGAATCAAAAATCGCATCGTTGATGACTTCATCCAGCGACTGCGTATAGCCCTGTGTCAAAAATTTAAAAGCGGTAGCTGCGCGTTCCGGTGTTTTTAGCAAGCCGTCACGCTGGTCGTTTTCGCCAGTGCTTTGGATAAGTTGCTGATATAGCTTGGCGGTATCCATGTCCATTACCTCGATTGTTAATCTTTGACTTTGTCAGAGCAGGCACACATCGTCAAGCCAATCGCCTCGGCTCCGGCTTGTGAGCAAGTACCGCCTAATCATAGAGGAAGAGACTTATGAGTCCTTTGGTGGGAAGGGCTTGACTTAATTAAAGCCCTATTAAAAGCGTCCGATAATACTTGGGTCTTGAGGTACGAATCGATAGCTAACTGAATGGAGTTTGTAATTTCCTCATGTATGCAGATCGAGTAAATAACAACTTGAAAAATTAGTTTGGCTAAATTTGTAGCCATGCAAGGGCGTGGGGTATGTTCGCAAATCTTGTAGCGACTTAAACAGCCACAGGCTTGCCCGGAAAGCTATTCCTTAAATTGGAGATAAGAATGCGAACAAAAAATGAACTGTAGCCCGCGAATGGGTGCAGAACGTCAAAAGCTTGTCTCATGTCACGCTCATCAGGATTGGCTTGAAACGCTATTCCCGCTTGAAATTAATGGCTTAAGCTACTAGAATACTGGGCTGCCTGGAATAGGTCTGGGCAAATTCGCACACCTGCTATTTAAAGGGTGGTGCAGCCAAGTTTGGCAGCACTACTGGCGGGTGGAGGCTTAACCCTTTAGGAGTTTAAATGTCTGTCACAATGCGTCAAATGCTGGAAGCCGGTGTGCATTTCGGCCACCAAACCCGCTTCTGGAACCCCAGGATGGCTCCGTTTATTTTCGGTCATCGCAACAAAATTCATATCGTCAATCTCGAAAAATCCCTGCCGATGTTCCAGGATGCGATGAAATTCGCGCACAAATTGGCTGCAAACAAGGGCACGGTATTGTTTGTAGGGACCAAACGTGCTGCACGCGAGATCGTCCGCGAGGAAGCGGTGCGTGCGGGAATGCCCTATGTCGACACGCGTTGGCTCGGTGGTATGTTGACTAACTTCAAAACCATTAAACAGTCGGTCAAGCGTCTGAACGATCTGGAAGCCAATCTGGCTGAAGTGGGCCGTCTGTCTAAAAAAGAAACGCTGACGGTACAACGCGAAGTCGACAAGCTGAATCGCAGCTTGGGCGGGATTCGTGACATGGGCGGCTTGCCGGATGCGATTTTCATTATCGACGTCGGTTACCAAAAAGGCACCGTGGTCGAAGCGCAGAAGCTCGGCATTCCTGTAATCGGCGTGGTCGACACTAATAACAGCCCAGAAGGCGTGGATTACATTATCCCGGGCAATGACGACTCCAATCGCGCTATTCGCTTATATGCGCGCGGCATGGCGGATGCAGTCCTGGAAGGTCGTGCGCATGTTATTGGCGAAATGATGGGCAGCGAAGAATTTGTCGAGGTCGAAGACGAAGAAGCTAGCGTGGCTGCTGAATAATAGCCAGCCGGAAAATGAACTTTGAAGAAGGGGCATAGGCCCCTTCTTTTGCATCAATACCGTTGGTTTTGATGTTGGTATTCAAACTTAATGATGGAGTCAAGCATGGCTGAAATTACAGCGGGTATGGTCAAAGCGTTACGGGAAAAAACCGACGCACCCATGATGGATTGCAAAAAAGCGCTGACCGAAGCCGACGGCGATATGGACAAGGCCGAAGAAATTTTGCGTGTGCGCTTTGGCAACAAGGCCGCCAAAAGTGCGGGTCGGATTGCCGCTGAGGGTGTGGTAAGCATAGCCATTAGCCCGGATGGCAAAACCGCCGCGATGCTGGAAATCAATTGCGAAACCGATTTTGTTGCAAAAAACGATGACTTTCTGGCGTTGGCAAAGGCTTTGGCTGAGATGGTGAGGGATCAGAATCCTGCCGATGTGGCCGCATTATCTGCGCTGGCATACAACGGTAAAAGCGTCGAGGCGACGCGCACCGAGCTGGTCGGCAAAATGGGTGAAAACATGTCGATTCGTCGTTTTGAGCGGCTCAATGGTCAGGGGAAATTCTCGAGTTACATTCACAGTGGCAAGATTGGCGTATTGGTGGATGTGGCTGGGGACGAAACGCTGGCGCGAGATATCGCAATGCATATTGCAGCCTCCAAGCCCAAATCGCTGGATGCTACGGGGGTGCCACAGAGTCTGATTGATACTGAGCGTCGCGTGGCGATTGAAAAAGCCAAAGAAGCGGGCAAGCCAGAGGCGATGCTTGAAAAAATCGCTGAGGGTACGGTGCAAAAATTTCTGAAAGAAGTCACGCTGCTCTCCCAGCCATTTGTTAAAGACGATAAACAGTCTGTCGAGCAAGTATTAAAGTCAAAAAATGCGCAGTGTTATGGCTTTAAGATGTTTGTAGTGGGCGAAGGCATCGAGAAAAAAGTATCGGATTTTGCGGCTGAAGTGGCGGCTGCGTCGCAGGTGTAATGAGATGGCTACTGCGCGTCGGATTTTGCTGAAATTATCGGGTGAGGCATTAATGGGCCCGGATGGTTTTGGTTATCACGCCGCGACAATGGCAGACTTTGTTGCGCAAATTAAGGAAGTGGTAGCGTTGGGCGTGCAGGTCGGCATCGTGGTGGGCGGAGGTAATTTATTTCGCGGTGCGACCGGCGCGCTCTCAGGGATGGACCGCGCCACCGCCGACAGCATGGGCATGTTGGCGACGGTGATGAATGCACTGGCACTCAAGGATGCGTTGAGTACTGCCGGTTTGGAAGCACGCGTCCAAACTGCGGTAACCATTGCGCATGTGGGCGAGGGTTTCGAGCGCGACCGCGCAATACGCCATCTTGAAGCCGGGCGCGTGGTCATTTTTGGTGGGGGAACCGGCAATCCATTTTTTACCACCGATACCGCTTCGGCATTACGCGCTGCTGAAATTGGTGCGGATTTGATGTTGAAAGCCACCAAAGTAGATGGCGTGTATAGCGCGGATCCCAACAAAGACCCCAGCGCGACACGCTACGAGCAGCTAAGTTTTGATGACGCCATTGCGCAAAGTCTGGCCGTACTCGATACCGCCGCATTTGCATTATGCCGTGAGCAAAATGTGCCTTTAGTCGTATTCAATATTTTTAAATCGGGTGCGCTGAAGCGAGTGGTCATGGGCGAGCCTGAAGGCACGCGCGTTACATTGAATTAAGGAGTTGGGATGGCAGAGCAAACCCTCGCCGAGATCAAACAATCGGCTGAACAAAAAATGGGCAAAAGCCTGGAAGCGTTGAAGAACGATTTGAGCAAAGTACGCACGGGCCGAGCCAGTACGGGCATTCTCGATCATGTGATGGTCGATTATTACGGCAATCCCACTGCGCTGCCACAAGTGGCGAATGTCACCTTGATTGACAGTCGCACTATCGGCGTGTCGCCCTGGGAAAAGAAAATGGTTGGCGCGGTGGAAAAAGCTATTCGTGACGCTGGCTTGGGCTTGAATCCGGCCACGCATGGCGACATGATTCGCGTACCCACACCCGCGCTGACCGAAGAGCGTCGCCGGGATCTGATTAAAGTAGTACGGGCCGAAGCAGAAGGTGCGCGCGTCGCAGTGCGCAATATTCGGCGCGACGCAAATGCCACGTTAAAAGACATGCTCAAAGCCAAAACTGCGACTGAGGATGAAGAACGCCGCACTCAGGATGAAGTACAGAAACTTACTGATAAATATATCGGTGAAATCGATCAAACGTTAGCAGACAAGGAAAAAGACCTGCTTGCGGTTTGAGTGGGCAAGCCGTGTTTAAAAGTTCATCACAAGTAGTGCCCGAGCGGGCAGATATCCCGCGCCATGTGGCGATCATCATGGATGGCAATGGGCGCTGGGCTCGCAAGCGCTTACTGCCACGAGTAGCAGGCCATCGCAAGGGAGTCGAAGCGTTGCGCGGCGTTATACGCGCCTGTGGCGAACGCGGCATCAGTCATCTCACCGTATTTGCCTTCAGCTCTGAAAACTGGCGCCGCCCGGTGGACGAAGTGTCGTTGCTAATGGAATTGTTTATGCGGGCGCTTGAAAGCGAAGTGGCCAAATTGCACGAAAACGGTATTCGTTTTCGTGTGATTGGCGATCTCACGCCTTTTTCAGAACGTATTCGGGACCTGATTCAAGCCGCCGAAGCGCTCACCGCGAACAACGATCGCCTCACCTTTAGCGTCGCGGCAAATTACGGGGGGCGTTGGGATGTGCTTCAGGCGGTCAAAAAGCTAGTGAAGGCCAAGCTGGTCGCTGACGAAATAGTCGAAGAAGATTTGACCCAGCATCTGTGCCTGGCTGATTTGCCCGAGCCGGATTTATTCATACGCACCGGTGGCGAGCAGCGCATCAGCAATTTCCTGCTATGGCAGCTCGCGTACACCGAACTCTATTTTACCGACGCGCTGTGGCCCGATTTCGATACCGCTGCACTAGAGTCGGCGATTGCGTCGTATCAGAAACGTGAGCGCCGGTTTGGCCGCACCAGCGAACAAATCGGTAAACCTGTGGGATTCCAATAAATGAGCGGTATATTTCGCCGCGTGCTAACGGCCGGGTTGTTATTGGCCGTCTTAGTGCCTGCGCTTTTTATCGCTCCGATCGGCGTCTGGGCCGGTTTGATGGCGCTAGTCGTCGCTGTCGCCGCGCATGAGTGGGCTCGCTTGAGTCGATTTCCTTCAGCAATCTGCGCGTTTTATGCGGTGATTATCGGAGGAATAGCGCTGAGTCTTCGCTATGTTTCCAATGGATACACCCCTGCATTGCAGAATGGCTTGCTAGCAATGGCAGCCTTGTTCTGGATCTTGGTCGCGCCACTCTGGTTGGCGCTGCGCTGGCGTGCACAGGCATTCTTTGTCCGTGCGGCCGTGGGTGTGGTGATCTTGCTCCCCACTTGGGCCGCGTTGATGTATTTACGTGAACGCGGTCCTTGGTTTTTGCTGGCGGTGGCGGCAGTCGTTTGGGTCGCCGATACAGCGGCCTTTTTCGCGGGCCGACGTTATGGTCGACATAAGTTAGCTCCTTTGATCAGTCCGGGTAAAACCCGCGAAGGCGTCATTGGCGCCATGCTTGCAGTGAGTTTATATGCCAGTGCGGTCAGCGTTGCAGTGGAGGGTTTACGCATCGGCGGTGCGTTGGTGCTCGCGATGGCCTTGTTGTACTTCTCAGTATTGGGAGATTTGTTTGAATCCTGGATCAAACGCGTGGCCGACATGAAGGATAGCGGAACCCTACTGCCCGGCCACGGCGGTGTGCTCGATCGCATCGACGCGCTGACTGCGGCACTGCCGATTGCTGCGGGCGTGCTGGTATTGGCGGATCACTACACGTGAGCGCACGCGTGCTGACCGTGCTAGGCGCGACAGGCACGATAGGCGTCAATACGCTAGACGTGGTGGCACATCATCCGGGTCGCTTCGAAATTTTTGCGTTGACGGGTGCGACTCAGACTGAGCGGCTGTTTCAACAATGTGTGCAACACCGCCCCCAATATGCAGTCATGCTGGCGCCGAGTGCGGCACGTGAGTTACGCGAGCGATTAAAACAAGCAGGCGTTGCGACCGAAGTACTGGAAGGCGAGGCAGCCTTGACCGAAGTCGCTATCGCGCCCGAAGTCGATACCGTGATGGCGGCCATTGTCGGTGCCGCGGGGCTGCCTGCCACGTTGGCAGCCGCGCATGCGGGGAAACGCATCCTGCTTGCCAATAAAGAAACGCTAGTCGTCTCGGGTCAGTTATTCATGGACGCGATCGCTGCTAGCGGCGCAGCGTTGCTACCGATTGACTCAGAACACAATGCGATTTTTCAGGCTTTGCCTCGCGACTTCAGTGGAGATTTGCATCAAGCGGGCGTAACAACATTGTGGTTGACTGCATCCGGTGGGCCGTTCCGGCAACTCAGCGCTGCGCAAATTGCACAAGCCACCCCTGCACAGGCCATCGCGCACCCCAATTGGGTAATGGGCAAAAAAATCTCGGTCGACTCTGCAAGCCTGATGAACAAAGGGCTGGAAGTGATTGAAGCGCGCTGGCTGTTTAACGCGCAGCCCACACAAATCAAAGTCATCGTGCATCCTCAAAGCATAGTGCATTCCATGGTTGAGTACGCAGATGGCTCAGTAATCGCGCAAATGGGCACACCCGATATGCGTACGCCGATTGCCTATGCGCTGGGTTTTCCAGAACGCATTGAGGCCGGTGTATCGCCCTTGGAATTGCTGGGCAAAAACCTCAGCTTCGAAGAGCCGGATCATGCGCGCTTCCCGTGCCTGAAACTGGCGTTCGATGCGTTGCAGCTCGGCGGGGCCGCCGCTGCCGTACTGAATGCGGCAAACGAGGTGGCGGTAGCGCAATTTCTAGCGGGTGCGATTCCGTTTCCGGCGATTCCGGCCAGCATTGAACATGCGATGAACAAACTTTTCGATCTGTCAGCAGAGACACTGGAAAGTTTGCTTGACGCCGACCAGCGTGCGCGCGTATTAACCGAACACTATCTGGCGAGGATTTAATGGGTATTTTGCATACAGTTATCTGGTTTTTGATTGCGCTGAGCGTGCTCGTCGTCGTGCATGAGTTGGGCCATTACCTGGTCGCACGTTTAGCCGGGGTCAAGGTATTGCGCTTTTCGTTAGGCTTTGGCAAAACCCTGTTCGTGCGCCGCTTCGGCCGAGACCAGACAGAGTGGGCGGTGTGCGCGCTTCCGATGGGGGGCTACGTCAAAATGCTGGATGAGCGCGAAGGCGCAGTACCCGTTGAAGAGCTCCACCGCAGCTTTAATCGTGCCCCGGTAAGTCGGCGTATTGCGATTGTGCTGGCGGGGCCGATAGCCAACTTTTTGCTGGCGATTGTGTTTTATTCGGTGCTATATATGCATGGCATCCCCGCACTTCGACCAATGATTGCTCAGCCCCAAAACAATACCCCAGCTGCCCTCGCAGGGCTTGCAGCTGGCGATGAAATCATCCGGGTGGACGATGCCGAGATTCAATCTTTTCAAGACTTGGGCCTCGCATTGCTGCGCGCAGGTGTCGCAGGGCAACCAGTCAGACTGGAGCTTAAAGGGGGACGCACGGCGCATCTTGAAACCCATGGGATGCAAACTGACGATCTGGAACAAGACATTTTGCCTTCATTGGGGATCAGGCGCTTTGATCCGCCCATTCCTCCGGTCGTCGGTACGGTGCTTGAAAACAGCGTCGCAGCTAAAGCCGACTTACTGCCAGGCGATCGCCTGATCAACGCCAATGGTCAAGCGCTGAACAGCTGGCAGGATTGGGTCAAGCTGATTCGCCAAAACCCTGAACGGGCGGTGAGTGTTGAAGTTGAGCGACAAGGCGTAATGCACACATTGCGGCTAACGCCCGCGCTCGCGAAGGAAGGCACGCTGACAGTCGGAAAAATTGGCGCTGCCCCGAAGCTTGATAAAGCCGCATTGTCGGGTTTGCTAACCGAGGTGCGCTATGGCCCGTTGGACGCGGTTTGGCAGGGCACCAAAAAAACCTGGGCAATGTCTGCGTTCACGCTGGAGATGATGGGGCGGATGGTGATGGGCCAGGTCTCGATCAAGAATCTCTCCGGTCCACTGACTATCGCCGACTTTGCCGGCCAGTCTGCTGCGCTTGGTTGGGCGAGCTTTATCGGCTTTCTGGCGTTAATAAGCGTCAGTCTCGGCGTCCTCAATCTGCTCCCCATCCCGCTACTGGATGGCGGGCACCTCATGTATTATATTTCCGAAGTTTTTACAGGGAAGCCCGTCTCAGACCGATTGATGGAACTAGGCGGTCGTGTGGGATTAACGGCGCTACTGTTATTGACCAGCTTTGCCCTGTATAACGATTTGCAGCGCCTGATTCCCGGATAAGCCTTCACTATGACAAAGAACCGCATCACCCTCGCCTTACTGGTGGCATTTGCAACGCATGCTGCGCTCGCTGCAGAACCTTTCGTGGTACGCGATATTCGCGTGGAAGGTGTCCAGCGGACTGAAGCCGGGACAGTATTCAGCTACCTGCCGGTCAAGGTGGGCGATACGATGACCGATGACAAAACTACCGCCGCGATCAAAGCGCTATATGCGACAGGCTTCTTTAAGGATGTGCGGATTGAAGCGCAAGACGGCGTGCTTATCGTCACCGTCGAAGAGCGTCCGTCCATTTCTAAAATCACCTTGTCTGGCACCAAAGAATTCTCTGCCGACGATTTGAAAAAAGGCTTGAAAGAAGCCGGACTGACCGAAGGCCGCGTGCTGGATCGCTCGCTGTTGGAAAAAGCCGAGCAGGAATTGCAGCGGCAGTATTTCAATCGCGGAAAATACGCAGTTGAAATCAAGTCGACGGTAACGCCGCTTGAGCGCAATCGTGTCGCGATCCAATTCGATGTGGTGGAGGGAAGCAGCGCCAAAATTCGTCAAATCAGCATCGTCGGCAACGAGGTGTTCAAGGAAAAAACACTACTCAAGGAATTTTCTTCGACTACACCAGGATGGCTGACCTGGTATACCAAAACCGACCAGTATTCGAAAGCCAAACTGGCAGGAGATATCGAAAGTCTGCGCTCGTATTATCTCAACCGCGGCTACCTGGAATTTAATGTCGATTCGACACAGGTATCGATTTCGCCCGACAAGCAGGATATTTATATCACCGTAAACGTCACAGAGGGGCCGCGTTATACCGTCTCTGATGTCAAGCTGGCAGGACAAATGTTGGTGCCGGAAGCCGAGCTGACAAAATTGATCGAGATCAAACCAGGTGACGTATTCGCCCGCGACAAATTAACGAGTTCAACCAAAAAAATTGGCGACCGTCTGGGCAACGAAGGCTATGCCTTCGCCAACGTTAATGCGGTGCCCGAAATCAACAAGGAAAAAAACCAGGTAGCATTTACGCTGTATATCGATCCCGGTAGACGCGTCTACGTTAATCGCGTGAATATCGGTGGCAATACTAAAACTCGGGATGAGGTTGTGCGCCGTGAAGTGCGGCAAATGGAAGGTGGCTGGTACAACGGCGAAAAAATCAATCTGTCGCGTGACCGGTTGAATCGGCTGGGTTATTTTAACGAAGTCAATATTGAGACCCCGGGTGTCACCGGTACCACCGATCAGGTAGACGTCAATATTGATGTCACGGAAAAAGCCACAGGTAATATTTTGCTCGGTGCGGGTTTTTCGTCGTCAGAGGGCTTGGTGTTGTCAGGGTCGGTCTCGCAGAATAATGTGTTTGGTACCGGGAATATTGTCTCGCTTCAAGTCAATACCGGAAAAGTGAACAAAGTTTATTCGCTGTCGTACACCAACCCCTACTTCACGCTCGATGGCATTAGCCTGGGTTACGATATCTACCGTCGTGATCTGGACACTGCCGCCAGCCGAAATAGTAGCTTGAGTGCATATAAAAGTTCGACCTACGGCATTGGTGCGAGGCTCGGTATACCGCTGAATGAAAAAGACCGTATTTCATTGGGCGCGACCTACGAAAATACCAAGATTAATATTCCCGCTGGAAATACCAGCTCGCTGCAATATCAAAAGTTCATCCAGGAGTTCGGCTCGGACAATACAACGGTCCGCTTGGACGCGGCCTGGGCACGTGATACCCGAGACAATTTGTTATTCCCCACGCGCGGTATACTGCAACGAGTCGGTGCGGAAGTGGGGACGCCTCTCGGGAGCTTGGAATATTACAAGTTGACACTTCAGCATCAACAGTATTTTCCGTTGGGTCGCGAGTTCACGTTAATGTTGAACGGTGAGGTGGGTTATGGTCAAGGCTTGGGTGGGAAGTCACTGCCTTTCTTCAAGAATTTTTATGCCGGGGGTAATGGTTCTGTGCGCGGGTATGAAACCGCAACCTTAGGCCCTAAGGATATCAACGACGATGCTACAGGTGGCAACCAGCGCGTTGTGGCCAACGCGGAACTCTTTTTCCCTGTACCCGGCTTGAAAGACAAGCAGTCGGTACGTCTGTCGACATTCGTGGACGCAGGCGCAAGCTTTGGCCCGGGGGATAAATTTAATCGTTACAAATCGTTTGCGTTTGGCGATTTGCGTTACTCCACCGGAATTGCCGTATTGTGGGTATCGCCCTTGGGCCCACTCAAATTCAGCCTCGCGAAAGCACTCGGCGCGCAGGCAGGGGATAAAACCGAAATATTCCAGTTCACGTTTGGCAACACTTTTTAAATACGAATTCCTGGAGTCTTGAAAATGTTCGTCAGATATATTGCCGGTCTTGCGTTTGCCACTCTGGTATTAGCCAGTAGTGCGGTAATAGCGGATACCAAAATCGGATTCGTTAATACTGAAAAGCTCCTGCGTGAAGCGCCTCTTTCCGTAGCGGCACAACGAAAACTCGAAAAAGAGTTTTCCGGGCGCGAACAAGACCTGCAAAAAATGGCCAAGCAAACGCGAGATTTACAGACCCAATTAGATAAAGAGGGCGTGACCATGTCTGAGGGTGAGCGCAAAAATAAAGAACGCGACCTGGCGAATCTGAATCGCGAGTTTCAGCGTCAAAGTCGGGAGTTCCGTGAGGATTTAAATTTGCGGCGTAATGAAGAACTCGGCCAGATTCAAGAGCGGGCGCGAAAAGTGATTGTGGATATCGCCAAGTCTGAAAAATACAACATCATCCTTGAACAATCCGTCGTCTACGTGGACCCCAAGAACGACATTACCGATCGGGTGATGAGAGCTTTGGGCGGTAAGTAAATCGACTCAGAAAATCCTCCTGCGGATGTGGGTGTGAGCTATACGCTGGCAGACCTGGTCGCTCGCTTTGGGGGGGAGCTGGTGGGGGATGGCGCAGTCCCTGTCAGACAAGTGGCCGAGCTCGACCACGCGACTTCCGATGAGATTGGCTTTGTATCGCAAAGCAAATATTTATCACACTTGGATAACACCCATGCGGCGGCAGTAATTTTACCGCTTGATGCGGCTAACTCAACCGATTTGCCGCGTATCCTGACTTCCAATCCTTATCTCTATTTCGCGCGCGTGAGTGCACTGTTGAATCCTGCAGCGCACATCGCCGCGGGGGTGCATCCCACTGCAGTGATATCCGCGCGTGCAGTCATCGCGCCGGATGCGTGGATCGCTGCAGGTGCAGTGATCGGCGATGGCGTGGTCATCGGCGCGCGCTCGGTGATTGGCGCGAATAGTGTGGTTGGCGACCACACGTGCGTTGGCGACGATTGTGTATTGCATGCTCAGGTGACGATTTATCACAGGTGCGTGATCGGTAATCGCGTTATTTTGCATTCCAGTTGTGTGATTGGCGCGGATGGTTTTGGCTTTGTGCCGGACCAGGGACACTGGGAAAAAATTCCGCAGATCGGCCGTGTCGTCATCGGCGACGATGTCGAAATCGGCGCATGCACCACCGTTGACCGGGGCACGCTAGGCGACACGATTATTGAAGACGGCGTCAAACTGGATAATCAAATTCAGATTGCGCATAACGTGTTGATCGGCGCGCACACCGTCATCGCCGCTTGTACTGGCATTGCGGGCAGTGCCAAAATTGGCCGCCATTGTACGATTGGAGGGGCCGCGATGATCGCAGGGCATATCGAAATCGCCGAAGGCTCGCAAATATCCACCAATACGCTGATCACTAAATCCTTGCCCCAGCCCGGAACCTATACTTCAGCCTTGCCGTTTACGGAACACAAGGTATGGCTTAAAAGTGCCGTATATTTGCGCAATCTCGAACCATGGATCAACCGGATCAAGACGCTCGAAGCACGTCTGGCGGCGCTCGAAAACAGGGGGAATGAAAAAATGGATAACAAAACATGAGGATGAATATTGACGAGGTGATGGAGTATTTGCCCCACCGCTATCCTTTTTTGTTGATTGATCGCGTGCTGGATATGGAAGTCGGGAAAAGCATTACCGCGATAAAAAATGTCAGTATCAATGAGCCCTTTTTTCCTGGGCATTTCCCGGGTTCGCCGGTGATGCCTGGCGTACTGATTCTGGAAGCCATGGCGCAGGCAGCTGCATTACTCTCGTTTAAAACAGAAAATTACGCGCCTAGCGAAATAGGCATTGTTTATTTTGCGGGCATAGATGGCGCCCGCTTCAAAAAGCCTGTAGTCCCCGGTGATCAGTTGCTGATTAAAATAGAAATCGTGCGGCGTATGCGTGGCATATGGAAGTACAAGGGACGTGTCGAAGTAGAGGGCGCATTAGTGGCAGAAGCGGACTTAATGGCCACCTTGCGCGATAAGCCTTAATGACAAGGATTCATCCCACTGCGATCATCCATTCGGGTGCAAAACTCGCCGACGACGTAGTCGTCGGGCCGTATTCCCTTGTTGGCGAACACGTCGAAATAGGCGCAGGTACCACCATTGGTGCACATGCGGTACTCACCGGACACACCCGCATTGGTGCACACAACCGGATCTTTCATTTTGTATCGCTGGGTGAAGCCCCGCAGGACAAGAAATACGCAGGTGAGCCGACGCGGCTTGAAATCGGCGACCACAACGTCATCCGCGAGTTTTGCACCTTCAATACCGGCACCATTCAGCAGCAGGGCGTAACGCGAATAGGTTCGCATAACTGGATCATGGCCTATGTGCATATCGCGCATGATTGTGTGGTCGGCGACAACACTACATTTGCCAATAATGCTTCCCTGGCCGGACATGTTGAAATCGGTGACTGGGTCATTCTGGGAGGCTTCACCGGCATTCACCAGTTTTGCAAAGTGGGGGCCCATGTAATGACCGGCATTTCGAGCGTGGTGTTCAAGGATATTCCGCCTTTCATTATGGCGTCTGGACAACCCGCTGCGCCTCACGGACTCAATACCGAAGGGCTAAAGCGCCGCAATTTTTCACTCGAAATTTTGAGCGTGCTCAAGCGCGCCTATAAGACGCTTTATCGGGAGGGCAATACGCTGGCTGAAGCGCAACTAAAACTGGAAGAGGACGCGTCTGCCCATCCAGAAATCCGCCAACTGCTCAATTTTTTGGCAAGTGCCGAACGCGGCATTATTCGATGACAAGCCCTATGCCATCCCAAAAGTTGGCAGCATTTGTTTGGACGTTGAGTGTGGATGTAAATCTCACCGTCCCCTTCGCGAGTGCTGTCCCGGTCTTCAACTCACCGCGCGAATATCTTGCCTGTTTCTGAGTCTCCCCAGTTAGGCATCGTTGCTGGCGAAGCCTCGGGCGATTTATTGGGCGCGCATTTAGTCGAAGCGCTTAAAACCCATTACCCCGCGCTTTTGGTTTCCGGTATTGCCGGCCCACGCATGGTGGCCGCCGGTGTGGAAGCGCTTTATCCCAGTGAGAAATTAGCCGTGAATGGCTATGGCGACGTGTTGAAGCGCTTACCCGAATTGCTATGGATACGCTCGCGCATCACGCGCCATTTTTTAAGTCACCGCCCGCGCGTGTTCGTCGGCATAGATGCGCCAGATTTCAATTTCACGCTCGAAGAAAAACTCAAACGCGCAGGCATTCCGACCGTGCATTTTGTCAGTCCCTCGCTATGGGCATGGCGCGGGGAACGCATCCATCGCATCAAGCGCGCGGTGTCGCACATGCTGGTGGTGTTTCCGTTTGAAGAAAAAATCTATCAGGATGCTGGCATCCCCGTCACGTATGTCGGTCACCCGCTGGCGGATATCATCCCGCTGCAACCGGACATGCAGGCAGCCAGGCAGACACTGGGTTTGTCGCCCACTCAACCTGTCATTGCGCTATTGCCCGGCAGCCGACTAGGCGAAGTAGCCCGTCACGCCCCGCTAATGCTGGCAGCTGCGCAGGCGATGCTGCAAGTGAGGCCCGAACTGCAATTTATTTTGCCTGCGGCCAATGATGCGGCGGGGGCATTGATTACCAAAGCCTTAAAAACGACCTATGCGCCGGTGCAGGTTTTAACCGGTCAATCGCATACGGCGCTTGCGGCGTGCGATCTCGCGCTGGTCGCTTCGGGTACCGCAACGCTGGAAGCGGCTTTGTTCAAAAAACCGATGGTGATTACCTATCGCATGTCGGAACGCACCGCCGCGATGATGTTGCGCAAAGCGTATTTACCGTATGTAGGTTTACCCAACATTTTGGCTGGGCGATTTGTGGTACCGGAATTGCTGCAACACGAGGCCACACCTCTTGCACTGGCGCGCGAAATGCTCGCGTGGCTGGATGATCCGTTACGTCAGCAAGAGGTAATCGCATTTTTTAACACACTGCACGCAAGCTTGCGGCAAAATGCACACATGCGCATTGCACAAGCCCTTACCCCGTATTTAAGCTGAGCTTTTTGGCATGAAAATACAAATACGTTTGCATGTAGGCCCTCGCGGATTATGCGGTGTGGACGAAGCGGGGCGGGGCCCGCTCGCGGGTCCGGTTGTCGCGGCAGCTGTAATGCTAAATCCTAAGCGCCCGATAAAAGGCCTGCGCGATTCCAAAAAACTAAGCCCCGCCATACGCGAAGAGTTGGCGATCGAGATACGCGAACGCGCCATCGCATGGTGTGTCGCCGAAGCCAGCGTGGCTGAAATCGATCAGATTAATATTTTGCATGCGACCATGCTCGCGATGCAGCGCGCGGTAGCGGGGCTGCAATTGCCTCCCGACGAAGTCTGGGTCGATGGCAATCGTTGCCCCAACTGGTCGTGGCGATCGCGCGCGGTGATCCAGGGTGACGATAAAGTTGCAGCGATTGCGGCAGCCTCCATTCTTGCTAAAACCTCGCGCGATAGCTTGATGCGCAGTTTGCATAACGAGCATCCATCCTATGGGTTTGCACAGCACAAAGGGTATGGCACCGCAGAACACCTGGCCGCACTGAAATCATTCGGCCCATGCCTGCATCACCGCCGGGATTTCGCCCCGGTCAAACTGATGCTTGATCAACAAACTTTATTTTGAAAGGAGCAGGAGTGGGGATTGCATTACTTCTTCATTTGTTCGGCGTGGTGGTATGGGTGGGCGGAATGTTTTTCGCTTATATGGCATTGCGCCCCGTGGCTGCCACACTATTGGAACCCCCGCAGCGCCTGAGTGTATGGGCGGGCGTGTTCAGTAAATTCTTCCCCTGGGTGTGGATATCTGTAGGCTTGATACTCGCCAGCGGTTTATACATGCTGATGCAATTGGGCGGCGCCTCAGCGCCTGCCTATGTACTGACAATGTTAGTGCTGGGCGTAATTATGATGCTGCTATTTGCGCACGTATTTTTTGCGCCTTACAAGAAACTGAAGCGCGCCGTGGCAGAACAGGCGTGGCCTGCGGGCGGTGCGGCGTTGGGCCAGATACGGCTGCTGATCGGTATTAATTTAAGCCTCGGCTTGATTACGGTAGCGGTAGCCACACTGGGGCGGGCGTTAGTTTGAAGCGCCGAATAAGAACGGTTTACCTCAGCCTATGGGTGGGGTTGGTCTGCTCGCCAGTGTTTGCGGAAGCTCCGCCTAAAGCGCCACCCTTATTCCCCGATGCGCCGCCCCCTCCGCAAATTGCTGAAGACTCATCGGCTTATTGCTGCACGACCGTGGGTCGGCTAATCCTTGAGAACCCCGCCTCCTATAAAGTCCACGCCATACCTGAGGGCGCAGTGTGCGAAGCAAAAACCTCGTCTGGTTCTGTTCAGTCTGGCACCGTCTGTTATTGAAACGCAGGGCATGACCGAGAGTACTATCACCTCGCGCGACAACCCTGTTTTCAAGCGCCTTAAAAAACTTGGGGATTCTGCGCGCGCACGCCGCGAGGCACGTATGACGCTACTCGATAGCGAGCATCTGATCACCGCGTATCTGGATGCGGGCGGACAACCGGTGACGTTAATCCGTGCGGCTTCCTATGAGCCCGCACGGAGGGATGCATTGGCCCAACGCGGAAGTGCAGCTAAATTAATCGTGATGCCCGATGCGCTATTTGCCGAACTCACGCCTGTAACCACCCCCACTGGCGTGCTCGCAGAAGCCGCCTGGCTTGAGTCCGCGCCGCTCGACAATGTGCCACTGGTGATTGTGCTGGAAAATATTCAAGACCCCGGCAATTTAGGCGCCATGTTGCGTACCGGCGCGGCAGCAGGCGCAACCTTAGCGGTGCTATCCGCGACTTGCCACGACCCGTGGTCTCCCAAAGCATTGCGGGGCGGGCAGGGCGCACAATTTGTACTGCCTTTGCAAATGGGCGTTGATTTGCCAACCTGGTTAGCCGCGTTTACTGGACTAAGCGTAGCGTTAAGTTTGGACAGCCTCCCCTGTGCTGAAAACAATTTTTATCAACTGAATTTGAGTGGTGCGACCGCATTCGTTGTGGGTAACGAAGGAGCCGGATTATCGGAAACCGTGGCGCAAGCCGCGCACGTCCGTACCCGCATTCCCATGCCGGGCAAGGTCGAGTCGTTGAATGCCGCCGCCGCACTCGCGGTCGCTGCGTTCGAGGCCGTGCGACAACGTGAACAATTAATGCCCCAAAGGTACCCCGATGAAAACGCCTAAACGACTCGAACCCCTGATCGAAGACGGCCTGATAGACGGCGTCGTGCGCCAATTGATGAGCGGCAAGGAAGCTACCGTTTTTGTGATCCGCATCGGGGATGAAACCCGTTGCGCCAAGATTTATAAAGAGGCGACCAATCGCAGTTTTCGCCAGGCGGTGGACTACACCGAAAACCGCAAGGTCAAAAACACCCGCCAGGCACGCGCCATGGCCAAAGGCACACGCTTTGGCAAGCAGGCGCAAGAAGCGGCCTGGCAAAGCGCCGAGGTCGATGCGCTGTACCGGCTGGCGGCGGCCGGCGTGCGCGTGCCCAGGCCCTACAACTTCCACGACGGCGTGCTCTTGATGGAGCTGGTGGTGGATGAAAACGGCGACGCCGCGCCGCGTTTAAACGACGTGCCCTTCAGCGCCGCAGACGCGCTGGCGCACCACGGCGCGCTGATCAAGGAAGTGGTGCGCATGCTCAGTGCCGGCGTGGTGCATGGCGACCTGTCGGAGTTCAACATCCTGCTCGGCAGTGACGGCCCGGTCATCATCGACTTGCCACAGGCCATAGACGC
>JAYWDZ010000199.1:0-1759 GCA_043779595.1 Nitrosomonadales bacterium
CCCACCCGCAGGTTGGCTGCTTCTCGTTGCGTTGCGATGGCACTGCCGAGGTCCATCACCGTGTTTTCATTTGCTTCGATTTGCTTGGAGAGAATAGGATCGGTTTGTAGTTTAAGGTCGGTATAGCCCGTCATATCTGGGCTAGTTGGAGATATCTGTGTCAAGAAATCAACTCCGGTAGCTAACAAGGCGCTGATATAAGCTTTTTCTTGCGGCCCATAATTTTTTCCGCCATCGCCAATAAAATGATTCCACAACCATCGCGCCACGTCCTCGACAACATAATTACCATTCCTATTTTTCGGAATTACCTTAGCCCAGTCTTTAACCCAAACCGGCGATGTGAGTTTATTTCTACCCAAAAAATCCGGATACGTCACATTTGCGTTGTATGCCTCTTTTAACACCTGCGAATTGTCCGAGGCTTCAATACCAGTCTGTCCCCCAAATACGAAATGTTTGGGATAAAATAATTCCGCATCCTGGAGTTGTATTCTTCCAATAGGCGGCACATAATTGACGTAACTTTCGGTATTATCGACAGTATTTTGCGTGTAAATACGCATGTTACGTTCAAATGCGTTCATGTATTTAAAGCGGCTGGCACTATGAAACTCAGGCGATATCGCGTAGGCACGCAGAAAAGAGAGCAAATTTTTCCCGGAAGCCAGCCACCCGCTTCGTAGTGTATCTTTAGTGGCTTCGCCAAGATTGTCATCGGCGAAATATGAGACAATCTTGACGGGCAAGTTGCGCTCACTCTCCGGATCATTAATGGCGATCTGTGCGAGATTCGCAAGCTTGGCTTTTGCTGTTGGGCCACTAACGTTCGCAATGCCTTTGTTGTTGAAATTCAGAGCCTCAACTGCGCCAGCAAAATGATAAAGCACATTGTTTGGGCTCTGAAAGTTAATCTGATCGCCCGCATAGCAACAAACGCTGTTGTAATGAGTACCATCAAGTACCTCCATCCCTGTTAGCGCTTGCGCGGTACCCTCGATTGTTACATTTTCGTAATATAGTTTGAATGCAATAGCTTCAGGGGAAGATTCGGCAAATCCGGCAAGCACACCGTTGATACCAAAAAACAACTGGTGGAACTCGCGTGCGAAATCGTCATTTACGTAAAATTGGCCGGTGCTTTTATAATATTTACTATAACGATGCTTATACTGGACAGCAATTGCCGCTGACGCACCTGCATCACCCAGCACAGTTGCAAATTTATTGTTTTGCGCCAAAAGGTCCATAGATTCGTCATACATGGTACGTATGGGGACAAAGCTGTGTGTCGCATCCGCGTGAACCGACATAAGATAATTCGTCAGCCACAAACCAACTCGTTGACGGAAAGGATTCAGCCCGCGCTTATTAACGGCAGCCATCCACGCAAACTTCAAGCTGTCGTTATTAAGCATGCCCGAACTATATAAAGGATTGAATGTGGCAACTGCAGCTGCATTGAGAGTTCCATAACGGTTGTCTGGATTAGTGCCATTCATCCACAATTCATGCAATGCTTGCAAGGTACGGTCCTTGCCGCCGACCTGAAGATGGAACTGGATATTGTCCGTCTCCGGTGGTGATAAGAGATCATTTGTAGGTGCAAAGGTGAGTATTTGAGCGATCGCTGCTCGCGGACCCATGTCCGCCCAGGCTGCTATCTGCGTGTCGGTGGCAAACCCGCCGTAGGTAAATGCTTGCAGCACTCGCCGAACCGCGGTGTTATCCCACGAATCATCGCGGATAACACCAAAGT
>JAYWDZ010000200.1:0-1759 GCA_043779595.1 Nitrosomonadales bacterium
TATATTCGGCAGCGCGCGGTGTGACCGTGAGCGTGGCCTTAAGTATCGGTACCAGCGTCATGCCGCATTTCGGGCAGCTACCCGGCGCGTCACTCACGATTTCCGCATGCATCGGGCAGGTCCACTGGTCTGCTTGAGTTGCCGGTGCGGCGCCTGCATGCTGATGGTCGTGCGCGTGGTGCGAGTGGTTTACTTCTGCATTCATTTCCAGCCCCTCGTAATCCAGCGTGAACCGCCGCGCTGGTGTGTGGATTTACCCTCTCTAATTCCATTTACGGTTCATTAGTGCATTAATTAATGGCCTCAAATACGAAAGTCGTGATGAACAATGAGGCAACCCGTCGTCCCAGCGGAGCCTGCCCCAGCATGCTGTAAGGTGGGGGCTGGGACCCAGTCCGCTACACCATCTGATTATTGCTTCAAAGTGATGTTGATGGGACTGGGTCCCAGCCGCAGCCTGCCCTCGAAAGCTTAAATCTGGGGCTGGGACGACGGATATTTGCGATTTCGATCTCTCATTATTAATGAGCTAATGGTTGAGAAATGGAATAAATTCAAAACGGCGAAATTACCTTTTTAGCCACAAACTCTTTCATTGTCCGTACGCTATCGAACAGAACCGACCTTTAACTGCCTTGCGTTTGCAGTTCTTTGACGGCGAATTGGCGCTCTACTCCGCATCAATAGCGTCATGCACGATTGCTTGCGCCTCTTGCGCGATGCGGCGTAGATGGTCCTGACCGCGAAAGCTCTCCACATAGATTTTGTAAATATCTTCAGTACCTGATGGCCGCGCGGCAAACCAGCCGCGCTCAGCAATCACCTTCAATCCACCGATGGGCGCGCCGTTGCCCGGCGCATGGGTAAGGATGGTCTGAATTTTTTCTCCTGCCAATTCGGTTGATCGAATTTTTTCTGATGAGAGCTTAGCCAATCTGGCTTTTTGCGCCAAGGTCGCAGGCGCCTCAATTCGATCAGTGACGGGTTCGCCAAACTCGCGCGTGAGTTCGCGATAGATCTCACCCGGATCACGGCCCATGCGCGCAGTGATTTCTGCAGAAAGCAAGGCCGGGGCGATGCCATCTTTATCCGTTGTCCAAACGCTGCCGTCACGACGCAGAAAGGATGCGCCAGCACTCTCTTCGCCGCCGAAGCCAAGTGTGCCGTCGAGCAGACCGTTAACAAACCACTTAAAACCGACCGGCGCCTCGTACAATTTCCGACCTAGCTTCGCCGCAACGCGATCAATCATCTGGCTGCTCACGATGGTTTTCCCCACCGCTGACTCGCGATTCCACTGGGGTCGATGTTGAAAAAGATAGTGGATTGCGGCCGCAAGATAATGATTTGCAGGAAGCAACCCCGCACTGCGCGTAACAATGCCGTGGCGATCGTGGTCAGGATCGCAGGCAAAGGCGATGTCGAAGCGATCCTTCTGGCCGACCAAATTCTGCATGGCATAGGACGAGGATGGGTCCATGCGAATACGGCCATCCCAGTCAACAGACATGAAACGGAATGTCGGGTCGACGTCGTCGTTAACGACTGTGAGGTTCAGGCCATAGTGCTCGGCAATCGCGGCCCAGTAGTGGACCCCGGCGCCGCCGAGCGGATCGACGCCCATGCTGATTTTGGCATCGCGAATCGCCTCCATGTCGATCACATTGCCCAGATCGCTCACGTAAGTGTTGAGATAGTTGTGTCGGTGGGTCGTGGCGGCGCGCAGCGCCTTTTCAAAGGGTATTCTTTGCACGTCCTG
>JAYWDZ010000201.1:0-1758 GCA_043779595.1 Nitrosomonadales bacterium
AGCGTCGTGGCCGCGGATTCCAAAGTCGCATCTGCGCCTAATGGCATTACCCTGCCGGAAGGCTATAAAAACTGGCGTCTCATTGCGCCTTCCTATCGCTCCGACAAGAGCCACATCCGCGCCATCCTCGGCAACGATATCGCCATCGAGGCCATGCGTGCCGGCAAAACCAATCCGTGGCCAGACGGCGCGATCCTCGCCAAGCTGGCCTGGAAGAACAAGACCGATGAACACTTTCCGGTCGCGACCGTGCCGGGTGATTTCGTGCAGGCCGAGTTCATGGTCAAGAATGCCAAGCAGTACTCCGCCACCGGTGGCTGGGGTTTCGCGCGCTGGCTGGGGATGGAGCAAAAACCGTACGGCAAGGACGCGAACTTTGTGCAGGAGTGTTTCGGCTGTCACACGCCGGTAAAGGCAAACGACTACGTGTTTACCAAACCAGCGGTTCTTCCCTGACGCCTTACTGAGGAAACGATCGCATTTCCCGCATGCTGTAAACAAGGCACGTGAAGCGTGCCTTGTTTTTTTAATAGTTCTGTCGACCCGCGCTTTGGACAGTTTCTGGATCCTTGATCGCGGTGAAATGCATCGACAGCGATGCCATCGGTTTATTTCTCAAGTGTGATTTCCAGCTCCGTGGTTTCGCCCTTGCGCAGCGACACCTTCTCGGTCGCTGTCTTGAAAGTATCCAGCTTGATATCGGTCGTATAGATGCCTGGCTCCAACTCAAGTTTGAGCGGAGACAGTCCATAATAGACGCCGGCCACATACACCTTGGCGCGGGACGGGATCGTGGTAACGGCCAGTTGGCCGGTCATTGTGGAGCGGGCAGGCGCAGAAATTGTCCTGCGCTCCGACGGTGCAACCAGAACGTTCGCGCCGGGTGCTACAGCACTCGCGGGCACAGCCTGAGCGAATTTTTCCGGATATACCTGCATGACGCTTGCACTGATCGCATCCCGGGTGTCGGCGGATACCCTGGCCAACGCACCACTGAGATAACGGGCGATCGATCGCCGGGTATTGCCGTTGACGCCGGCATAGCGATCCGCTTTTTCAGCCACGCTACCGGACCAGAGAACACTGCCGCTGCGAACGTCGCGTAATGTCGTTTCCACCACGATGGATACTTCATCCCGACCACCGATATTCATGCTGAATTCCCGAATGACCCCGGATACCTCAAAATCCGCACTGCCGGCGGCGGCCTTGCCATCCTCCGTATCCGTTTGGAAACCGCTGGCGCTGATCTGGTTTCGCATCGCGGCGGTTACCGTGTTGGCGACGTTTTCCATCAGCAGCTCCGCACCAAGCATATCGAAAACCGTGGCATTGATGTCGCCGATTTTCCTGGAAGGGGCGGCAGACCTGGCGTCGGCATATTCCGCCACGCGCAGCACGACGGGACTTTTCGGGTGGACGATTTGACCGGGCGTGAGTTTGGAGGTGATGTCCAATTGCAGGGCGGCCGATGTGGGACTGAAGGACGACATACTGCTGCAACCCGCTACCCCAAGTAATACAACGGCGTAAATACCGAAACGGAAAAGCTTGCTCATTCTTCCCGGGAGTAGTTTCATTTTCATGTCGCCGTTCATCTTACAGATTCCTCGGGTCTGACGCTTCCGGCCGGACGCACAGCGGGGCTCCCATCAAAAAAAGGGAAAGCCGGTATCGGCTTTCCCCCGCACTGGAGATTAATCGCTCCCGGCAACCGGGAGCGATGTTTTCAGAATGAACCGAACAGCAGGAGTGTCG
>JAYWDZ010000202.1:0-1756 GCA_043779595.1 Nitrosomonadales bacterium
TCACTGGCGGTAAAGACAATACAAAAGGCAGAAAAG
The DNA here is from genome assembly GCA_043779595.1 of Nitrosomonadales bacterium. GTDB lineage: Bacteria > Pseudomonadota > Gammaproteobacteria > Burkholderiales > Thiobacillaceae > Thiobacillus. The sequence continues at coordinate 37 of JAYWDZ010000202.1, forward strand.
CGATATTCTGGCTGGCAAGTAACTTCCCCAGCAACAAAGCAGTCAGTGATATGGTCAGCGCGAGAATGGTAATGAAGTTAAACAACTGGGCGTTAAATCGGGAGGAGGCAGCGGGGATGACACGTTTGGCTTTCATGGTCAGCATTGTCCAAGTGGGATGCGGTGGTTGTCAAATTAATCCTGAGCCAGCTTGAACATCCGCTCGTTTATTAGGCACTTGATCCCGCACACTTGTATCTTATGTGGCGGCAAGGCAGGCAATCAGCGCCTGTGTTTAGCATGCAACGGCGACTTGCCTCACTACCTGGTACCGCACTGTCCCCAATGTGCGATCCCCACCCCGGGCGGCCAGGTGTGCGGTGCCTGCCTGAAACATCCGCCCGCTCATACCCGCAGTTTGGCAGCCTTTAGCTACGCGTTCCCGGTCGATCATCTGGTGCAAGCTCTGAAGTACCAGAACCGGCTAGCGATTGCTCCAGTCCTCGGCGATGCCCTGGCGCAAATTGTCAAAGAGCGCCCCCCTCTCGATCTTTTGATCCCGATGCCGCTGCACCCTGCACGCTTAAAACAACGCGGGTTCAATCACGCGACCGAAATCGCGCGTGAGGTGAGCCTTAGTTTGAAGATACCCCTCGATCTAAATATCTGCGAACGCGTGCGCGACACGCCGCCGCAGGTTGCACTGGCTTATGACCAGCGGCGGCGCAATGTGCGCGACGCGTTTGCTTGCCACGGTAATGTCAGCGGGAAGCGCATTGCACTCATAGACGATGTGATGACGACGGGCACCAGTCTGGATGAACTGGCGAAGACGCTTAAAAAAGCAGGCGCGCTGGAAGTCGAGGCCTGGGTGGTCGCACGCACCTTGGCACATGGGGATCAATGATGGTTTTCAGGTAAGCGCTCAACTGTCATTCCAGGTAGCTCGCAACTTGAAATATTTATTTTCCGGCAAACAAATAGGTCATGCCAAAACCGAATTTGCGGCTGGTGCTGGGTGTCAGCCGTTCGCGTGCAGCATAGGCATCAAGCACCCATCGGGGGTTCACTGTATAGCTCAACGCACCCAACCACTGGGTGGACGAACTCGTGACGCCTTGCCGGGAACCCGACACCTCAATTGTTGCGCCCCAGCGGTCATTTACGGCGTGAGACAGCCCTGCAGATCCAGCGGTGATATACCGCGTACCGCCCAAGGCGGGCGTGTCGCCGACGCGGGTCGAGTTCAAGTTGAGGTCGCTGTGAAAACCTGCAAAATCCATACTGGCAATGAGATTAAGCGTGACATCCGAATGCACGCTACCCAAGCCCGAGGATGCAACCGGTACGCTTACCGTCAGTTCACTGCCCAGCATGACTGCCGGATTCACCGGTTGCGCCAATTTGAGCGTTACCGCCCCATTACTATTGCCGCTGTTATTACCTGCGGGATCGGTCACTTCCATCCATGGACTGATACCCAATGTCACTCCTATGCGATCGGTAAACGCATATTTAAGCAGCATCGGCATGTTGCGCGTCCGTATATTGCCAGCGGTTTCGTTGGCAAAGCCGGCTTCTCCTTCAAAATAACCGGGGGCAGAAAGACTTGCGGGACTGCCGACACTCGGCCGATAGGGATTGGCCGCAAGCTCGTCCGCAGCGCCGACAGAAGGAATGTAGAACGGCACCATCAAGCCCGCCTGCAAAATGCGCATTAGCAGGTTTCCAAGCACTGTAG
>JAYWDZ010000203.1:0-4498 GCA_043779595.1 Nitrosomonadales bacterium
CGGGGTAATCACCAGTACATCCACCGGGTCACCATCCTCCGACAGGGTGTGCGGAATGTAGCCGTAGTTGCAGGGATAATGCATCGCGGTCGACATGAAGCGATCGACAAACATCGCGCCGGACGCCTTATCCACTTCGTATTTGATCGGCTCGCCGTGGGCGGGAATTTCGATAATGACGTTGATATCGTCGGGCAAGTTACGCCCGGAGCTGACGAGATTGAGGCTCATAAAAAGATGCGAAAAATCGGGAAGTGGGCATTATACGTGAGGGCTGTTTCCAAGCCGTATATGTGAGGCGCGGTGCCTGTTGTAGACAGGGAACGAATCCAGGCATCGAGTCTCTCAATTGCTCTTAATTCAGGAGTCCGATATGAAAACCTTGCTAGTCGGTGCCACGCTCGCCACATTATTTTCGTCGGTCCTGTATGCCGCACCGGAAACATACGTCATTGATCCCACGCACACGTACTCGAGATTTGAATATAGCCACTACGGCTTTTCCAAACAAGCGAGTCGATTCGATAACACCAGCGGCAGCATCATGGTCGACCGTATCGCCAAAAAAGGCTCGGTGAATGTGGTTATTGACGCCAATTCCATCAATAGCGGAATCCTGCTTTTTAACCAGCATTTACAGGGCGAGGATTTTTTTGACACTGCCCGTTACCCCACCATCACATTCATATCCGACGCGCTTACCTATTCGGGGGACAGCCTCGCTTCAGTGCAAGGTAATCTGACCATAAAAGGCATCACCAAACCGGTCACGCTGACGGTGACTTCTTTTGTCTGCAAGCCGCACCCCATGCGCAAAAAAGAGGCATGCGGCGCGAATGCGACAGCCCAAGTCAAGCGCTCAGATTTCAACCTCGGCAAATATGCGCCTAATGTCAGCGATGAAGTCACGCTGACAATTGGAATCGAAGCGATACAACTTTAAGTGCGAATTACACTGGATGCAGCGTAGTCCTTCTGTTGAAACTTTGTGAAGTACAGGTGCTTCCGGTGTCGAAGCTATCTAGTAGCCGACATTTTTTAGAAATGCATCAATGGCATCGACCGTTTCATCAGCGTACAAGTCACGAAAAAAATGATCGGCATCGTCGATTATTTTCATTTGTACGTTTTTGCCATTAGCGAGCGGCGCTACTTTTTTATCGAGGCCGACCACTATTTCATCTTTGCCAGCAACGACGATCAACGTGGGCTTTTTGATTTTGGGGATTAGATGGGGCGTATCCAGTTTCGGATCCTGGCTGTAATAAGAGGCAAAGGTATTTGCGGTGACAGAAGCGTCTGGACAACTCAATAAATCAGTGTGTTGGAGTATCGCGTTTCCCTTGCCCTGTTTTACCAATTTGCGTGCTTTGTTAAAAACAGGTGCCAACGGCTTCCGATAACGTTGTTGATAGCTTGCGGCGTCGGAATTTTTACCGGTAGCAGGCGCGAGCAACACAACAGCTTTTACTAACGGGCCGTCGTGCTCAGTCGCATACAGCGCGGTTTGTGCGCCCCCGCGAGAATGGCCGAGCAGAGCGACACGCGTTACGCCCTGGGCTTTCAGCCAATCTACCCATGCGCCGATCTCGTTCACTGCATCTTCATTCTGATGGCGGTGCACCGTCTTGCAGTCATACATGCCATGTCGATTATTCAGACCCAGGCTCAAATTGATGGCAAGCGTGTTATAGCCCTTGTCTTTAAGCAAGCTTCGGAGTGCGACGATCGTTTCCATGTCACGGTGCGCGAGTGTGCCGTGGGTGATAAGAATTACGCCATCGGTGAGCGACCTGGTCTGGACCAGGGCTAGGTCAGCGTTTAGAGTCAGACCTTTATAAGGTAGGGTGATCTCGTCTGCATAGGCAAAATCGTTACAGACCCACACACATAGAACCAAAGAAAAAATATAAATTTTAATACTCATGCCAGGTCCTCGTGTTACGTGTATCCGTAAACCATACAAGCGGCGATAGTGTTTAGTGATACAGGACAGCTCATTACGTATACTGTCTAGCCAAAGTCAGCAGTTCATCCACTGACCACTGGTCGTCGGCATGTTTCCCATATTTGCACGCAAATACGCGTCCGTCGGGCGTTATCAGAAAATCGGCTGGCAGACCCATCGCGGCCTGTCTTCCTTGCGGCAAACCGGGGTATCGGGGAAACATGCGGATGATATTGGGCAGTGCCATCCATAAAGCGCGTGGATCTAAAAGTGCGCGCAGACCTGCCCCGACGCCGAATTCAGCGTAGAGCATACCCGAGGGATCTGCGATGAGGGCGAAGGGAACATCGCCATGATGGCGTTGCAATGCTGCCGTTGTGGATCGGAATACGACCACTTCCCTGATCCCCGCCCCCACGATCTCGTCGTGCCGCCACACGAAGGTGCGCAGGTGCACGCTGCAAAAGGGGCAGCCCGCAAACCGGCGGAACTGAAGATGAACGCTATCTTTGGCAGCCGGAATTTCTATCGGCCGCGATTCGACGGTCACCAGCGTACGTTTTTCAATAAGCTTTCCGATTTGGATTTTATTCATGGCGTGCTTTTTTTTCGCATACTCACTGATGCGCCCGCAGTTAGAAACCGTATCGCAACTCGGCGAACACCCCATGGTTGCGTTTTAACCGGCCGAAGGCGGTACGCTCTTCACCAGTATATATTTCGGCACCGAGAGTTCCTTTGACATGATCCGTAAAGGCATAGCCAATTAGTGGCCGTATATATGCATTACGGCGGGTAAAGTTGGCGAACACCAGAAGCTCCGCCTCAAGCGTATCGTTCAACCATTTCTTGCTGATACGTGAACTCAGGCCGTAGCTTGTGCGATCTTGTTGACCGTCGGTAATGGCATTTTGTATGGCTACCTCTCGAGTAATCGGATCTGTGATGGTTTCAGGATCCGTGAAATTTTGGACCCAGCGCCCTACCAATTGCAAATTGATATTGAGGTTTTCGAAAAAGGTTCGGTCGCCGCCTATAATGCAATATAAAAACGGGTTTTTGATCGACGGATCGTGTCCTTGCCGGTCAGCGGTAAAAAAATATGCCAATTCTCCGCGTACACCATGGCGACCGAAGTTGCGGGCGAAATCTCCGCCGACGACATCTATTTTGTTGTAACCCAACTCCAGCACCGGACCGGCGGGGCCGAGGCCAAGCACGCGCGCGTCAGGCAACGTACTGTAACCGTGAAAATAGCTCATTGACCAATCCAGTGCGCCTCCGGTTCTGTTGAGCTTGAACGCAAGCTCGCTGTTACCGAGCGTGCGCGCCGGCCGCCGATCGATGGTCTCACTCTGGTCGCGCGGCCGCGGAACTTTCGTCGGCTCGAAAAAAGGCGTGGTAAAGAAAGTCAGCGCATATTCCGGCGTGAGATAGTAATCGAGTTTCACCGCAGTAACGCCGAAGCGTTGATCCTCTTCGAATGGAAGCATCACATTGAAATCGCGCGGCGTCAGGTTGTCAGTGGGATTCACCCCATCGGCCCGGCCCCAGGCCACGATTTGTTTGCCGACACGCAGATCGGCCTGCTCGAAATGTACGGTGACGTAGCCTTCGAGCAAGGTGGCCTCGGTGTCACTATCGCTGTCAATATCTTGGTTTGTCAGCCTGGCCTCAAACTTTCCATCCACGGCCTTATTAAACGAGGGTAATAGTTTTAGCTGCGCCGTTCCGCCAAAAAAGTCGATGCGATCATCCAAGTTTCTGGAGGAACGGGAGTAGTCCATACGTAAAGCGCCCGTCAGCTCCTGATCGCGCAGCGTCTGCCAGGTACGCTCGCTCCAAGGCGTGTCTGCCGACTGCTCCCGAGGAGTGCTTTCCTGCGCCCAGACGGGATACTGGGTCATCAAGATAGTCCACAGCAACGCATGCTTCATTCACGCTCAATGGAACGTGTGGTGAATAAATCGTCCGACACAGTAATTCCGGGCTCGATGCTGCCCACATCGATAGTCGTTTTGTGGCCGGTTTGGTGGTTGAGCATCTGTCGTTTAAGCGCGATCCAACGTCCAGTGTCGCGCTCTACCAACTTGTGGTCAGCAGTCGTTTGTGTCTTCAGCAGACGCCCGGTCACGTCATAGTATTCGACTTTGACCTCGAGAAAATTGTCCTTGCGCACCCAGGTGATTTTTTTGCCGTAACCGCTGTTTTGTTTGATGGCATCGTCTTTTGGCACTGATTCGATCACATAGCAGTCATAGGTATCGAGGGTTTCTGCGCGTAGCAGTGTGTGCCGATACAGATCCACCTTGGGCAGCAAAATATCGCCGTAGGAAAAATCCGAACCGACAAAACTGTCCTTTTTGTTGTTGGCCACTAACCGCCGGCTTTTCTTTAGCGCGGGCAGGTAAATCCACAGATCGTCGTCCGCCTCTGAATGTTCAACCTGTAAGAATCCGGTACCCTTAATGTCCGCTGGCGTCTCAAATTTAACCAGCAGTTTGGAGTCAATGCCATTGCCCTGTAACTTCGACACTACCGTGCTTTTGC
>JAYWDZ010000204.1:0-1754 GCA_043779595.1 Nitrosomonadales bacterium
TGCCCTCTCTACCACCAATCTGTATGCCATGCCAAGCGTAGACTTGGTGCATTGCTGCATCCATATAATTCTCCGCGGTGCGATCTTTAACGAAGACAAGCGGCTCACCTGTGGAGCCGCTTGTTGACCGCTTAGAGATCGGCACGCGAGGAAGTTCATCTGCAGCCATATAGGCTCGCACATCTGCCTTTGACAGCAATGGAATACGGTGAAACACCTGAGGATCGTAAGATTGACCGGGCGTGTAGCCTGCGGCCGTAAGCCGCTGTTTAAAATAGCTCGAACTTGTGTACGCGCGCTGTAGCAAACTAACCAGCAAACTCGAAGTCCGTGTCGCCAGTATCGCCGTCGACATGCGCTCTGTTGCTGCGAGCTCCGGAATCAATCGCCATACCCGATCTCCCAGCAGGCTACGAATAGGCTTGTATATAAAATGATATTGTATCCAGGGGTTCACGTGTTGTTGACGCCTGCGGTATCGGTTGGAAATTTGATGTCATCGATGCGATAAGTAGAAATACCGACCAATCATGAACTCAATCGTCATTGCCTACAAGACTTGGCAGTGATCGGTTGCTGATACCCAACCCCTGGGTTTAACGCGGAAGTGGGATAAAATATGCTGTTCCAGGCATGCATGTGTTGGGGTTCTCCCTAGATAGTTGACAGTAGATATTAAACATCCAGGCAATGATCAATCGTCAGTATCTTCATAAGCATATCCGAGGTGGGATGCAGACTAGTGTGACTTAGATTGCGTAAGTTAGCTTGCATTCTCTTCTTATCCCAATAGGGTTGGGTTAAGGAATCAATAACGTCGTAGAGATTGTTGTTATTCGAAAGAAACTGAAAATTTACCCACCCCAAGCGCGGTTCACTAATCAAGCCTTTACTCATGCGATGCGCTTTCCACTTGAGGCCCTCAAGAATTTTGCGTGCAGCACGGCTGGCCTCTTGTAGAATTATTGGGTGTTTTGCCGAAAGCAGCGTGGCCGCCATGGGAAATTCTAGTAACTCCGGAGCGATTTTCTTAATAACTGCTTGATTCAGTATATTGTGTACCTTTTCTTCAAAGGGAAGTGTGGTTGCGAATTCGATGAAATTCCGATCTGCAAAAGGCAAACATACATCGACCTGGTGACGACAACTTAGCAACTGTGCAGTAATGTACCGAGATCCACGATGCTCCGTTACAAAGGCCTCAATGAGATTTTCCGGCGTCGCAATACCTCGTGCCTGGTATCTACGTAATACCGACTCAATATCTTGGTTCAATGTATTATTGATCTGCTCTATCTCTTGCCAAAATTCGTCAGCAACGAACCAGGGTTTGCGTATATTTGTACGCTTAAGCAAGGAAAGGGCTTTTTGCAAAGCTTCTTCCGGTTGCAAATTCCACTGATCGGCGTGCGGTAGGTTTAAAAGGTATTTTCCGGTACTATAAATCTTATCTACGCCACGCAATACCATCGGTGGTCCATAATGCCCACCGAAGGCTTCTCCGTATACACCAGCGGTTATTTGCTGAACTCCAAGTTCATTAGCGCGCTTGCCCGCCCAATGCCAATAGGGAAAAATGGCATTTTCAGTATGTCTCAGGTTGTCGCGCAAAGCGTCCATTGCGTACATATCTGCATGGATAGATTGTGTAACTAAATTAATATTCATGCCTCTTGAAATACGATCAACAATTCCGAGCTCGCGGCTGAGCAAATCTCCGTGACTATATGCTAGAAATTGGTTGATTTTATTAT
>JAYWDZ010000205.1:0-1753 GCA_043779595.1 Nitrosomonadales bacterium
CAAAACTGCGGGCAGCGTGAGCGCGCTGCAGTAGCCGGATGCCCCGGCGGCCAGCACCGCCATGCCTTGCGCATCTTCAGGCACGTTCGAAAGCACCACGACAGGAGTGGACCCCGCTACCGCACATACTTCGCGGACCCAGGCAGATCCCGAGTCACCCTCTACGGCGACATGCAGCCAGATAACGGAAGCATTCACCAAGGCGACAGCATCAATAGGGGAGTTGGGCTGACTACATCTCATCAGTGCATCCGGAAACGCCTCCAGCCAGCGCGGTATCGGTTGTGGGCGGGCAGTCAGGAATACGTGACGCTTCATTGTCTAGCGTTCCGTGAACGCGTGTGACTTGGCGCGAATGACCGGCTTCAGCAAATAGCCGAGGACGCTCTTCTTGCCGGTCATGATGTCGACTTCGGCCACCATGCCGGGGATGATGGGCATGGATTTTCCCAGGGAGGATTTCAGCGTTCTGACGCGCACCAGATAGAACGCGTTGCCGTCTTTGTCTGTGATCGTGTCGGCCGCAATATGATCGAGTACGGCATCCAGCCCACCGTAAATCGCGTAATCATAAGCTGTAAAACGCACTATCGCAGGCAAGCCTGGGCGCAAAAAAGCGATGTCCTTGGGCGAGATGCGCGCTTCCAGCAACAAGGCATCGTCAGACGGCACGATTTCGACGATCTCCTTGCCCGGCTGTAATACGCCGCCGACAGTGGTGATCAGCAAACGGTTGATCGTGCCCTTAACCGGCGATTTGATATTGGCATGTTGAACGCGGTCACTCAGCGCCGTGCTGCCTTCGGATAGACTGTTCAACTTGGCGACCGTCTCCCCCAATTCATTGCGCATCTGGTTGCGAAAAGTGATCTCCTGCTCCTGTACCTTGCGCGCGGCTTCCACGATTGCGGATTGCAAGCGTACGGTCTGTGCGGATGCCTGGTCGCGTTCGCCCCGATAGCGGCCGACGTCGCGCTCCAGTCGCAGCAATTCCACATCCGAGACCGCGCCGGAAGCCGCAAGCGGCTTGGTCATATTCAATTCGCGGGCGGTGAGCTCATAGCCTTGAGCTGCCTGTTCCCGACGTGAACGCACCTCGATCAGTTCCTGATTACGCTGTGTGAGTTGCTGGCGTGCAATGCCGAGCTGTGCCTCCAGTTCACTCCGGCGCGCGTTATACATATTGCGTTCTTCTTCAACCAGATTGGGGTCTTCCTTCACGATCTCGGCGGGCAATTGAAAAGGGGTGTTCTCAGCCAGTGCGCGCAAGCGTGCCGCCTTTGCCAGCAGCGCAAGATACTCCACGCGATTTTCACGTAGCGATGAAACAAAGCGAGTTTCATCGATGCGAAACAGCGACTGACCCACCTCGACCTTCTGGCCTTCGGTAACCAGTATTTCGGAGACCACGCCGCCGTCGACTGCCTGGACAACTTGTATCTGGCGGGTGGGGATGACCTTGCCCGAGCCGCGCGTGACCTCGTCCACCGTGGCGAAGGCTGCCCACAATAAAAAAACCAGCAAAATAATCATAATCGCGCGCAGCAGATACCGTGCGCGCAGCGGTTCCTGATCAAGCTGAGCCCAGTTGGCATCGGTGGCCCAGCCTTGCGATTCTTCGGGTTGTGGAGGAACCCATCGGGCGAATATCCGATCAAAAACCGGGCGAGAATATTTGGACAGAGCACGCGAGCGTTCTGTAAACCGGGAGATCAGGGAAAACAATCCGATACTCATGCGGCTTTCCCGATCC
>JAYWDZ010000206.1:0-4493 GCA_043779595.1 Nitrosomonadales bacterium
ACCCTGCAGCACCGCCAGCCACAGCCCCATCATCAGTACGGCGTAGACACCCGCTGCCAGAAAAAAAGGCCGAAAGCCCAGCGCAAACGGCGCATAGCCATTTATCGGTGAGCGTTTTTGTAAATCATCGGTGGGCATTTTCTCTTTCAACCGCCCACGCTTCGCGCGTCCGCCCTGGTAGGTTTCAACCCGTGCTCCACGCGCGTGGGCGGCGCATCCCGGCAATCTTGCAGGCTTGCTTCACGTAGCCATACGGAAAAAGCTCGAAGAGTTTCTTATGCGCTTCCTTCCCCATCCGTTCGCCTAAATGCTTGATGACGAAGCGGGCGTCGGCTGCGACCTGGTGTTCGTCGTAGTAGTCGCGCATGAAACGAATCGCGTCCCAGTGGTCGTCGTTGAGCGGGATGTTTTCTTCCTGTGCCAATGTTTTGGCCACTTCATCGTTCCAGTCGTTGGGTTCGACCAGATAACCTTCTGCATCGCGTTCGGGTAGGTCGGTAGTCATGTTGGAATCCTCTTGTGCATCGGTTCAAAAAATCTTGTGGGCGATTGCGTGCAGATCATGTTCCACCCCCGTGAAACTCTACGCCGGGCTGACGCTCCGGCAGGTCTTTCACCAGCAGTTCGCGTCGTGAAAGCGCCATCGCTTCGATGCCTGCCTCGTTCAGATACGACTTGGCATCGGCGACGGCCGCCGCCAGCAATTCGCCCGCCAGCGCGTCAGGCTCGCGCCCCAGCGATTTGGCGAGCGCCCGCAGTTCTATGCCGGGGTCGCGGGGCAAGCGAATTTCCAAGGGTTTGCCTGTGCTCGATGCGGCAACCCGCGCTTCGGGCGCGCTGCTTTTTGCTGCCAGCACCCCGCTCATCACACCAGCAATCCGAGAAGCGGACGAGGGTGCGTCGCCCGCAGGCTGCAGCCGAATTTTGTTGACGAAGTATTTTTCGAAATCGACCTTGGCCTCGTGTACCCAGCGACCCTGACGCATCCAGTTGATGTCGCGCAGGGGTACCTGCGGCTCCGACAGGTAGCCCGCGCCGCTGCTACCCATATCGCTTAGCCACTGGGCGCGTTGCGGTACATGGCTCACCAGCGGCGCATCGCTGAGATGGGCGAGGATGTTCTGCACCACGATCTCACCGGCTTTGGTGATCGAATACACGGAGGTTGGCGCGCCAACGGCAACCGGCGTTTGGTCCACCGCCGGTTGCGCCACGCAAGTGCCAAGCGCAAACACGTTGGGATAGTCAGGATTACGCAAATATTCGTCCACCACCACTAGCCCGCGTGCATTCACCAGGCCGGTCGCAGAACGCACCCCCGGCACACCCGCGAAGGCAGGCCAGTACACCGAATAGGCGTAGGGCACGTTGTGCGTCTGCTTTTCGTTTCCAGCAACATCCAACTCCACGATATGGATAGTGTCCTTATCGATGCGTGTGGTGCGCGCGTTGCAGATCATGCCGATACGAGTGTCGGCCAGTGCGGCGGTGACCGCACCGCGGCTGGCGCCTTCGCGGCCAAGCCCGAGGTGGCCGGGCCAGGGTTCGGGCGACACCAGCGTGATCGACACCCGATCACGAATGTTGCGGCGCTTGAGGTCGGCGTCGACCAGAAAGGCGTATTCATAGATCGGGCCCAATACACTTGCGCCCTCGGCCGCGCCAATCACGATAGGACCGGGATGGCGAACAAACTCGCGGTAAGCCGCATGCGCCCGCTCGGCCTGGTCGATGTGCATCACCGATTGGGTGTATTGCGCGAGCCCAGGCACTGCGTCGGCGTCGCCCACTGCGCCGGTGGCGATCAGCAGATAATCGTAAAACAGCACATCGCCATTTTCCAGATCGACCTGGATCACGTCGGGTTCGATGTGCTTGACGCCACTGTGAATAAATTTGATGCCGCGCGATGTGAGATAGGGCCCGATCGGAAACGCAATATCGGCGCGCTCGCGCCAGCCCATCGCGATCCACGGATTGGATGGCACGAAGTGGAAATAGGGTTTGTCCGACACCACCGTCACTTCGTCGTGCGGCCCTAACTTGGCTTTGATTTGATACGCCGCGGTCACCCCGGCGATTCCTGCTCCCAAAATGACAATGTGCGTCATGACGATCTCCTTTGAGGCGATGCACTTAAAAATACGCTACTGCACGAGAGGCGTCTGCGCACCGCCTAATTCAATTCCTTGAATATTCGCTTGCCCAACCAGAATCTTCAGATACTGTTTGAGGGCGCGGGCCCGCACCTGCTCAGTCAAGTACTGAGCAAGCTGTTCTCGGATCACATCGAAGGGCAATGTGCGGCCCTCTGCGCGACGTTCGACGCGCACAATGTGCAAGCCGAAACGGCTTTCGAGGAGTTTCGGCGCGATTTGCCCTTGCTCAAGACTGAAAATGACGCGTTCGAATTCCGGTACGGTTTGCCCCCTGGTTAGTTGACCAAGACTGCCGCCGACTTCCGACGAGGTACAGTTGGAATAGGTGCGTGCGAGGTCGGCAAACTGCTCGGGGTGGGCCAGCGTTTCTTGAAGAATCTCTTCCGCTTTTATCCGCAGCGCTTCGAGGGGAACATTCGGCGTCACTTGAAACAGAATGTGGCTGGCTTCCGCGAGATCACCGCTGCGAAACTGGTCGAGGTTTTTGCGATAATAGGTTTCGCATTCCGCGTCGGTGGGCAAGGGTGAAGTGACTTCCAGCTCGATCAAACGCTCAATGAGGGCGTCTTCGATTAAGGCGTCATCCACTGCAGCCTGGGACGCAGCCAACTCCGTAGCCAGCTTATTGCGCGCCGCTTGCAGCAGCACTTCGCGCACCACCAGCGCTTCCACCGCAGCCTTCACCGGCACGGGTGCGTTGGCATGGTGCGGCAATTCGCGTTCCACATCCTCATCGGTGATTTCGACTTCATTCACGCTAATGCTCATAGTCCGTTCTCCTCTCGATCAACCGCGCTGTCTAACGATCTGGTAGCTGCGCGTTAAATAAGTCACTGCCGCGAAGCCGCTCCACACATGCACCAAGCGCGTGAACGGGAAGAGCACGAACAGGGTCATCCCAAACAGTAAATGGATTTTGTAGATCAACGGCACGGTCAGTAAGGCGTCAGCTGCGCCACTGCGGAAGGTCACGATGTGCTGCGCCCATTCTCCGAGCAGCAACATCACGCTGCCATCTTTGTGTTGCAGCGAGAAATAGATGCTGGTCAGCCCCAGTAACAGGGTTGCAAATATCCACAGCAGGATAATGATGTCCATCGGTTTGCTGGTCGCGCGGATGCGTGGGTCGCTTAGGCGACGATGCAGCAGCATGGAAATCCCGGCCAGACAAATCAGCCCCGCGATGCCGCCGCTGATAATCGCCAGCATCTGTTTGTTCGGCGTGGACAGTCCCAAGCTCTCGTACAGCCAGTGCGGGGTAAGCAAACCGGCCGCGTGCCCGAAAAACAGGAACAGGATGCCGACATGGAACAGGACGCTTCCCATGCGCAACTGTTTGCTGCGCAACATTTGACTGGAGTCGCTCTTCCAGGTGTATTGCTCACGGTCGAAACGAATCAGGCTACCGAGGAAAAATATCGCCAGCGCCACATACGGGTAAATCCCGAAGAGCAGATAATTTAAGTAATCCATGATTTGATCTCCTAAGGGTTCAGAGTGCGCCGCCAGACGGCGCTGCTGTTTTGCGCGATTCCGGCATGCGTATATAGGCCGTTTGCGGCTTGGGTACCATCAGCGGTTCGACACCATCGGCAGTCGGGCCGAACTGGATAATGGTTTCCTCCATGTCGCGAATCGGCACCTCGGGCAAGGCTTGCGCCGTTACCGGCGACATGCTTTCCAGCACCGTAAATACGGCGTGATACGGGCTGTTGTTGCCTTTCAGCTTGCGCCCGATCAGCGCCAGCACGTCCACCGCTTCGCCGAGCAATTTGCGCGCATCTTGATCCGGCAGCTGGGACAGATACTCCAGAAACAGCGGCACATAATCCGGCAACTCGGCGGCATCCATATCGAGACCGTGTTTGCGATATTCCTCGATCAAATTCACCATCGCCGAACCGCGGTCGCGCGACTCGCCATGAATATGCTCGAACAGGTGCAGCGAGTGCGAAGGATTGCGGTCAAACGTGCCGACATAGGTTTGCTCCGACTCCAGCAGCGTTTCGGTGCGCAGCGCATGGAACAGCGCATTCAATTGTTGCTTGGCCGCGCCGTTGTGCTTTTTCTCCTGCTCCAAAACTTCTTCCATCAGACTCAGTTCGTTCAGCCATTCGGCCTGCGGGTAGCTCAACAATAACGACAGTACTTTGAAGGTTTTCATGGCTACGCCCCTCCCAGGTTTTTGCGCGACTTCGGCATCTCGATGTAACTGGTCGAGCTCTTTTTCTTGGTACCAAACAAGCTGGTTTCAGAGGCGCCATCGGAACACCCATTGCCAAATGAGAAGCCGCAGCTGCCTTGCTCATCGAAGGTGTCCATGGCTTCTTCACG
>JAYWDZ010000207.1:0-1753 GCA_043779595.1 Nitrosomonadales bacterium
TTTATCATCGTGGCGCGTATGCCCTTGTCGGCGATTTCATACTGCGCAATACGCTGCGCTATTGCGCCCTACGTGGGTTGATTTAGGCATCACAATGCATTAGGCCGCATTAGTGCTTCTTGAGTAGGCCCCATAATTTCTTTCCATCTGTTCCTTCAGTGGGAACAATGTTGATGATGATAAGAATGACATTAATGATAGTAAAGACCAAGACAAAGCAATTCAGGACCACAGATTTTGGATTATCGAGCAGGCCAACAAGAATCACCGTAACAAGCAGAGCCAGTATTTGCGCAACGATACCACCTGCATAAAAGGCAAGCCGAAAGCCAAATGAACGTGGTTCGTCGGCGAAACACCAGCCGCCAGCGGCGGTCACAAGCACAGCATGAACTTTTGATGAGGCGATTCTCGCAGCGACCGCATGACCGAGTTCGTGTACTAGGACTAGCATTGTATAAGCGACAACCAGCGGAATGGCTGTTTTCCAAGTTACATTGCCCAGAAAGAACGCGACAAATAATCCGCCTGTGGGGAACGTCCAATGAATGTAAATCGGGATCTCCCGAACGTGAAATGGCCCAATGTAACCGTTCTTGGGGATGCGGATTGTCATTCGTAGATGCAGGCCTAACCCAAATAAGCGGCGCGCCGCTTTTGGGTGTCTGACCCGCGTAGTTTGCGGTCAAACTTGATAGAGTTAACGTGCGGCATAGATTAGCCACTGACCAAGAGATCCAAGGTAAAGCATAGCGATAAAACCCCCTAGCATCACAACGCCAATAGCCCTTCGGGTACGCCAAAGGTAGAAAGGACGGTAAGGCAGCCAAAAAAGAAATACCAGATAACCGTATTCGTATGGCCGATAAATTTCGGGGTGATCCTTACTATCGGCATCAACCCAAAGCACAAGCAAAACTATAAAAAAGAGTTGCCAGAGCGATAACAAATTGTCTGCAGGAGCCGCGCCGTACCAATAAAGCACCCCTTCATAGATAGCACCTAGCAGCGACACAATGATGAGACTCCATAGCAGAAAGCTTTTCGTCTTCATATGTGCATGCTAATACCGTGTTAAGCCGCGCCGCCGCGGGAAACGGCGCATCATGTCCGGTGTCGGCTTGAAGTTATGTATGATTTTTACTTAGCCCGCAGGAGGAAGACCCTGCAGGATGTTGCCGCGCACAGGACGAGAAAAGAATGTTTTCATCAATAAGCCGATGGAAAAGCGTTCTTTACGATTCCACGGCAAGAGCGATACACAGCGCGCCATCGTGCAGTAGCCGAATATCAGTTGTGCCCAGGTTCCCACGGTAGGCACCCAATACACTATCTGCATCGGTTCTGGGAGCGCAACAAGAAGAAGCATTAAATACCAAAATCGGACCTGGCTTGGAAAAGCAGTAATGCCGTGCTCACGTATGGTGAAGTGTATTAACTGAAATACAGTAAGGCCTATGGCCAAGAAGAATCCAATTTGATATCCCGCGACACCCGCGGTAAGCAGGCACGCGGTGACCAGCCAGTACCACCAGCTGAGGTCTTTGTAGTTGATCATCAACATAAGATATCTCCTTTAGTTTGCATTCCACATAACCTGGAAATGAGGGCGCGAGCCGCAACGCCGTGCAACGTCCCGCTCGACTGGCGGGTTAGGCCTGGCCATTTTTTAAATAGTCTTCGTTGATGCGATGGGCTTGCTGGGCTGCTGGACGCGCACATAGCCGCCCAACATAGTCTTCAAAGAGCGGAC
>JAYWDZ010000208.1:0-11194 GCA_043779595.1 Nitrosomonadales bacterium
CAGATCGAGCAACAATGCGTCGATGTAGGCGGATTCTGGTAACGCACTTCCCTCTCCCCCGGCCCCTCTGATGGGGCTACTAGCCATTCGACTAGGCGGGCCAACGACGCCCGCCAAGTCGCTGGTTATCCCAGAGGGCGAGGGGAGAGGCATGGCGTGCGAATTGAAATCGCAGTACGGGCATTTTTTGACGCACCACGGGATGTGGATGTAGAGCGATAACGGGGGTGGCACGACGAGACCGCTGCCGGCAAAACGGATGACTGATTCAGCCAAGCGGAATCAGCCCAAAGCTTTGAGTTTGCTCGCCAGCTCGCGCAGCGCTTGGCCGCGATGCGAGACCGCGTTCTTCGCGTCGGCGTCCATCTCGGCGCCGGTAATGCCCAACTGCGGCAGCAAAAAATACGGGTCATAGCCAAAGCCGCCTGCGCCGCGCGGCGTGTCGATGATCTCGCCGAACCAGCGTCCTTCCGCGATTACCGGCTCGGGATCGTCGGGATATCGCACCAGTACTATCACGCAGTAGTAATGCGCGCGACGGTTCGTCTGGCCTTGCAGCGCAGCAATTAATTTGTCGTTATTGCGCGCATCGGATTTTGGCTCGCCTGCGTAGCGCGCGGAATACACGCCCGGCGCGCCATTCAACGCGTCGACACAAATGCCGGAATCGTCTGCCAACGCGGGCAAGCCCGTATGCGCGCTGGCGTGGCGCGCTTTAGCCAGGCAATTTTCGATGAAGGTCACATAGGGCTCGGGGCATTCCGGCACGCCGAAATCAGATTGCGGTGCGGCGTTGATGTTCAGCGGCTCGAGGATGCGCGCGATCTCGCGTAGCTTGCCCGCGTTGCCGGATGCGATGACGATTTTGTTCATGTTTGAAAACCTTTCACCACAGAGACACAGAGAAAAACAAATCGTTTAGTAAAAATCGAGTGCGATGTTTAAATCCGATTTTCTCTGTGCCTCTGTGGTTAATTGTTTTAGCTTTGAAGTGCTGTTTTTTGCGCGGCGGTAATTTGCGCGATGCCTGCGGCGGCCAGATCGATCAACTGGTCGAGCGTCGCGCGCAAAAACGGCTCGCCTTCTGCCGTGCCCTGCACTTCGACAATGCCACCGGAGCCAGTCATCACCACGTTCATGTCGGTGTCGCAATCGGAGTCTTCGGCATAATCCAGATCAAGCACGGTGCCCCCCTGATACACGCCGACCGACACTGCGGCAATGCTGTCCATCAACGGCGATTCAATGAGCTTGCCCGATTTCAGCAGGCCCGAAATCGCATCTGCTACCGCAACGTAAGCTCCACAAATGCTGGCGCAGCGCGTGCCGCCGTCGGCCTGGATGACATCGCAATCAAGCTGAATCGTGCGCTCGCCGAGTTTTTTCATGTCCACCACCGCGCGCAGGCTACGGCCGATCAGGCGCTGGATTTCCTGCGTGCGGCCGGACTGTTTACCGCGTGCGGCTTCACGGTCGGTGCGGGTATTGGTCGAGCGCGGCAACATGCCGTATTCGGCGGTCACCCAACCCGCGCCCGTGCCTTTCACATGCGGCGGCACGCGCTCGAGTACGCTGGCGGTGCACAGCACCTGGGTATCGCCAAAGGCCACCAGCACGGAACCTTCAGCGTGTTTGGTAAAACGGCGGGTGAAAGACAGCGCGCGCAGTGCGTCGGACGAACGTCCGCTGGGACGGGAAACAGTTTCGGTCATGGTCAACGGGCCAAATCGGAAAGCGCGCAGTTTAACGCGTTGGGCATGATCTTGCCTCGCCCGTTACAGCCTGCGGTTTATTTGCCGGAAATCCGGTGGATAGCTTCCTGAATTTCGGCGATGGCGCGTTCGATTTCAGCATCAGTCACCATCGCGGCACCAGGCACCGCGCGCTGCGTATTGATCTGCGTGGTAATACCGCCGTCGGGCAACGCCATGGTGGAGATTGCGTCGCCCCCGGGGATTCTTGCTTCGCCCCAGGTGAGGGCAACCAGACTCAGGTTGTCGCCATGCTCACCGCCGCGAAACTCGGCATGGTCCATCAAATGTCGCACCGCATCCTCGAGCGAGTACCCGTGCATGATGGCGGAAATTTCCTGGACATTAATCGAGCCCCAAATGCCATCCGTGCAGAGCAGCAGGATGTCCGCATCACTAATCGGAATGGGCGCGGAGCACTCGACCTGCGGCACCATATAGCCGCCCAGACAATTGGCTACTTTGTTGCGATCCGGATGCGTGCCGGCTTCTTCTTCGCTGATGATGCCTTCGCGCACCATTTGCGCGACCGCGGTGTGATCTTCGGTGCGCAGAATCGGTCCACTTTCGCTCAAAAAATACAAGCGCGAATCTCCGACGTGCGCCCAATAGGCGGTGTCGTTCTGGATCACCGCGGCCACACAGGTGGTGTGCGGGATTTCGAGCAGTTCATTCTCAACCGCGTAATCGTTGATCGCGTAATGCGCGCGCGCCATCACATCGGCCAAAAATCCCATCGGATCTTCCAGAGCAGGCTTGGCCATTTTCTGAAATTCGTTGGTCAGCGTATCGACCGCAATTTGCGCGGCTATTTCGCCATGCAAATGGCCGCCCATGCCGTCGGCCACCACCATTAACAGCGTGTCGCGGCTATAGGAATACGCTACTCGATCCTGGTTATTCTTGCGGCCGCCTTGGCGTGAAGCCTGATAAATGGTGAATCTCATCGTCGAATTTTAAAATAAATCACGATTTAACGTGTGTTTCAGGCTGCTTAACAACGAGCGACGCGGCATATCCATCGCAGTACGATCAATCAGGGTTTTTTGCAGGCTGAACACGCTTTGCGGCCGCTCCATGTAATTGAGTTTGAGGCAGGTATCAACGGTTTGGAGTAATTGATCCGAGTAAGCGCCGCGCCAGCTGGCTTCGGCTGAAGCCAGCTTATCGTTGAGCAAGCGAGCGTCGGCTGCCTGCGGTGGAAATCCGGCCAGACACGCGTACATGCTGGCACCCACGCTGTATACATCGCTCCAGGGCCCCAGCCGTTCGCGGTTATGGTATTGCTCGGGCGCGGCAAAGCCCGGCGTATACATGGGTTGCAGCTTGCTTTCTTCTTGCGCCAGCGTCTGGCGGACCGCGCCGAAATCAATCAATACTGGTGAGCCGTCAAGCCGTATATAAATATTGGAGGGCTTGATATCGAGATGCAACAACTTATGCGTATGCACCTCGCGCAAGCCATTGAGCAACTGCGAAAAAACCCGACGAATAAAACTCTCGCGAATAACGCCGCGGTTAGCCTGAATATGCTGCTGTAAGGTTTTGCCGCGCTCGAATCGCATCACCATATAGACGGTATCGTTGGCGCGAAAAAAATTAGTCACTCGGACCACGTTGGGGTGGCTGATTTTGGCGAGTGCCCTGCCTTCTTCAAAGAAACACTTCATGCCGTGACGAAAAATATTATTGTTTTCGTCCGAGTTGGCTTGCACGATCAGCGAACCCTCTGTGCGCAACACCAACGCGCCGGGCAGATATTCCTTGATTGCGACAGGCTGGCTAGCCTGATCGCGGGCGAGATACACCAGACTGAATCCACCCCCGCCAATCTTGCGCAAAATGGTGTATTCGTTTAATTGATAACCGCTGGGCAACGCCTGATTGGGTGATTGAGTTGCCATGGACTAACGTCTATTAATCTTCTTGAGTTTCAAAGCACATTTTAAACTTGTCTCGCCTGTAGCAGGCGCTCCTCCTTATCGGCCTAAACAACGGATTCTTGAAGTTGTTGAGCCCGTTAACCCTTATCGCAGCAACGTTTAACCCATATCCCTTTCGGTAATCAATTCTGCATTCAACGCAGTTGATTCGCCTGACTTACGCCTCAATCCGAGGATTATCCCCCCGTGAACCCCTGAGGGACACGAGCAAAATGCTACGCACCCTTGTCCACGCGCGTAAGTGAATTGTAAGTTTTAACTTTCATGATGATGGCAGTTACGGACATCCGCGGCAAATAAAATGCTCTACGTAATAGATTTTGATGGCACGCTTGCAACACGCGACACGGTAGATGGGCTGTTGGAGAAGTTTGCCGATCCGGAATGGCAGGTAATTGAACGCCAATGGCTGGATGGCGAAATCTCCGCCGTGGAATGCATGCGGCAACAGATTGGCCTGGTGAAAGCCGATGCTGTCACCCTCAAAAAATTCATCTGCTCCATTCCCCTCGACCCGTATTTTCTACCGTTTTACCGGCATGTGAGCGCAGGTGCGAAGGTAGCCATTGTGAGCGACGGTCTGGATTACGCGGTTCAGGTTGCTACGCGCCATGCGGGCTTCCCCACAATTGAGGTTTATGCCAACCATCTGCACTTCGAGCCGGAGGGCTTTGCCATTTCCTATCCCCATCTCAATCCCCAATGCAAAGCGGGCAATGGGGTTTGCAAATGCGCGGTGGCGCGCACACTTGGCAATGTACACAGTGGCCCCGTAGTGCTGGTAGGCGACGGCAAGTCGGATGCCTGCCTCGCGCGCACTGCTGATGTGGTGTTTGCTAAAGGTGCGCTAATAGAGCATTGCGAACGCGAAGGCATTGCGTATATCCCGTTTTTGGATTTTTCCGAGGTGCTCGCGGTGGTTCAAACCTGGCAGGCCCCCCAACCGCAGCGCGCAATCTCCTTTTCCTAAGTACTCAAGGACCGCCTTTAATGGATCAGAAGATCATCGATATTCTCGATAAAAATAATCGCTATTGCTCGCACGGGGATACGGTCAATTACGCTGACCCGCCCAAAGTATTCGAATCGTGTGAGGGCAGCTTTCTGTTTGATGAAAACCAGACGCCCTATCTGGATTTGCAAATGTGGTATTCGGCCGTGAATTTTGGTTACAAAAACAAACGGCTCAGCGATGTGTTGAAGAAACAGATTGATACCTTGCCGCAGTTAGCCAGCCAGTATCTGCATAAAGAAAAGGTGGAACTGGCAGAGATTATTTGCAAATACATGGAAGACAAACACGGTGTAAAAGGCCGTGTACATTTCAATGTCGGCGGTGCACAGGCCGTGGAAGATTCTTTGAAAGTGGTGCGCAACCATACTGGTAAAACCCAGCAATTTGCGTTTATGGGAGGCTATCACGGTCGTACGCTGGCGGCTTCTGCCATCACCTCCAGTTATCGCTATCGGCGGCGTTTCGGGCACTTTTCCGACCGTGCGCATTTTGTGCCTTTCCCTTACTGCTTTCGTTGCCCGTACGGCATGAAAGTGGAAACCTGCAATATGTATTGCCACCACGAATTCGAACGCTTGTTCGAAACCGAATACAACTCGTTCTGGGACGCCAAACAGGGCGAGTGCGAGTTTGGCGCGTTCTACATCGAGCCGGTGCAGGGCACGGGCGGCTACATCATTCCGCCCGACGGCTATATGCAAAAATTATCCGCCACTTTAAAAGAGCGCAACATCCTGCTGGTAGCCGATGAAATCCAGATGGGCGTTTATCGCACCGGCAAACTCTGGTCGTGGGAAAACTTCGGCATCGTTCCTGATGTGTTCATCTTTGGCAAAGCCATCACCAATGGGCTGAATCCCTTGTCGGGGATCTGGGCGCGTGAAGAATTGATTAGCCCGGAAAAATTTCCGCCCGGCTCGACGCATTCAACTTTTGCCTCCAACCCGCTCGGCACCAGCGTGGCGCTCGAAGTATTGCGCATGACACAGGAAAAAGATTTTGAACCGGGCATTCGTGCACGCGGCGCCTACTTTTTGCAGAAAATCCAGACGCTGAAAGACAACTGGAAAGTAGTGGGCGATGTCAGCGGATTAGGACTCGCCTTGCGTATCGAATTGTGTACAAGCGATGGCTTTACGCCCAATCGGGAACTGGCAGATCGCGTATTTAACGAAGGCTTAAAAGGCGACTTGCACGTGGGCAACCAGAAATACGGACTCGTATTGGATATTGGCGGCCATTATAAAAACGTGATTACACTGGCGCCGTCGCTGGAGATTTCCGAAGCGGAAATCGACCTGGGCATTCATCTGTTCGAGATGTTATTGCGCCGTTGCGGCGCGGAGTAAAAATGGCAGCAATCCCATCCATCGAGTCGTGCCTGGGCTCCAACGGTTTCTTTTACAAGGGCGGCGACGCGGCCGTGCTGTTAATTCATGGCTTGACCGGGACGCCGGCTGAAATGCGCCCCATCGCCAAGCGATTAATCAAGCGTGGTTTTAGTGTGATGTGCCCGCAACTGGCCGGGCATTGTGGCAGCGAGGATGAATTAAAACGTTCTACCTGGCGCGACTGGTACCGCTCTATCGATCATGCGTTCGAGGCGCTAAAACGCGAACACGCGCAGGTTTACGTTTCGGGGCTGTCGATGGGCGCATTGCTGGCATTGAAGCTGGCTGACGAGAAGGGACGACGTGTGGATGGCCTGGGTTTGTTATCCACTACCTTTTTTTACGACGGCTGGAATATGCCCCGACTCAAGCGCAAGTGGCTATTACCGCTGGTGTTATATACGCCGCTCAAATATTTTTTATCGTGGGATGAAACCCCGCCGTACGGCATCAAATGCGAGCGTACGCGCGCGATGGTGCATGCGGTGCTGGAAAACCGCGATGCGCTGGCCTCGGAAAAAGTCGGCATCTTTCGCACCTCGGCAATCACCATCCTCGAAAGCACACGCTTGATCCGGGCGACGCGCGCCGCGCTGCCGCAGGTGATTTCGCCCACGCTCATCGTGCATGCCAATGAAGACGATATGGCCAGCATCAAAAATGCGCACTATGTCAAAAATCACATCGCTTCAGACAAAGTGGAAACATTTTTTGTCGACGATACCTATCATGTATTGACCCTCGATAAACGCAGGAACGACGTCGCACAACGGCTTGCAGATTTTTTTACCAGTTGTGCGCCCGCCCACCCGACACCAACCTAAAAAATGATGGATACCTTCACTGTTGTGCGTGACATTCTCGCTAACAAGTTTGAAAAAGACCCCGCCAGCATTACACCCGATGCGACCTTTGACACGCTCGATATTGATTCGCTGGACACGGTCGATCTGCTATTCGAGCTGGAAGATAAATTCGGCATCAAGGTATCGAATGATCAGGCCAAACTAAAAACGCTACAGGATGTGGTGGACTTGATCGACCGTTTGCGTACCGAACAAGGCAAGCATGTCTAGACGGGTAGTGGTGACCGGTTTAGGTATCGTTTCGCCGCTGGGCAATCATCCTGATGAATTTTTTACCGCATTGATTGCGGGGCAATCTGGTATTGGGAGACTGAAATCCGCTTTCACCGAAAAGCTCGACACCAGAATTGCCGCTCAGGCTGATTTTGATCCCAGCGCGCATTTCACCAAGCGCCAGGCAGACAGCCTGGACCGCGTCAGCCAATTTGCGCTGGCCGCTGCACGGCAAGCAATTCAGGATGCCGATTTGGTAATGGAAAGCATGCCCAAATCCCGGATCGGTGTATCGCTCGGGACGGGAATGGCGGGCTCGGCCTCGACGGATGAAGGCTATACGCGCCTGTTTATTGAAGGTGCGACCCGGCTCAAACCTTTTACGGTGCTGATGGCGATGAATAATGCTCCGGCCTCGCATATCGCCATTGAATTCGGCCTGACCGGGCCGAACTTCACTTTTTCAACCGCGTGCTCTTCGTCCGCGATTGCCATTGGCGAAGCCTGCGAAAAAATCCGGCATGGTCGGGCCGACGTGATGCTGGCGGGCGGTGCTGAAGCCTTGTTGACTTACGGCACGCTCAAGGCTTGGGAAGCCCTGCGCACGCTGGCTAAAGAAGATGAGGTTGACGCGTCTACCTCATGCAAGCCATTTTCTCTAGACCGCTCAGGCCTGGTGCTGGGCGAAGGCGCCGGGATGTTAGTGCTTGAAGAAATGGACGCTGCCCGGGCGCGCGGTGCCAGAATTTACGCCGAAGTCACAGGTTATGGATGCACGAACGACGCAGCGCACATCACTCAACCTTCGGTCGCAGGTCAGGCCATGGCGATGCAGGCTGCGCTGGACTATGCGCAGCTCACGCCCAGCGACATCGGTTACATCAACGCGCACGGCACAGGCACCCTACTCAACGACGCGACAGAAAGCTCGGCCATCAAGCAGGTGATGGGCGAGCTTGCCTACTCGATCCCGGTTAGCTCGACCAAATCCATGCATGGCCATTTGATGGGTGCTGCGGGGGCGGTGGAATTCATTGCGTGTCTCAAGGTGCTGGAAAAAAACGCGATTCCGCCTACCTGTCATCTAAATACCCCGGACCCCGCGTGCGACCTGGATTACGTCCCTAACATGGCAAGAACCGCGCTTGTGGTGGACCACGTTATGTCCAATTCTTTTGCTTTTGGCGGCACTTCCGGTGTGCTTATCGCTAGCCGGATAATGTAATGGTGATGCCGTTGCCAAAACTTGCGATTTGACACAGGCGAGGCATTGCAATCTATAACCTGATTGAACCGCCGGGACTGATCAAACACTTTCTGGCTCATCCGCCAGGGGGCTTTCAAGCCTGGACGCTGGGCGACGGAATCCCGGCATTCTCCATGC
Source organism: Nitrosomonadales bacterium (assembly GCA_043779595.1). GTDB lineage: Bacteria > Pseudomonadota > Gammaproteobacteria > Burkholderiales > Thiobacillaceae > Thiobacillus. The sequence goes on from JAYWDZ010000208.1 coordinate 8,564, forward strand.
ACTTCGATCTGCTCACCACGATGAAACCCACCGATCGATGCCGGATCGAAGCCTGGCCGCTGCATCGCTGGTGGCGTCGATATCTTCGGCCGCATACGGCTTTCCTCGGCACAACTTGCACCGAATATGCCTTACTCCCCGAACACGCTCCGGATACCTTTCTCGATGATTTGCTGCAAAGCACCAAGGGTGCGCATCGCTTCATTATCATCAAGGACATTCCCTGCGATGCAGCACTTATCAACGCGGCCAGCCTGTCAGCAAATCAAGCTTTGGTCACCCTGTGCATGCAACGCGGATTCATATTGATGGAAGGCCAGGCATTAGCTTATGTGCCGATAAATTTTGACTCGACGGAAACTTATCTGGCGCGGCTGTCTGCATCGCGGCGCAAGAATATCCGGCGCAAGTTGAAGTCCGCGCCACAATTGGACATTCAAACCCACACTACGGGCGATCCATTTTTTAATGACGAAGCCATGCTGGCTGAGTACTACGCGCTGTACTGCAACGTTTACGAGCAGAGCGACATTCATTTTGATCTGCTTTCCCTGGATTTTTTTCGCGCGCTTTTACAGGATGCGCAATGCCGCGGCGTCGTTTTCAGTTATCGTGCTCAGGGCGCATTGATCGGCTATAACCTATGCTTGGAGCACCAGGGTATGCTGCTCGATAAGTACATAGGCCTCGTCTATCCCCAAGCGCACGACTACAACCTCTATGTCGTCAGCTGGTTTCACAATCTTGACTACGCACGCAAGCGCGGCTTGACGCACTATGTTGCAGGGTGGACCGATCCCGAAATCAAACGCAATCTGGGCGCGCGCTTTACCTTCACCCGACACGCGGTGTATGTCCGCAATCCGTTGCTTCGTTTGTTTATGAAGCCCTTCAAACGGTTTTTTGAAGCCGACGCACAATGGCGCCCGCAAACGTTCTGACGCTCGATTTTGACGGCTCGGTATTGCCGCTGCCAGGTGCTTCCAGCCTGTCCTTGGGTCATTGGCAGGAAACCATACGCTTCGGCTGTACGCTCAGCACGCTGGAACGCTTGGATAGCGAAATCGGTTTTCAGTCCTCTCCTTTATTGCACAGGGATGAGCAGGCTAAAACATCGACAATAAAACCCGAACCCGTCATTTTTATGGGCAGCGGCGATTATCACCACATCAGTCATTTGTTGATCCGGCGCTACGCCAATATCCGCCCATCCTTGCAAGTCGTCGTATTCGACAATCATCCGGACAATATGCGTTATCCGTTTGGCATCCATTGCGGCTCGTGGGTCAACCAGGTCAGTCGCTTACCCTTTGTGCGCTGCGTCCATGTGCTGGGCATTACTTCCACAGACGTCGAACGCGCGCACGCGTGGGAAAATCACTTGCGCCCGTTGCGAAGTGGCAAAGTGCGCTACTGGTGCGTGGGCCGCAATCTGGCGTGGATGCGCCATCTGGGCATTACACAGAGTCAGTCGTTCGACTCCATCGCCGCAATGTTGAATGCCTTCGAACGCTATCTGCAAACCCAGACCGATCCGGTTTATCTTTCTATCGACAAGGATGTGCTCTCGCCCGACGAAGTGCATACCAACTGGGATCAGGGGGTAATGCGAAGCGCAGAATTAGGCCGCGCAATTGGTTTACTCAAATCACGCCTCATTGCCAGCGATGTGACCGGTGAAGTCTCAACCTACACCTACCAAAGCCGGTTCAAGCGGCTATTGAGCGGGCTGGATAAACAGCCCGCTATTAGCGACACCGAACTGGCGTTATGGCAGGGCGAGCATCAGGTCATTAACCAGCAACTGCTTGCCTGGCTGGCGTGATACCGGCTGCGCATTGCGCTAGCGTTTCACATAGGTGCTCGAACTCCGCATCACCCAGCCACGGGCTATTGGAAATAGTCAGCAGACGCGCGGCAAAATCGCGTGCGTTCGGGACGTCGGTCTGGCCAAATTTTCCGGAAAGATAGGGGTAGTCCGGCAACGCATGAATAAACAAGCGACTCACGCCGAACCCTGCTGGCCACAGGCTGCGTAATGCCGCATCGCGCGTCGCTTCGCTGGGCATCAACACCATCAGAAACGGCCAGACGCCGCGCCCGTTTGCGGCATCACCCAGCAACGCAAGTCCCGAGATAGCCGTCAGGCGCTGGACTCGACGCAGCGCCTGCGCGCGTAATGTTGCCAGAAACTGCGGCAAACGCTGCAAGGCGTGCGCGCCCACTTGGCGACGCCAGCGGCCCACGCGATGCAGCGGAATCTCCAACGCAAAATCGTCGCCCACCGCTTCGATCAGTTTGCCCTTTTGCAGCGCACGACGCAGTGGACAACCGTAAGCCAGTCGTAAAAGAGACGGCCGATATAAACCTGCGTAAGCCAGTAATTCCAGGCTGCGCCGCCATTCCCATACGTCATGGGCCGGGATAATTTCGTCCGAAGTTTTACGTAATTGCGTGCGCAAATTTTCCTCTCGCGCCAGCAACACACCGCCTTCATATAACGTTAAGCCTTTGCCCACTGCCAGGCTGTAAAAGCCCGCGTCGCCTATCATGCCCACCGGCTTATCATTCAGCGTGGCGCCTAATGACTGCGCGGCGTCTTCGATTACATACGCGCCCGTCTGTTGCGCA
>JAYWDZ010000209.1:0-11143 GCA_043779595.1 Nitrosomonadales bacterium
TCGACCTACGCAATGGCTGCTGAAGCTGGCGCCGAAATGACGATGATGGAAAACCGTTTCGTGCCCGCCCGTTTTAAAGACGGTTACGGCCCTGTCGGCGCATGGTTCCTGCTGTTCAAAGCGCAAGCTGTAAACGCCAACGGCGAAGTCTACATGGTGCGCAACAAGGAGATGTTGAACGACTATCCTCCCTACGGTCAGGCTGCTGTGCCCGCTTCGTGCCTGCGTAACCACCTGATGCTGCATGAGATGAAAGAAGGCCGCGGCCCCATTTATATGGACACCGTGACCGCGTTGGCAAAACTACGTGAGACCTTGACGCCTCGCGAAGTGAAACACCTGGAAGCCGAAGCCTGGGAAGACTTCCTCGACATGTGCATCGGCCAGTGCGGTATCTGGGTTGGTGAAAACATCGAGCCGGAAAAGAAAAACTCCGAACTGATCCCGACCGAGCCTTACCTCTTGGGTTCGCACTCCGGTTGCTGCGGCATCTGGGTATCCGGTCCCGACGACGTCGGCGCGCCGACGTCGGAAGATCACGCCGACGCTGGCAAGATCCCCGCTCACCTGCCCAAGGGCTGGAACTGGGGCTACCGCTCGATGACCACGGTCAAGGGTTTGTTCACTGCCGGTGACGGCGTGGGCGCCTCCGGCCACAAGTTCTCATCCGGCTCGCACGCCGAAGGCCGCATGTGCGCAAAGTCCATGGTCAAGTACTGCATCGACAACAAGGACATGAAACCCGAACTCGATACTCCGGTCGACCAGCTGGTAGAAGAAATCTACAAGCCGGTGCGTACCTATCTTGAGCATAAAGACTACACCACCGCGATCGACGTCAATCCCAATTACATCACGCCCAAGATGCTGCAGTTCCGCTTGCAGAAAATCATGGACGAGTATGTTGCAGGCGTCGCAACCTATTACACCACTAATGCCAGCATGCTGGCCGTGGCGGAAGAAAAGTTGAATTTCCTGAAAGAAGACGCCGAGAAAATGCGTGCCAAAGACCTGCACGAACTACTCCGCGCGTGGGAAAACTACCATCGTGTGTTAACTGCAGAAGCCCACATGAAGCACATCCAGTTCCGCGAAGAAAGCCGTTACCCCGGCTTCTACTACCGCATGGACAAAAACTTTGTCGATGAAGAAAACTGGCATTGCTTCGTGAACTCGATCTACGACAAGACCACGCAACAGTGGAATTGCTTTAAGCGTGCCCACGTGGATCTGGTCGACAAGACCAAGCTGTTTAAGCCCGCTGCGCACTAAGTAATTTGTGATGCAGTAGATCCCCGGGCAGCCTTGGCTGCCCGGTTTTTTTCTGGCGCAGCTCAGGCTGCCTGGATTTTTAGCTAACAAACCCCTATCAGGGAAGATTTAGCATCCAGTCGAAAGCGCGTAAGCTCGTATTTTCGACCGTGTGTTGTGAAGAATAGGGAGCATCGCTCCAGAAGGTGCAAGCATGAACCAGGACGAATTTAAAGACATGATCCAGGACTCGCCATTTACCGGCAGTCCGGTCGAACCGACAATGCTGGCGGAGAACGCCACGCTGCAGTTTCGCTGCCACCGCGACGTGAAATGCTGGAATGCCTGTTGCAGCAATATCGATATTCCGCTCACGCCCTACGACATCTTGCGTCTGAAAAAACGCCTGGATATGTCGTCGGGCGAGTTTCTTAAGCAATATTCTGTCCCTTTCGACATGGACAAAGACGGTATGCCCGGCGTGAACCTGAAACCGGTTGAAGGCGGCACCGCATGCCAGTTCATGAAGCCGGAAGGCTGTGGCGTGTACGAAGACCGCCCCACTGCGTGCCGCTATTACCCGGTCGCGCTGTTGACCATGCGCCGTTCGGATGAGTATGTGGACCGCTCAGCGTATGCGCTGGTCAAGGAAAAGCATTGCCTCGGCCATTTCGAGCCGCGCACCATCAAGATTGAGGATTATCGCGCTGAACAGGGCGTTGCCGAATACGACGAAAAAGCCCGCGCATGGCGGCAACTGGTCGTCAAGCGTAAGTCGGCGGGCCCCACCATCGGCCAGCCCTCGCCCATTTCCAATCAGTTATTTTTTATGGCAAGCTACGACGTCGACCGCTTCCGCGCCTTTGTGATGAGTCCAAATTTTAACGAGACCTATAACATCCCACCGGAAGTGATGGCGCTGCTGGTCGCCGATGACGAAGCGCTGCTCGACTTTGGCCTTAACTTTCTCAAACATGTATTATTTGGTGAAAGATTTATTGAGGAATATCCCGATGCGCTGGATAAACGCCTCGCGCGAAAACGTGAGCGGACTGAGCAGGCGCAGCAGGCCGCATTCGATGCAAAAATGGCTTTGGAAGATGACAAATACTCCGGTGATCACTAAAACCTCATTGCTGGTGATATTGCTAACTGGAACATCGGCAAGCTCTGTGCAAGCCTCCAGTCTGAATAAATGCGTAGATGTTTATGGCAAGGTGACTTATTCAAACTTGGCCTGTGCCGGTGCTCAGCAAGTTCGTAAGGTCGATATTGACCCGTCGCCCCCCGTACCCAAAGTGGCAGCGCCAGCAAGAGTTGGGTATGAGGCAACGCCGACACTAGCCGAAAAAAAAGGCGTAGTGAAACTCGATATCCTCAGCAACGCCCCAAAGAGAAAAACACCTAAACACTGCGACAAGCTCACCGATAAACTCGGACTCATATTAGACAAAATGGATGCCGCAAGACGCAAAGGCTACACCCAGTCCCAAATGGATAAATGGAATCTTGAAATCAAGGATCTGGAGCATAAAAAACAGCAGGCCAGCTGTTTTTAAGGCAAGCCGCTCATGACAATACTTTCTCCTCATCTCAATCCTGTGTCGCTTGCCGGTGAGAATGCCAACTCAATGGCCCTCCATTCAGGTTACGACCCTGCCCATCATCTCATCGCAACCGAGCCCTATTACGAGCCGGTCGGGGATGAAATAAAACTATTCGAAGCCGCTTATCGCCAGCAGATTCCGGTGTTGCTGAAGGGCCCTACTGGCTGTGGCAAAACACGCTTTATGGAGCATATGGCGTGGCGCCTTAAAAGACCCCTCATCACCGTTTCCTGTCATGACGACCTGACTGCCTCTGATTTGGTGGGGCGCTATCTGGTGAAAGGCGGCGAAACCGTGTGGGTAGATGGCCCGCTAACTCGCGCGGTTCGGGCAGGGGGCATTTGCTATCTGGACGAAGTGGTAGAGGCGCGTAAGGACACGATGGTGGTCATCCACCCCCTTGCAGATGATCGACGCTCGCTGCCTATGGAAAAACTAGGCCAAATCGTTGAAGCCACACCCGAGTTCTGTTTGGCTATTTCGTACAACCCTGGCTACCAGAGTGTATTAAAAGACTTGAAACAATCGACCCGGCAACGCTTCGTCGCATTAGAGTTTGATTACCCTTCCGCAGAACTCGAACGCCGTATCGTAACCAGCGAGTCGGGGGTGAGTGAGTCCATCGCCGATAGTTTAGTGAAGTTCGCGCAAATGACGCGTAACCTCAAAGGCACCGGGTTGGACGAAGGCGCATCAACTCGGTTGCTGGTGCATGCTGGCAAATTGATTGCCGACGGCGTCAGTCCCGTCGTCGCCTGCAAAGCGGCAGTCGCCCAAGCGCTTACTGACGACGCCGATATGTTGAAAGCGATTCAGGAACTCTCCTCCTCAATTTTTTGATGGCAGATTGCCTGACCGTGCTGGCTTTTTAGGGGGGTTTCCTATGGCACTCACCGCGCTCACGGCGGCCGAAATGGAGCAACGCCTCCATGTCTGGCTCGATACCGAATTCACGTATTTCAAAGTCGAAATCCTGGGGGCTGAGCTAGCTGTTTTGCCGCGCGAGGAACAAGACTTCATCCTCGGCTGGATACGCCGAATCGCCTCCACGCATATCACATTGGCGTGGCAGTTCGGTCGGCGCGCGCCCGCGTTGCTGCCCCGCATGGAACGCCGCCTGCTCGAAGCCTGGGCGATTCACACCTGCGATATCTTTGATCGCACCGGGCTGCAAACCGCGTTGCGCGTGATGGAGCAAGTCGATAGTTTTGATGCGAGCGCGCATCCGCACGACAGCGCTGGCGTGCTGTTTAACGATATCGCACCGGTGTTGGGAAATTTTTTAGGGGGGCTCTCCGGGCGGCGACTCAAGCTGGAAGAAAGCGATGCCGCGTATACCGACGGTGAACGTGTCATGCTGCCCAACTTGATCGCGCGCTTTGACACCTTGGCCGATAATTTTCAGCTCGCTAAAGCCACCCTCGCGATGCTGTGGGCGCAGACCCGTTTTGGCACGCTGCGTGTCGATTGGCAAGAATTGCTGGCAACATCGGTCAACCCACAACACACGCTGACCCAATTCCATGCATTGGAAACACTGCGCCTCACCGCCTGTATTGCGCGCGAGTTGCCAGGCTTACACCGTGAAATGCAGCGCCTAAGCCAGGCTTTAGAAGAGACTATGCCCGAGCCCTGGCAAGGCTTTGCCACCCAACTTGCCGCACCCGAGGCTTCCGTAAATACCAGTCTTGATCTGCTGGATGCCGCCTGTACGTTGCCAAGCTTTATACCGCGCAGTTATCAAGGGGTACTGCGCCCCGATGCCATCACGGCTGCACGTAACGGGCGCATCGAAAAAGAAAAAGCGCGCTTGCGCGTGAAGCTTGCAGAGATGTTGGAGGACCAGCCCAAAAAAACCGCTCCACGCGAAGCATCGGATGCACCCCCTCGCCTCGAGGCCGAAACGCATGACGAAAACGGTCTGCTCGATTTTGATATCACGCTTGACGATGCGCCGCTCGCGCCCCCCGAAGGCGTGAAGCAATTGCTCACCTCGATCTATCTCGACTTTGGCGAGATTCCGCCCGAATATCTCACGCCCGCAGGCGAGGGTGAATACGACCCCAATCTGTATCAGGAGCACCCCGAAGACCCCGATGCGGTGTGGCAAGGCGTCTATCACGAACGCGGCGCGACGCTGTTTGACGAGTGGGATCACGGCCGCCAGCACTACCGCAAAAACTGGTGCGTGATGCGCGAAAAGCCGGTGCAGCCAATCCACGACGATTTTTACCGCAACACGCTGGACAAGCACGCGCCCATCGTCAAGCATTTGCGCAAACGCTTCGAAGCAATGCGCGAGGAAAACCGCCTCGAAAAACGCCAGGCAGACGGCGACGAAGTCGACATTGATGCGTTGATCGAAGCGCTGGCCGACGCGCGCGATGGCCGCGAAATGAGTGACCGTTTATTTGTGCGCCAGCACCGCGCCGAGCGCAATATCGCGGTCGCGTTTCTGGTCGATATGAGCGGCTCGACCAAGGGCTGGATCAACGAAGCCGAACGCGAAGCGCTGATCCTATTGTGCGAGGCGCTTGAGCTGCTGGGGGACCGCTATGCGATCTATGGGTTTTCCGGCACCACGCGAAAAAGGTGCGAGCTGTTTCGGATCAAGACTTTTGACGAGGCCTACACCTCAGAAGTCAAAGCGCGCATTTCAGGAATACGCCCGCAGGACTACACGCGCATGGGATTCGCAATTCGCCACATGACAACGCTATTGAATCAGATTGAAGCGCGCACCAAGGTGATGGTTACCTTGTCGGACGGTCGACCCGACGATTATTTCGATGTCTATCGCGGGCTCTATGGCGTGGAAGACACCCGCATGGCGCTGCTCGAAGCCGGGCGTAGCGGCATCCACCCGTTCTGCATCACGCTAGATCACGATGCTCGTGATTACCTGCCGCACATGTACGGCGCGGCGCGCTATATCATTCTGGATGATGTGCGCCAGTTGCCCATTAAGGTAACGGACATCTACCGCAAAATCACCACCTGAAGATTTTTATGACGATTGAAGAACTGAAACCCGGATTTTTTTACAGCAATGGTGCCTACGGTAGAACCTGGGGCGTGCGTCAGCTCGCCGGTATTCGCACGGATACAGAGAGCGGCGAAACCGTCTACGAATTTAAAGGCGTGGCGGGCATGTGCCGTCGCAAAAAAGGCCATTGCAGTCCGGCCGAATTTGCCCGGTGGGCGAAGTATCAAGTGGCCTTGCTGGAAAATGACTGGAAGCGTGTTGCCGAGCCCGCCTCCAGTTAGTCAGCTAGCTGCGGCTGGGGTGCGGCTCGAGTCGTGGTACCCAAGTACTCCATAATCGCGTAGGTCAGCTTCTCGCAACCCACGCCCGTCAAAGCGGATATTGCAAATACCGGCCCCGTCCAGGCATAGTCTTTCACAAACTGAGCCACCACGTTTTGCTGATCTGCTTCGGCCAACATATCGGTTTTGTTCAACACCAGCCAGCGCGGTTTTTCGTATAAGGACTCATCATATTTGCGCAGTTCTTCGACAATGGCACGCGCCTCACGTACCGGGTCGGCCTCGTCCCAACGCGGCGAAATATCGACCAGATGCAGTAATAGGTGCGTGCGTTGTAGATGACGCAAAAATTGATGCCCCAGCCCTGCACCTTCGGCTGCACCTTCGATCAACCCGGGAATATCTGCGATCACAAAGCTGCGTTCACTGTCGACGCGCACCACGCCCAGATTCGGCGCAAGCGTCGTAAACGGATAGTCCGCCACCTTGGGGCGCGCAGCCGACACGGCGCGAATAAAGGTCGATTTGCCCGCGTTGGGCATACCCAGCAGGCCTATATCAGCGAGTATTTTGAGCTCCATCGCGAGCTTTTCCCACTCCTCGCCCGGCTCGCCTTCGGTAAACTGACGCGGCGCGCGGTTCAGGCTGGACTTGAAATGCATATTGCCCAAACCGCCCTTGCCGCCCTTGGCCAAACAAACCTGTTGCCCGTCCTCAGCAAGATCGGCCACGACTTCGCCGGTCTCAGGATTGCTGAATACCGTGCCCACGGGCACCCGCATAATCACGTCGTCTGACGCTTTGCCGTAGCACTGCGCGCCGCGGCCGTTTTCGCCCTTCTTGGCCTTGAAAATGCGTGTGTAGCGAAACTCGATCAACGTGTTGATGTTGCGATCCGCCACTGCAAACACGCTGCCGCCACGCCCGCCGTCACCGCCATCTGGTCCCCCCTTGGGAATATATTTTTCCCGTCGAAATGACGCGCAGCCGTCGCCGCCCTTGCCTGCGTAGACTTCAATTTTTGCTTCGTCGATGAATTTCATGAGCCTGCTCCACAAACAAAAAAGCCCCATCCGACGGACAGGGCTTTTTCGGAATATCGGTAAGACTTAAGCAGCGGCCACCGGTTCGATACGAACAGTGCGGCGGCGTTGGGCACCCTTGACCTCAAATTTAACCAAACCATCCGCCTTCGCAAACAGCGTGTGATCCTTGCCCATGCCAACGTTATCGCCAGCATGAAATTGCGTGCCGCGCTGACGCACAATAATATTGCCCGCCAATACCAACTGATCCCCGTAACGCTTCACACCCAAACGTTTGGATTCCGAATCACGACCGTTACGTGAACTGCCGCCTGCTTTTTTATGTGCCATGCTTTAACTCCTTAGGCCGTGATGCCGCCGATTTGCACTTCGGTGAAATACTGGCGATGACCCTGGCTCTTACGGTAATGCTTACGACGACGCATTTTAAAGATATGAATCTTGTCGCCACGCGCCTGATTCAGCACGGTCGCTTTGACTATCGCGCCCGCTAGCATAGGCAAGCCAACCTTGATGTCGTCACCGTCGCCCACCATTAACACTTGGTCAAATGTGACTTCGCTGCCAATTTCGGCTTCAAGTTTTTCGATTTTTAATTTATCACCAGCGCAAACACGATATTGTTTGCCGCCGGTTTTGATGACTGCGTACATTTTGGGTGCTCCAACAGAAATTCAAACCCAGGAAAGCGCGAGATTCTAACGGGGTTCCCTCCCTAAGTCAAACCGAACTACGGGCCTGTAAAAAAGCGAGGGGGGACTGTTACCATATCGTCCTTTTACAAGTCCCTCCTCTATTGTGTCCCTGGAAAGCCTGCAAACCTTTTTGGCTGACGACATGCACGCTGTCGACCATGTCATCCGCGAGCGCTTGTATTCTGACGTTGCGTTAATTCGTCAGGTTTCCGAGTACATCATCAACAGTGGCGGCAAGCGTTTGCGTCCCGCGCTAGTGCTGCTATCAGCTGGTTGCCTGGGGTATCAAGGTGCAGCACACCACGAGCTGGCCGCGGTCGTCGAATTTATCCATACCGCCACACTGCTGCATGACGACGTGGTCGACGAATCCGATTTGCGGCGTGGACGCGAAACGGCGAATGCGTTGTTCGGGGACGCTGCCAGCGTATTGGTGGGCGATTTTCTGTATTCACGCGCGTTCCAGATGATGGTCGGCGTAAACAATATGGAGGTCATGCAAATTCTGTCGGATGCGACTAATACAATAGCCGAAGGTGAAGTGCTGCAATTGCTCAATTGCCATGACCCTGATATTGACGAAGAAAGTTATTTACGCGTCATCCGCTATAAAACCGCCAAGCTCTTCGAAGCCGCAGGTCGGCTCGGCGCGGTGATCGGCGGCGGCACGCAAGCGCAAAAAGCCGCACTGGCCAATTACGGCATGCATCTAGGCACCGCCTTCCAGTTGATTGATGACGTGCTGGATTATTCAGGTGACTTCTTGAAAACAGGCAAAAATATCGGCGACGATTTGGCAGAGGGCAAACCCACGCTGCCGCTGCTATATGCGATGAAACATGGCACACCCGAGCAGGCCACAAGTATCCGCCATGCGATCGAACATGGCGGGCTGACTGAGTTTCAAAGCGTGCTCGCTGCCATTAAAGATACCCGAGCGTTGCAATACACCCGCGTACAAGCGCAGCGTGAAATTAAAATCGCAAACGAAGCGATTTCTGAATTGCCGGATTCAAAATACAAATCAGCTTTGTTACAATTAGCGGTTTTCGCGATTGACCGTAGTTATTAAGCGCTGGTCAAGCATTCGAAATAAGCTTTAAAGCCGTTCCCGTTTTTTGTTTTTATAAATGTTGTCGCTCGACACATTTCTCATCTGCCTCGGGGTGTAGCTCAGCCTGGTAGAGTACTGCGTTCGGGACGCAGGAGTCGGAGGTTCGAATCCTCTCACCCCGACCAAATTCTTTGTTGCCCCCCAGTAAGCCAGCCGCCAGGTATCCGATGCGATACCCGGCTGCTGGTTTCATTCCTTAACCAACCACACGTTTCCCCAAACGCCATCCTGTCAGGGTCAAGCCCGCAAGCAGCATAGCCCAGCTTTCCGGTTCAGGTACGGCGGTCACCTGAAAGCCCAGGTTCGCGGCATTCGGCGCGAAGTCGCTGATCTGGTTGTTTTGGCCCAATCCAACGCGGGGCCATAAATTCCAGGTGTATTTGGCGGGCGCCGTAAAACCGGCCGTATTGGGTGCGAACAGATTAACCGGCAGATCCTGCAACGTAACCGTAAGACTCCCAATATCGATATTGGCGGGATTCAGATTCGTCGTCACCGTATTGATGAAATCGTTATAAAAACCGGTGCCGTTCGGGCGCACCACCAGCACCGAGTCGAAAAACACGCCCGCGCCGATGGAAGGCGTGCCCGCCAGGAAGCGCTCGGTACCCAAACCCCGATTGATGCCCCATACGTACAGCGCGCCAGGTGTCTGACCGACTTTGTCGGCCAGTATGGTGCTGAGGGTGAAAGTTTGTTTACTTGCGTTGTACAAGCCCGCAGCAGCGATGACATCCAAGTCGCCATTGGCCGGACCGGCGGTATAGCTCGGCAGAAAATCGTTGAACGGGTCTACTACGGCGACAGCGCTATGCGCAAACGTCGGAAGTGCCCCGAACGAGACGAGGGCGGCTAAACCCAGGGGAGTGAAACGAAAAGTCATGATGTTTTCCTTTGCAAGGGATGAAACGAAGCAACCCGCCAGCGGCAGGTTGCAGTTTGATCGTGCGGAGTTGCCTAAATTGTCAGGCGCTTACGCACGGCGGCGCGAACGCGCTGCTTTAAATCCGACCAGTCCCAAGCCGGCCAATAACATAGCGTAAGTCTCGGGCTCGGGCACGGGCAGAGCGCTAATCTGCACATGCGCGATCTGATAACCAGGCTGCCTGAAATCGCCATTGGGGAAAGCCGTGAGGATATTGCCGCCGGGGATATATCCCACATGGGTCGATACCAAGCCATTCTCCGTCACGCCGGTGTTGGGCACAGTCTGGCCCAGGCGGGCGGTGTTCTGCGGGATCTCGTCGTTGAACTCGGTACCCGCATCGCGGACCCCCGCTCCCATGACGATAAAATCGTCGCCCTTGAAGCTGCCGTCATCATTAAAAATACGGTGACCGATCTGGTTTACGTTGCCAAAAAAAGCGTCGTTGCTCGGCACGACCATGGACAACAGACTGAAGTAACGGTGGTCGATATTATTACCGTCCAGATCGAACACGAAAGAACCCGAATCGCCCGGCTCGAAACGGGGACTGCCAATGGCCGTTCCCTGTAGCGTAGCCTGCCGATCATAGCCCGCCGCGGTGAAAGCCGCGGTGATTGGCGCGGTGTTGCCGTCCTCGGCAAGGCGCTCAAGCTCGGGGCTGGCGGCTTGTCCAAGGTTATACGTATCAAAATTGCCATCGTGGAAGCCCACCCATACCGGGGTAAATTCCACGCCTCGTGTGGGAACCAGGCTGGTGATGGTGACCTTGACCTGGATCGCGTGAGCAGCCGGAGCAACAAGCAGGGTAGCGAGTGCAGCAGCAAGAATATTTAAACGTGCCATGTAAATCTCCTGGGGTAAGGGAAAGAAAAGGGTTGGGTTCGCGTCTGCAAACCTCAAGCAGCGTCACATATGCCCCTTACCAAGTCCTCACGCAGCGTTAAACAAATCTTCAAATAAATGTGATTTTTATCGTCTCCCGAGCAGGCGCATAATTGCGCGTTCGCGTTATATCAGCATGAAGTGCCCCTTATGTCCGTTCGTGAAAGCAAATGTATTCTCGTCGTTGAGGACGACCCGGATATCGCGGACATGCTTACCATTCAATTACTCGACGAAGGGTTTTGTGTCGAGCACATAGCCGACGGCGAAGCCGCACGCGAGCGCCTGACGCACGGCGGCTTCGACATGTTGCTGCTCGACATCATGCTGCCCGGGGTCAATGGACTCGATCT
>JAYWDZ010000210.1:0-29472 GCA_043779595.1 Nitrosomonadales bacterium
AAACCACTGTAGAAATCACGAGTCTCGCAAGAATGTCATCAAAAAATGATTCGATGACGGTGGGATGAAATTTAATGGGATTTATAGAAGTGCCCATAAGTTTTGAGGGTTCAGAACAATCGTTGTTCTGACACGCGTCAAGCAACCGGTTCCGACTCTACTTGTGGCATTTTCAATTGGGGATGGTCTGCGCTGGGACTATCCAGATAAAAGCCCTGGACCAAGTCCACGCCCAGGTTTTTCAAGATCGCCAACACTTTCGCATCCTCGACATATTCGGCCATGATGGTTTTTCCCAGCCCGCGTGCCACGTCGATCATTGCACGCACAAATACCTGATTGTCGGTATCGATGTGCAGATTGCGAATAAATTGACCGTCGATCTTGATCGTGTCGACGTTCAGGTGACGCAGATAGGCAAACGACGCAAAGCCCGCACCAAAGTCGTCCAGGCAAATCCTGCACCCCAGCAAACGTAGCGCTTCGATCAGGCGCTGCGCGTCGTGCAGGTCGGTGACGGCGACACTTTCGGTAATTTCAACAATAAGGCGATGCGGTTCCACGCCATAAATCCGCAATTGATCACCGATGTATTGAACCAGTGTGGATTCGCTTACTGAACGCCCGGAAAGGTTGACCGCAATCGCCGGGATATGGCTATTCAACGTGAGCAACTGCAGCACTTCGCGGATGACCCAGCGATCAATATCCACAATCAAGCCGCTTTTTTCGGCGACGGGGATAAAACGGTCGGGCATGATGATCTGTTCCAGATCGAGTTCATCGCGCATTCTGACCAAGGCTTCGAGGTGCGAAAACCCGCCCGCATTGGCCCAATAAATACCCTGAAAATGCAGTTGAAACAGCCCCTGATTAAAGGCATTCCCAATCCGTTCGCTCCACGAAAGACGAACGCGAATTTCATGGTGCGCGTCGAGGTCAGCGCAATACACACGCCAGGCGTTTTTACCGGCCTGCTTGGCCTGATACATCGCGATATCGGCCTTGGCGACCAGTTCGTCTGAATCCGCAGCCTGACTGGGAAAATACGCAATACCCAGACTTGCCGTTAACCGCAGGCTTTGGCCTTCAAACAAAAAGGGGATTTGCGCAACCGCACGCACTACACGCTCGGCGAGTTGTTCAGCTTCGTTGTCACTCACCGTCGGCAGCAAAATCGCAAACTCGTCGCCACCCAAACGCGCGAGCACTTCGTTTTTACGCACCAGCGCGCTAATTTCACCCGCTACGCGGATCAACAATGCGTCACCGGCGCGGTGACCATAAGTGTCGTTCACGGATTTGAATTCGTCGAGGTCGAAGAACATCACTGCGCACAAACTTTTTTTGCGCTCGCACTCCATCATAGTGCGGTTTAGTTCCTGCTGGAATCGATGTCGGTTGTACAACCCCGTCAGCGCATCACGCTCTGCCAAATAGACCAATTGTTCGGCGGTCTGTCGCTCTCGCGTGATGTCTTCGTAAATCCATAAATGGCCGATGAATTGGCCTTCCGGATCGCGGACCGGGTAATCCAGTTCTGTAATGACACGACCATCGGCCATCTGGATTTCGAAACTGTTCGATACCTCGCGCGCCTCCAGTACCGACAGCAAATGTTTGGAAAAATGATCCGGCCGCGCCAGCGTCGAAGCGGATTGCGCCAATACTGCCTGCACTGGCAAGCCGATCAATGCGGCGTGTTCATCGATCAACCACATGTGGTTGAACGTCGCGTTGTGATATATCACTTTGCCATCGGCGGCCACAAACAAAATGCCCAGATTCATGGCCGACAATAGCGACACCAGCCGCGCGCGTTCCTGTTCCGATTCTTTCAGGTATTGCGTTTGCAGATTTTCGGCAACTCGCAACTCGGAAAGCGCTTCGCGCAGGTTGGCTTCGGTGGCTTTCTGGTCATTCACATCGTGAATACTGGCCCGGATACCTTGATAGGTTCCGCTGATATCGTGAATCGGTTGCCAGTTGGTGATGGCCCAAAAATGACCGCCATCTTTGCGGCATACGCGAAAGCTATAGCCCTGTCCCGAGGTGCCACGCAGGGCCTGGCGCAATTGAAACTCGGCTGCGGTGCGGTCACTCGGATGAACGATATCGACCGGAAAATTCAGCCGCTCCATGCATTCGGCCACGGTATACCCCAAAATGCGTTCGACCGAGGGATTCACCCACAGCAATTTGCCTTCGGGCGAGAGCCACAGTTCAATGTCATACGTGTAATCTGCAATCGCATGGAAGCGCGCTTCGTTTTCGCGCGCGCGTTCTACGCTGGTGCGCACCGATTGCATCATCTGGTTAAACGTGGTGACCAGTCGCCCCACCTCATCGCGCCCATCCTCCGGCAGCGCCACATACAGGTCGCCCTGCGCCATGCTGTGGCCTGCGCGGCTCAATACTTCCAGCCGACGCACGATCCGGCTCATAGTCAAATACAGTAACAGCGCGGTGAGCCACAATGCGCCCAGCGCGATCAATGCGCTTTCGCGTAAATGTTCGATACGCATCTGGCGGATGAAGGCCCCCGACAAGACGACCTCCAGCTCACCGTATTTGCGTCCCGAAAAATGGATAGGACGCGTAAGCTCAAAATCGCCCCCGCGCGCCATCCCGCCGACTTGATGCAGCACACGCCCGAAATTGTCGCGCACGGTGATGGCGGTGAGCTGGCCCTGGTTATAGCGCGTTAGCAAAATGTCACGCACGCTGGAATCAGCCTGCTGTGAGAGCCATGGGCCTAACGCCGCAACCAGGGTCTGCGATATTTCCTGCACGCGTTGCCGCCCCTGGCTTTGTAATTCTGCGTTATTTAAATACACGCTATAGCCGACCAGTATCCCAAACATGGTCGACTCAATCAGTAGCGCAGTCAGGATAACTTTATAGCGAAGAGAAAGGTTTTGAAGCCACTTTTGCATAGGGGACTTAACGGCGATTTAAGCCCATTCTTCAGCGTTGGACGCGTGATATAGGCGTTGCACAATGGCGGAGTTTTGTGCTTTGCCGACTATTGGAAACCTGCCCTCGGGGCAAGGTGTGGCAAAATTTATGTAAAAGAGCGGCCCGTCTCCTCAGGATAAGCCCACGCTGTATTTCATATAGGTTTCTGTAACACCTTGGAGCGGCGTTTATAGTTATAAAGCGCCTGTTTCTTTTTCGGCAATTGGTCCAAATTGCAATCCATAAAACCCCGTTCTTCAAACCAGTGCTCTGTGCGCGTGGTCAACACAAATAGCCGCTTGAATCCGAATTTTTTGCCGTTTGCTTCGGCGGCGGCAAGGAGGCGCTCGCCAAAGCCGCGCCCTCGATAGCCCTCCGCTACGGCCAGGCAAGCCAGTTCTGCCGCCTTGTCTTCCGGAAACGGGTACAACGCGATGCATCCGGCTATCACGCGGTCGGATTCCAGCACCAGAAAACGCTCGACTTCCATTTCCAGCAATTCGCGCGAACGCCTTACCAGCACGCCCTCACGTTCCAGCGGCTCGATCAGGCCTAGAATCCCGCCGACATCTTCTATCGTCGCGGCGCGTACGGTTTCAAGCGGGCTAGGCGTAATCAACGTGCCGACGCCTTCACGGGTGAAAAGCTCTGATAGCAACGCCCCATCGCGGTGACGGCTTATCAAGTGAGCGCGTGTGGTGCCCCCCACGGGCACGCTGGCAATGCCCCGGCCATCTGCCGGTCTGGCCGCTGCACCGGCCTCGCAGGCGGCGATGGCGCCGGGCAGGTAATACGCGACGTCTTCGGGAAGTTTGCGGTTTTGCGTCAGCAAGTCGCGCGCCTCGTCCACAGTCAGCGTGTTGTGGATGGTTTTGCCTTTGCCTGGCACGCCTTCGGTATCCATCAAAAAAATCAGCTTATCGGCACGCAGCGCAATGGCGGCCTGGGTTGCCACGTCTTCCAGGGTCAGGTTGAACACTTCGCCGGTGGGCGAATAGCCAATGGGCGACAACAGCACGATTTCCTGCTGATCGAGGCGACGGCCAACCCCGATCACATCAATTTTGCGTACCTCACCGGTGTGGAGCAAATCCACGCCCTCACGCACACCCAATGGCTTCGCGGTGACAAAGTTGCCCGAAGCTACGCGGATGGCTGCCCCGGCCATCGGCGTGTTGGCGAGGCCTAAAGATAGTAAGGCCTCAATTTCTACCCGCACGGTGCCGGCGGCTTCTTTCACACAGGCCAATGCCGCGTCATCGGTGACGCGCAAGCCATTGATATAACGCATCGCGGTACCGTTTTCCTGCAGGCGTGCCTCCACCTGTGGCCGCACGCCATGGACTAATACCAGACGCACGCCGAGGCTATTCAGCAGGTTGACGTCGTGCGCCAACTGCACGAAATTCGCATCCGCTACCAGCTCGCCCCCAAACGCAATTACGAATGTTTTGTCACGAAAGCCGTGGATGTAGGGCGCGGCGGCGCGGAACCATTCAACGAAGTCGGTGGTGTTTTTCACCTTTCGCTACCTATAGGCTTAAAAACTTGAGTTTAATAGGATTTGATTTATTTGGAGTCCCTATCTGATGTTTGCGTAGGGAATGCGCGCATTGAAAATAAACTAGGGAACATCTATCTCATTAGGTCGTCTGTTGTACGCGCATAGGTTTTCCCTTCCGCCAACCTTTTTTAATCAGGAGTATGAATATGAAAAGCATGAACCGTTTGATGAGTGCCGTGTTAAGCGGTGCGGTGTTATTGGGTTTGTTAAGCGCGCCTGTCGCGGCGCTGGCTCAGGGCAAATCAAAAATGGTGATTCAGGTCAGCGATAACGATCCCAAAAAATGGGACTTGGCAGTAGGTAATGCCAAAAATATTCAAAAAGACATGGGTAAAGAAAACGTAGATCTGGAGATAGTTGCTTACGGTCCTGGCATCAATATGCTCAAAGCAAATTCGACAGCAGATAAAAGCGTAGCAGAGGCAGTCAATTCAGGCGTTAAAGTCGTGGCCTGCCAAAACACCATGTCGAAGGAAAAACTCAGTAAAGAAAACATGCTTTCCACGGTAGGCTATGTGCCATCTGGCGCAGTCGAGATCATGAAGAAACAGGAACAAGGTTACGCCTACTTGCGGCCTTGATTAGCCATCGGGCGAATAGATCAAACCGGGTCATGGATCCGGTTTTTTTATGCACCTATTTCGGGGTTGAGCGGCTTAAAAATCGCCCCACAAAGTTTGCAACGCGGCCAGCGCGGCCACTGCTGCGGTTTCGGTACGTAATATCCGCGGACCCAAGCGCACGGGTATCGCCTCTGCCGATTCGAGTGCAGCGATTTCATCCACCTCAAAACCGCCTTCCGGGCCTGCGATTAATACATGCAGCCCTTGTTGAGGGGATAAATCGACCAGGCTAGTGGTGGCTAGCGGCGATAAGAATAGCAGGCGCCCGGTCGGTCGTTGGCCGAGCCAATTTGCGAGCGACATGGGCTGGCTAACGGGGGCCACGCGATTACGCCCGCTCTGCTCGCACGCACTCGCGACTACTGCTTGCCAGTGCGCGACGCGCTTATCTGCGCGCTCGCCTGCGAGCTTCACCACACTGCGTTTCGCGGCAATCGGCTGGATCGCGCTGACTCCAAGCTCAACCGCTTTTTGCAAGGTGTAATCCATCCGCTCGCCGCTGGAAATACCTTGCGCCAGCATCACTTGCAACGGCGATTCGCACTCGACATCATTGAAAGTGGTGATCTGTACGGCCACTTCGTCTTTACGGATGTGCTCGATTCGCGCCACAAACTCGCCGCCCAGCCCGTTAAATAAATGCACGGTATCGCCCACTTCCAGCCGTAATACGCGCGCCGCATGCCGGGCGGGCCCAGGCGGCAGCATCAGTTGCGCGCCGAGCGCAATTTTTTGATCGAGGTAAAAACGCGGTGGAGACATGTTGGTATTATGCCAACATTCACTTAACGCCCGGATGGATTGAATATGGTTTCACTGACTACTCCCGTATGCGATTTTGGCTGGAAGGCGCCGGATTTTTCACTCCCTGGCGTGGATGGAAAAAACTGGACATTGACCGATGCGATGGGCCCAAACGGCTTGCTGGTGATGTTCATCTGCAATCACTGCCCTTATGTCAAAGCGATCCGCGCGCGTTTGGTGAGCGACATCGCCGAGCTTAAGCAGCACGGCATCCATGCCATTGCGATCATGTCCAACGACCCCACCGATTACGCCGAGGACTCGTTTGAAAACATGCAAGCGGTGGCGCAGGAATTGAATTTTCCTTTCCCGTATGTGCTGGACGAAACGCAACAAGTGGCGCAAGCGTATGGCGCGGTTTGCACGCCAGATTTCTTCGGCTTTAATCGCAATTTCGAATTGCAATATCGTGGCCGTTTTGATGAGTCGCGCAAGGAAACCGCGCCTGAAGGCGTGCGCCGCGACTTGTTCGAAGCGATGAAAGCGGTCGCGCTCACGCAACGAGGGCCGACTGAACAAATCCCCAGCATGGGCTGCTCGATCAAGTGGAAAGCAAACTCGGTCTGACGCTACCAGCGCTGATCGCGCTAGTTCGCGAGGTCGCGCAGCGCGAGGTGACGCCACGTTTTTTACACGTCGCGCACAGCCATAAACTGGACGGCAGCCTGTTTACCGAAGCCGATCTGGCCACGCAAATTGCGTTGGAGCAACGCTTGCCCGGGCTAATTGATGCGCCAGTGCTGGGCGAAGAAATGACGGAAACCCAGCAACGCGATGCGTGGATTGCAGGGCGCGATGGGTTGTGGTGCGTCGACCCGATCGATGGCACTTCGAATTTTGTCGCCGGGGTACCCTATTTTGCGATCTCGGTCGCCTTCATTCGTAAAGGGGTGCGCGAGTTGGGCGTGGTGTACGACCCCATTGCCGATGAGATGTTTTCTGCCACGCGCGGCGGCGGAGCGCACCTGAACGACACGCCGCTGCCGTTGCGTGCCCCCGCCACCGAATTACGGCGCGCGCTGGCCGGGGTTGAGTTGAAGCGCATCAAGCGTGCACTAGCCGGACGCTTAGCGTCTTGGCCACCGTATGCCTCGCAACGCAATTTTGGCGCGAGTGCGCTGGACTGGTGTTATACCGCTGCCGGGCGTTTTGATATTTATGTTCACGGCGGGCAGAAATTATGGGATTACGCCGCCGGAGCCCTGATTCTGGACGAAGCTGGCGGTAAGCTCGCGAGCCTGTCGGGGTCGTTTGATACCGCTGACATCTGGGAACGTTCAGTGGTAGCTTCGGCGAGCCCCGAATTGTTTAAGCTGTGGTGGGACTGGCTAAAGGCCGCCGGGGCTTAGCGTGCGGGTAAGGCGAGACGTGTTATGCGATATTATTTAACCTCTATATCCATAAAGTATTGCGCTGCACAAGCAAGGTTTAAATGCCTTGTAAGTGAACCTGACAAAAGAGGCAAACACACAATGAAAAGCATGGTAGTTGGCACCCTCGCGCTGTTATTTTTTGCGCCCACCGCAGAAGCTCGCACCTCTGTGCCCGCCCAGCACTTACTCACCGCAGAGACGGTTAACGACGTGAAGGTCGTCCAGCCTGTCGGGCCCAAGGCTCAGGGTGCCGCAGTGTTGCGAGTGCAGATTTTGCTCGACCGCGCGCATTTTTCTCCGGGTGAAATCGACGCGGCATACGGCGACAACGTGCGTAAGGCTATTGTGGCTTTTCAAAAATCCAATGGTCTCACCGCGACCGGCCTTGTCGACGAACCGACTTGGGCGGCACTGAATCGTGGCGCCACGCCAGCGTTAATCTCGTACAAACTCACGGATAAAGACGTGGCGGGACCCTTTGAAAGCATTCCTTCAGACATGATGGAGAAGTCCAAACTAAGTCACTTGGGTTATACAACGGCGCTTGAAGGCTTGGGCGAAAAATTTCACGTCAGCCCTAAGTTGCTACAAAAGCTGAATCCCGGAAAAGAGTTTAGCCAGCTTGGGCAGGATGTTGTGGTGCCCAATGTTGAAGAACATACGCCCTTGTCAAAAGCTGCCAAGATTATTGTCTCCAAGTCGGATTCAACCTTGACCCTGGTCGACGCCGGGGGCAAGGTGCTCGGGCAATTTCCCGCTTCAACGGGAAGTGAACATGACCCCCTGCCGCTCGGCGAATGGAAAGTGCAAGGCATCGCGAAAAACCCGGTGTTCCATTACAACCCTGATTTATTTTGGGATGCCAATCCCACTCATGCGAAGGCCAAGATTCCGCCTGGGCCAAATAATCCGGTAGGCGTGACCTGGATTGATTTATCCAAAGAACATTACGGCATTCACGGCACGCCAGAGCCTTCTAAAATCGGTAAAACTCAATCGCACGGTTGCATTCGTTTAACCAACTGGGACGTTATCACGGTGTCCCAAGCGGTCGCTTCAGGGACGCCGGTGCTGCTTCAAGAGTGATGGCACGCGCGCTGTTTTTTGTGCTGGGCATTCTGGTCGGCGCTGTCGCCGTCATTACGTATCTGACGCTCAATCATAATGTGAGCTTTATCCCGGCGGCACAATTACCTTTGCCCTTGCCGACAGTGGCGCCTGTGCAAGTGCCAAAACTGGCAACACCCGCTACCGTCACCCCTCAACCCACGCGGGTGGCACCCGTCCCATTACCGGCGCCTGTTCCTGCGGTCCCGGCCACTGAGAGTCTTCCGAGTGCCCCACCGGCTACGAACTTACTGCTACCGGTGCAGGGCATTAAGCCCAGCGAGCTGATTGATACGTTTAATCAGACTCGGGGAGGGACGCGTATTCACGAAGCGCTGGATATTATGGCGCCCCGCGGCCGAGAGGTAGTGGCGATTGATGACGGCAAAATCGTCAAGCTTTTCACTAGCAAGCAGGGCGGTTTAACCTTGTATCAGTTCGATCCGTCTGAGCGTTTTGCTTATTACTATGCGCATCTAGACCGTTATGCGCCGGGAATTATCGAAGGAAAACTTTTGAAACGCGGTGAACTCGTGGGTTACGTGGGCAGTACTGGAAACGCAAATCCGGATGCGCCGCATTTGCACTTTGCGATATTTGAATTAGCGCCGGAAAAACATTGGTGGGAAGGTAAGCCGATTAATCCTTACCCATTATTAAGCGAAAAGCCCGCAAGTCATTAGCGTCCGCGACTCACGGTTACTACCAGCTTCTAACGCGCCCCGTATCGATGTGTACAAATTGCGAATTGGGATAGTAGCCCACGCCGCCACCTTTCAGGCTTAAGGCGCTATCCCTTAACCAAGACAAATTCCGCCCTGGAATACGAATGTCGATGGCCTTACCCTCCATATGCAGACTGTGCTTGGCCACGCCATCTGACTGATCGGCCAACGCCTGATTGGTGAGGGGTGCGCGGTAACCCGAAATCACATGCAGCGTATCCCCCGGGCTCACCAGCGTCGTGACGCGGTCTAACAAGGTAAGTAATTGTGGGTCAATTGCAGCAATATCATTGGTGCGATGATCGCGCAAAAGCTTGTTGATATCCGTTAGCGCTTCCGGGACATAGAGGCCGTCGGCCCAGAAGATGGTATTCAGCGACTCGCCAGTATGCGTGTTGTAAAAGCGCAAACTGCGTTCAGGCTCTGTCGTTAAAGCCGCGCGCGCAAAACCGGGCAAGCAAAGTCCTGCGCTAAATATTGCGCTGTTGCATAAAAACTGGCGGCGATTGCAGGTCATAGAGCGTTAACGGCCGTATCGGGCGAATCCGTAAACAAAACGAGGGTTAATCTAGCATCGAACTGGCGAGGGGCCAAGGACTTTGCGAAAAGGCCTCGATTGTGCCCTGTATTTGGAGGGGCGCCACGTTAAGCTGCCCGAATCACTTCTAAAAATGCCGCCCCATAAGTCGCCAGTTTTCGCTCCCCCACGCCTGGCAAGTCGGCAAAGGCCGCCAGCGTTTGGGGTCTAAACGCCGCCATTGCGGCCAGCGTGCTGTCATGGAACACCACGTACGGCGGCACGCCTTGCTGCTGGGCGAGTTCACGACGACGCGCGCGCAGCGCTTCAAACAGCGGATCGTCGCTGACCGGAACCGCCGCGCTGGCGCGGGCTTTTTTGCTGCGTTTGACCGGCGCCACTGGTTGGGCGAGATGCAAGGTGGTTTCGCCGCGCAGTAGGGGGCGGCAAGCGGGGGTGAGCTTCAAACCGCCGAAATGTTCATGATCGGCGATCAGCATGCCGCGCGCGACAAGCTGCCTGAATATTGCGCGCCAACCATTGGCATCGAGTTCGGTACCAATGCCAAAGGTTGAGAGCGTGTGGTGGCCGAAGCTTTTTATGCGCTCGTTATCTTTGCCGAGCAGGACGTCGATCAGATAGTTCACGCCGAAACGCTGCCCGGTGCGGTGCACGCACGACAGCGCTTTTTGCGCGGCGGTGGTAGCGTCCACCGTTTGCGGCGGGTCCAGGCAATTGTCGCAATTGCCACACGGTGCGCTTGGGGCGTCGCCAAAATAGCCGAGCAGCGACTGGCGGCGGCACGAGGTGAGTTCGCAATAGCCGAGCATTGCATCAAGCTTGCGCGCCTCGACGCGCTTGTGCGCTTCGTCCGCGTCGGACTCGTCGAGCATGCGCTTGAGCAGAATCACGTCCGACAAGCTGTAGCGCAGCCACGCATCAGCCGCCGCGCCATCGCGCCCGGCGCGGCCGGTTTCCTGGTAATACGCCTCAAGCGTTTTGGGCAGATTGAGATGCGCGACGAAGCGTACATCGGGCTTGTCGATGCCCATGCCAAACGCAATCGTCGCTACCACGATCACGGCATCCTCACTGAGAAAGCGCTCCTGCGTACGGCGGCGCGCGGCGGCGTCCATGCCCGCGTGGTAAGCCAACGCGTTGAAGCCTTGCGCGGTAAGCCACGCGGCGGTTTCATCCACGCGTTTGCGCGACAGGCAATACACGATCCCGGCGTGACCAGCGTGTTTGTCCTGGATGAAGCGCAGCAGTTGCTCGCGCGCGCCGCTCGCGTCCATGCGCACGTGATAGCGGATGTTAGGGCGGTCAAAACCCGTGACGAAATGGCGCGCCTCGCCCAATTGCAGCCGCAGCGCGATCTCGGCGCGGGTCGGCGCGTCGGCGGTGGCGGTGAGTGCGATGCGCGGAATCTTGGGAAAGCGCTCGTGCAGCACCGACAACTGCACATACTCGGGGCGAAAATCATGCCCCCACTGTGACACGCAATGCGCCTCGTCTATCGCGAACAAAGCAATCGGCGTGCGATCCAACGTGGCGAGAAAACGCTCGGTCACCAAGCGTTCGGGCGCGACGTAAAGCAAGTCGAGTTCGCCTGCCGCGAGCGCCGCTTCGACGCGTCGTGCCTCCTGCGCATCCAGCGACGAATTCAAATATTCCGCGCGCACGCCCAACTGCCGTAGCGCGATGACCTGATCATGCATCAGTGCAATCAGCGGCGACACCACAATGCCAATGCCGTCGCGCACCAGCGCAGGCAGTTGATAGCACAGCGACTTGCCTCCTCCGGTAGGCATGATGACCAGCGCATCGCCGCCCTCAATTAGATGCGTGACGATCTCTTCCTGATGCGGTCGGAACGTGTCGTGACCAAATACGGTGCGTAGTAAATGCGGGGCAGATTGCATGGGCTGGATTTTGGGTGTGCCCAGGTCTTAAGGACACACTGAACAATTCAGCGATTCAGTAATCACGAACCTATCGCCTAAAATTTTAGCGATAGTGTGACGAACCGAGGGCGATGTTCTGGTTGAGAGTCCCTCCACAAGCGGCATTACGCGATTAGCCGGTGTATTTCATCCTGTTTTACCCTCTCAGGACTCACCTTGGGCGCAGGGCAAACAATCCTCTTCTTGGCGGCGTACTTCAGTTCTGAAAAACTCCATTGCATGGCTGGCTTTCGTTCAGTTATCACAAGGGTGGTTGTCGCAAACTTTCAGTCAACGACGCCCTCTAACCGTATGGGTTTCTCGCACCCGAGAGTGGCGTTTGTCAGTTCGCCGCTTGCGGGCACTTAAAAACCAGTCACTCGGCTGACCTAGGATCAACGCTGCCGTCTGACTGCCGCCCCCACCAACCCCAGTCCCGCCAGCAGCAGCGCCCAAGTATTCGCCTCGGGGACAGCGGCAACATCGCCGGGACGAACAGCCAACGCGTACAGGGGAAGGAGGCTCTTGCTTCTCATTTTCTGAAAGCCGTTTGAGTCGAAAGTCCACGCCTTCGAAGTATCGAACACATACTGGGTACCGGACCAATAAAAGTAGGGTTGGAAATTACTAAACGGACCAGTGTTGACTAGACCAGAGCCTGGTTGAAACACCCCATTCACATCGTAAGAGCCTTTGTTACCCAGGTCGTTGTAAAACAGGTACGCCATCTCGCTGCCTTTGCTGCCAGGAAAGGCGCTTCCAGGTGCACCGATGTTGTAACCAACATCAGTGGAGCCATTCCAGGAGCTGGCATACCCGCCCGGGAAGGGCTCGGGGGTCATAGCTACGCCGTTCACCGGTCCTGTGTTAGGTAGGCGCCAGTCGGTGTAGGTTACCTTGCGCACGCTGTCATAGAAGCTAAGATTGGATGCCCAAACGGTGGCTTGATCCCAGGTCATTTGACCAGTGGGGTGGTAGCCAGAGGTCTGGGCGTAGTTGGCGTCCGCCAGCCAAGTGACATTCAAGGCGGTATCGAAAATTAGGCCACCGCCACGGTCTACTAGGGCGGCTTGTACAGCTCCCGAAACAGTGAAAAGTACGATTGTGCTAAGCAGGGTTTGATCGATTTTCATAATACCTCCAGTTGAGTTGTTAAGTCATCTTGAATTCTCAGGCACTGACGTCTCCCATCTCCTGTGCCCACTATGATTCCAGATGGATCATCCAGCCATATATGGATCCCCCGCACACGATAGGCAATGAACTTCCCTAAACGGTGAATATATGCACAAAATGAAGCATCTGGCCCAGACTACCATATGAGTAATGCAACTCGTGTGTGCGCAAATTCACGGCAACTGCAAAATACCTCTCAGCGGTGCTAAGCCCGGAATCCCTTGTAAATGTGGCATGCTCCAACCGCAGAATATACGTTCCTCCCATAAACCTAACGTCCTTTAGGATTGTAGGTATAGTCATATGAAATTCACGCTCCATTTGTAGTCAATCCACTCCGCAGGAGCAGCGTTGACCACCCCGCCTGTCAATAATCTAACCCCTACCTATGAGTGCGACTCCGGAACCCCAAAATATTGCGCTGATTTTTGATACCCACTGGCCGCTGTTTGAGCAAGACGTGGTCCAAGCCTCGCACGTGCAGCCCGTGCTGGTCGACTTCTGGGCCGACTGGTGCCCACCGTGCCGCACCTTGACGCCGATCCTCGAGCGCCTGATCCCTAGCTACAACGGTCGTATCCGCCTGGCGAAAATCGAGGTGGACGAAGGCGACAATATGAAGCTCGCCGGCCGCTACGCGATGCGCGGTTTTCCCACCGTTCTGCTGTTTGTGAAAGGCGAGATGGTGGCGCGCTTTCATAGCGCAAAGTCCGAGCCTTGGGTGCGTGCGTTTATTACCGAACTCACCGGGATTGAATAGTCGGAATACCTTTAGCCACTTTTGTCCGCAGACCTCCCACAAATCTTAGCCGTTATGAAACTCCGCCTTGCCACATCTAGCGACGCTAAAATGATTGCAGCCCTACATGCAGCGAGCTGGCAGATCACCTACAGAGACGCACTTAGTACAGACTACCTTCAGAGGACCGTGGTTGCTGATAGAGAAGCTATCTGGGCGGAGCGTTTTGCATCGCCTAAACAAAATCAGTGCGTATTGCTAGTTGAAGACGAGAGCGGCGTAATTGGTTTTACCTGTGCTTTTGCAGCAGAGCATGCCGAATGGGGCTCGTATCTCGACAATCTTCATGTCAGACAATCGAGACAAGGGCAAGGCATTGGAAAAGCTTTGCTAATAAATATGGCGCAGTGGTGCAATCTCCAGGCACCGGAGCGCGGCTTGTATTTGTCAGTCACTCACGCCAACCATCGTGCACAACAATTCTATCTTGGCCTAGGCGCGCGCAATGCTGGTTCCTGGATATGGCATGCACCCGACGGAAGCGCCGTCCCTGCATATTGGTTCTTGTGGGAATCCGTTGCAACAGTGATTTCGCGGCAAGTAAACCATTCATGTGATTGGACCGCGCTAAAGCGTACCCTTTGATGCTTACGATATTCAAAACCTTGATGACGCTTCAATGGAACTGACCCCCACCTTATTGCAACTCGCCACCCAAGCTCTCGATTTGGTACTGGATTTTAAATACCCGGCTGACAAAGTGCTGTCCGCATTTTTTCGCGAGAACAAAAAACTGGGCGCGCACGACCGCAGCTTTATTGCGGAAGCGGTGTTTGGCGTGCTGCGCCGCTATCGCTATCTGTCGGTGGTGGTGCCCGCGGCCAACCCACGCACGCTGGTGGTGGCGTGGCTGATCAAGGTGCGCGGCATGAGCGGTGCGGTGCTGGAAAATTTTGCGCGTCCGGAGCTGATCGCGCATATTCGCGCGGCCAAAACCGATAATCTGCCGTTGGGTGTGGCGGCGGAATTGCCGGACTGGGTGATCGAAAAACTGCAGCCAACGATGAGCGATGCGGACATTCTGGCGCTGGGCCGCGCGTTGCAGCAGCAGGCGCCGCTGGATCTGCGCGTGAATACGCACAAGGCCAGCCGCGACGCAGTACTGGAACGTTTGCTGGCAGAAGGCTACAAGGCCACGTCGACACCGCACTCGCCGTGGGGCATACGTCTTGCCGACAACCCTGCGCTGAATCGTCATCCGCTGTTTGTCGACGGCAACATCGAGGTGCAGGACGACGGTAGCCAGTTGCTGGCGCTCTTGGTCGGCGCGCGGCGCGGCGAGATGGTGTGCGACTTTTGCGCCGGTGCGGGCGGCAAGACGCTGGCGATCGGCGCGATGATGGCCAATAGCGGGCGGCTGTATGCGTTCGACGTGGCCGACAAGCGCCTGGTCAAACTCAAGCCGCGGCTGGCGCGCTCGGGGCTGTCGAATGTGATGCCGCAATTGCTGAGCTCGGAGAACGACACGCGCGTGAAGCGGCTGGCGGGAAAGCTCGATCGCGTGCTGGTCGATGCGCCGTGCTCTGGTTTTGGCACATTGCGCCGCAACCCGGATTTAAAATTTCGCCAGTCGCCGGAAAGCGTGGCCGAGCTGACGCACAAGCAGGCGGCGATTCTGCGCTCGGCAGCACGTTTGCTGAAACCGGGTGGGCGGCTGGTATATGCCACCTGTAGCCTGCTGCCCGAAGAAAACGAACAACTCGTCGAAGCATTTTTGGCGGAAGGTGGATTCACGCTGCTTCCGGTGAGCGAACTGCTGGCCTCGGTCAAAATGAATTTACCCGACAGTCAGGACTATTTAAAACTTTCCCCCGCACGCGACGGCACCGATGGATTTTTTGCGGCAGTGATGATCAAGGGCTGATCACTCACTCCAGCTTGCTGAGGTGATTAGGCGCCACGCGCAGCAGCTTGACCGCAGCCAGCCTCAGGTTTATTAATGCGTATTCACGCACCTTGTTTTTAAGGTCGGCAATTCATACCGCGATGGCTGAAGCTTTTCACCCTGATCAACTGGGCACGCTCTACGGGCTGTTTCAAGCGCGCGTCTCGGCCTCGCCCAACAAAATCGCTTATCGCCAGTTCGATCCCATCAGCGAGTCGTGGGTGGCATTCACCTGGGCGCAAATTGAACGAGAGGTGAGGCGCTGGCAGGCCGCGTTGATAAAAGAAGGACTAGCGTCCGGCGACCGCGTCGCGGTGATGTTAAAGAACTGCGTCGAATGGGTGATCTTCGATCAAGCCGCACTGGGTTTGGGGCTGGTGGTGGTGCCTTTATATCCGGGCGACAGTCCGGAGAATGCTGCGTATATCCTCGATCATTCAGGTGCCAGAATGCTGCTGATTGAAGGTAAATTTCAGCACCGCAAAATGGCGGACATCGCTTGCGCGTGCCCCAATCTGCAAGTCATTGTGAGCCTTGAAGCACCGACAGGCGAGGTTGCCTGCGGACATGTGCGCTTCAGCGTAGTTCAAGACTGGCTTGCCTCAGCCGTTGGAATCGCGCCCTCAATGCCAGTATTGGATACGAATGCGCTGGCAAGTATTGTGTACACCTCGGGCACCACGGGGCGGGCGAAGGGCGTGATGCTCACCCACGCCAACATGTTATGGAATGCCTATTACGCTACCCAATGCATCTCTCTGGGAGGGGACGATGTTTTTTTGTCGTTTCTGCCGCTATCGCATACGTTGGAGCGCACAGCGGGCTATTACTGGCCGATGATGCTGGGGGCCGAAGTAGCTTATGCCCGTTCGATCACGGAGTTGGCGCAGGATTTGATCACGATACGCCCCACGGTTTTAGTCTCGGTGCCGAGAATTTTCGAGCGTATTTATGGGCGCATTCAGCACACGCTTAGCCAGAAAAAACCGTTAGCACGCAAGCTATTCGCCCTAGCAGTAAATGTGGGGTGGCGGCGTTTTGAAATCTCCCAGCGGCGCGCCAAATG
The DNA here is from genome assembly GCA_043779595.1 of Nitrosomonadales bacterium. Lineage (GTDB taxonomy): Bacteria > Pseudomonadota > Gammaproteobacteria > Burkholderiales > Thiobacillaceae > Thiobacillus. Next base: position 16,541 of record JAYWDZ010000210.1, read on the forward strand.
GCATCCCGATCAATTGCTGGGGCGGCTGCTGAATCGATTGGTCGCGCGCAGTGTGACCGATAAATTTGGTGGACGTGTTTTCATTGCGATCTCGGGCGGCGCAGCGTTGTCGCCCGAAATTGCGCGGATGTTTATCAGCCTGGGCGTACCGATTTATCAGGGCTATGGCCTGACTGAAACTTCCCCCATCATCTGCGTGAACCGCCCCCTCTCCAATTTTCCCGCTAGTATCGGCCAGGCATTGCCGGAGGTGGAAGTACGCGTCGGCGAGCAGGATGAACTGCTGACGCGGAGCAAATGTGTGATGCGAGGTTATTGGCGAAACGAAGAAGCCACCCATGCAGTGATCGATGCGGAGGGCTGGCTGCATAGCGGCGACAAAGTCAGCGTAAACGCCCAAGGCCACTACTTTATCGTGGGCCGAATCAAGGACATTATTGTGTTGAGCAACGGCGAGAAAATTTCGCCAGCGGATATGGAGGCCGCAATCCTGCTCGACCCCTTGTTTGAACAAGTGATGATCGTGGGTGAAGGCAAAGCCGCGCTGGCGGCGCTGATCGTGCTGAATGCCGAGTTATGGCAAGCGCTGGCAATCAGCTTGGGTGGTGAGGCGAGTGAAGCGTCCTTGCAAAGCGCTACTGTACGCAAAGCGCTAAGGTTGCGTGTGAATGCGCAAACCCGGCACTTTCCGGGGTATACGCAGATTCGCCAGGTTCGCGCCGATCTCATCCCTTGGACTGCGGAGAATGGCTTGCTTACGCCCACATTGAAAGTCAAACGTGGCGAAGTCTGCAAGCATTACCGCAGCGTGATCGAAGCCATGCATGCTGAGATTTGAGGGATGACTTTTTAAGCGCGACCAAGCAACGCCGAAGCTCGCGAATTGCAAAATCTGATTCAAGGTATGATTCAAGCCGTCGTTGTACCGGCTTTTTTTGATGGCAAAACCCACCCCACTATTTGACAACCTCCTCGCCCGTCTGATGCAGGACAGCCACAACACAGCGCTGCTGTGGCAAATGGGTGTGCTGGCGCTAAGTATTGTCGTCGCGTGGGGGGTGATGCATTTCATCCAGCCTTATCTTCGCAATACCGACAACCCCTGGGCCGCGGGCCGCGGAGGCGCGCGGCGTATTGGATTTCCCCTCAGCATGTTGCTGATCTCGCTGGTCGGCCGCGAAGGCGTCGCTCGCTGGGTGGGTGAAACGCATTTGCTGGACGTGGCAATACCGTTATTGTTTGCATTGGTATGCGTGCGTTTACTGGTGTACGCACTGCGCTATGTGTTCAAACCGAGCGAAGCGCAAAAGGCCTGGGAGCGCACCGCGGCATGGCTCATTTGGGGAGGGTTCGCTGCACACATTAGCGGTTTTATCCCGCTCATCCACAGCTGGCTTGAAGCGGTGTCGTTCGAATCAGGCAATCATCACTTTTCGCTGTGGCTGCTGTTGCAGGCCACGGTGGTGGTGGTTATCGCAGTGATAGTCTCTCTCGCACTCGCACGTTTCATCGAGCACCGGCTGATGGGCTTTGCGCATATGAATCTTTCGCTGCGTATGGCGCTGACCAAGGCGGTGCGCACGCTGTTACTCCTACTGGCGGTGATGATTGCGCTGCCCGCGGTGGGTATTGATCTGACCGTGCTGTCGGTATTTGGCGGCGCGCTCGGCGTGGGGCTGGGGATTGGTTTGCAAAAAATCGCCAGCAACTATATCTCTGGTTTCATCATCCTGCTCGACCGCTCGGTGCGCATCGGCGACTTGATCACGGTCGACAACAAATTTGGCGAAGTCACCCGAATCAACACGCGTTACACGCTGCTAAAAGCGATGGATGGTACCGAGAGCATCGTGCCAAACGAAATGCTGATTACCCAGACCGTGGTCAATCATTCACTGAGCCAACCCGACATTCGTATCGGATTGCCGATCCAGGTATCTTATGAAACCGATCTGGATCAGGCCCGCGAAATCATGTTGCAAGTCGCGTTGACGCACCCTCGCGTGTTACAGGGCGCAGACAAGGAAGCCCCCACGGTATTGCTAAAAACTTTTACCGATAACGGTATATTGCTTGAACTTGGCGTATGGATTCGCGACCCCAGCGAGGGTCAGCAAAACCTGCGGTCTGACCTTAATTGGGAATTATGGCGGCGCTTCCGCGAAGCGGGGATCGAAATACCTTATCCGCAGCGTGTGGTGCATCTGGTTCCCCCTTCTGCCACACAATCGGAAACGCCTGAGCACCTCTAAAACCAGCGCCGGACTTTCGATTTATAGCTGGTATAGGTTTCACCAAATTTCCCGGCAAGATAATGTTCCTCTCTGCGGATGACACCCCATTCCATCAAGGCGAGCAGTGGGACAAGCAGCAGCAACGGCCATAAAGCATTTACCAACAACATCAAGCCGAGATAAAGCCCCGTCATCGCAAGATAAATGGGGTTGCGTGAGAACCGAAAGGGTCCGCCGGTGACGAGAACTTGCGATTGTTCCTTAGGGCTGGCGGGGGTCCCCACTCGCCGCATTGTCCAAAAGGCCCAGCGGGCGAAGGCCGCGCTGAGAAGCAATAATAGACTGCCCGAAATTTAGCCAAGGTAAGGCATGGGTAAAACCCAAAGCGGTAAAACTGCATGAATCGCAATGCCAACAAGAAATGCGCCTATATACAAAACAGGAGGCGGAGCGATTACTCGAAGGTGTGGCTGAAAAATTGGCTCGGCAGAAATGATTAGCGCCTTCTGGTGTTTTATTTGCGGCGCTTGCGGGGTTCGTAATGCACCACCGCTCGCATGATTTGCGAATAGGGAAATTGTTCGCAGCTGCCGAGTTCATCCAGCGCACGTAATACTGTATCGGCCGCGTCGGTGTGCTCATCGCCGTCTGCACCTAACGCAACCGCCAATCCCCGCACACCGCCACACTGCGCGCGGATTTCCTTACCGAAGGGCCAGGGTGCGTCGGGATTGATCTTTAAGGCGAACTGCGCGTTATCGTGCAGCGCCTGATAAAACGTGAGGCAGTGCTCGCGCACTATAGGGTCACTGCAGGCTATCGCTTCACGTTCGGCGAGATTAAGTTTGCGGGCGCGCTGACAATTCACACAGCGCGATAGCAGCGCGCGCTCGAACGGACAGCTGTATTCGATGTACGCGCGGCGGGCGAGTTTGTAAGCATCTTCGTTGTACTCAGCCATTGATGCCCAATCAAACGCCGACTACCAATCGTCGCCAGATAAGGTTTTCTCAATATTCCGTTCTGCAGTCAGCGTTTCCTGCGCGGCGATTTCGTTCTCGGCAAAAATCATTTTGTATTTGTCGCCGGATTTAGGGTCGAGCGTTTTGCGCAGCGCGTTGGTGTGGACGCGCGCTTCTTTAAAGCTGGGCCATTCGCCCTGCTTTTCCAGCACCTTGAACATGCCCATCCGGAATACGTAATACGGCATCACAAGTCCTCAGGCTAAACGTCCGTGGCACTGCTTGTATTTTTTGCCAGAACCACAGGGACAGGGGTCATTGCGCCCCACTTTTGCGTACTCGCGCGCAAACGGTTGTGCGGCTGACGGCTCGTCCGAAGAGGAAGCCAAAGCTTCGTCATAATCGGCATGCTGATACTGCACGTTGGCAAGTTCGTCGCGCTGCTCGACCGCCTCAATATCCTCTTGCGAACGCACCTGCACCGTGAGCGTGATTTGCGAAACCTCGGCCTTGATTGCAGTCAACATGCCGGAAAAAAGCTCGAACGCTTCGCGCTTGTATTCCTGCTTGGGTTGCTTTTGCGCATAACCGCGCAAATGGATGCCCTGACGCAAATGATCAAGCGCGGACAAATGCTCGCGCCAATGCGAGTCCAGGCTTTGCAACATGATCGAGCGCTCAAACTGGCGCAGGCCCTCGACACCCACTTGTGCTTCTTTCTCCTGATATAACGCGTCTGCCGCAACACAAATCTTTTTGCGCAGGCTTTCTTCGTTCAGCGTTTTATCTTCGTCCAGCCACTGCTGCAGCGGCAGATCAAGTGTGAATTGCCCCGCGAGTGATTTCTCCAGTCCCGACACATCCCACTGCTCGTCCATGCTGCCAGGCGCGATGTAGAGATCGATGGCGCTGTTCAGCACATCGTCGCGCATCGCGCGGATCGTGTCGGCGACATCCACACTCGCCAACAGCTCATTGCGCTGCTCGTAAATGACTTTGCGCTGATCGTTGGATACGTCGTCGTATTCGAGCAGTTGTTTGCGGATATCAAAGTTGCGTTGCTCGACCTTGCGCTGCGCGTTTTCGATTGCGCGCGTCACCCACGGATGCTCGATCGCTTCCCCTTCGGGCATTTTCAAACGGTTCATGATCGACGCAACGCGGTCGGAGGCAAAAATGCGCAGCAACGGATCTTCGAGTGACAGGAAAAAACGTGAGGAACCGGGGTCGCCCTGACGACCCGAACGCCCACGCAACTGATTATCAACACGGCGCGACTCATGGCGCTCGGTGCCGATAATGTGCAAACCGCCCACACCCAGCACTTCATCGTGGCGGACTTTCCATTCAGCTTTCATTTTCTCGCGCCGGGAATTTTTGTCGGAGTCCGCCAAGGTTTCGTCGTCGCGAAGTGCGTCCAGTTCTTTCTGGATACTGCCGCCCAACACAATGTCGGTACCGCGTCCGGCCATATTGGTCGCGATCGTGATCGCACCACGCATGCCCGCCTGTGCAATCACTTCGGCTTCGCGTTCGTGCTGTTTCGCGTTCAACACGTTGTGCGGCAGACCCGCTTTTTTTAACTCCGCTGCCAGCAGTTCATTTGCTTCAATCGAGGTGGTGCCGACCAGCACCGGTTGACCACGCTCGTGGCAGTCGCGGATATCCAGGATCACCGCCTGGTCGCGTTCGCGCGCGGTGCGATACACCTGATCGTGGCTGTCCTTGCGGATCATCGCGTTATGGGTGGGAATCACCACCGTTTCCAAACCGTAAATGCTCTGGAATTCGTAGGCTTCGGTGTCGGCGGTGCCGGTCATGCCCGAGAGCTTTTGATACATGCGGAAATAATTCTGGAACGTGATCGACGCCAGCGTTTGATTTTCTTTCTGGATCGATACGCCTTCCTTGGCTTCGACCGCCTGATGCAAGCCTTCGGACCAGCGCCGCCCGGACATCAAACGCCCGGTGAACTCATCGACGATCACGACTTCGTCATTCTGCACCACATAATGCTGGTCAAGAAAGTACAGTGCATGCGCGCGCAACGCGGCATACACATGATGCATCAACATAATGTTAGACGCATCATACAAACTGCCGCCCGGTAGCAACAAACCCATCTCGCCTAGGATGGCCTCGACTTTTTCGTGGCCTTCTTCTGACAGCAACACCTGCCGGGTTTTTTCGTCGACCGAATAATCGCCGGGGCTGTCGTCTTTTTCTTGACGGATCAGTCGCGGCGGGATCAGGTTAGCTTGCTGGTACAGCGCAGTGTTTTCTTCGGACTGACCCGAAATAATCAGCGGGGTGCGCGCTTCGTCGATCAGGATCGAATCGACCTCGTCGATGATGCCAAACGCCAGTGGCCGCTGCACTTTTTCAGATACCTGAAACACCATGTTGTCGCGCAGGTAATCAAAGCCGTATTCGTTATTGGTGCCGTAAGTGATGTCGGCGGCATAGGCGGCCTGCTTTTCGTCGTGCGGCATCTGCGACAGGTTCACACCGGTGGTCATGCCTAAAAAACCAAACACGCGCCCCATCCATTCCGCGTCACGGCTGGCGAGGTAATCGTTGACCGTGACCACATGCACGCCCTTGCCCGCCAGCGCGTTGAGGTACGCAGGCAAAGTGGCCATCAACGTCTTGCCTTCGCCGGTGCGCATTTCGGCGATTTTGCCGTCGTGCAACACCATGCCGCCGACCATTTGCACATCGTAATGGCGCAAGCCCAACACGCGGTTGGATACTTCTCTCACCACTGCAAACGCTTCGGGCAACAGCTTGTCGAGCGATTCGCCTGCCTCAATCCGCGCCTTGAACGCAGCCGTCTTCCCTGCGAGCTCGGTATCGGAGAGTTTCTGTAGGGCCGGTTCAAACGCATTGATTGCGCCGACCTTTTGCATGTATTGTTTGACCAGCCGGTCGTTACGGCTGCCGAAAATTTTTCTGACGAAGGATTGCAACATGAGGGGTCCGAAGGCCGCTAAAGACGGTAATCCGCGGAATTTTAACATAGCGCTTGACGCCCGCCGTGACCCGAGTGTGACACCTGTATGAGCGCTTCCAGCCTGTCCGACCTGCTCGCCACGCAACTCCCTGCGGCGCTGTTGGCGCGCACGCAAGTGCTGTTGCGCGCCCAAGCCGCTCTCGAGCACTGTCTGCCTGCGGCGCTCGCGGGCAGCGTGTGGGTGGCGCAACTCGAGCAGGGTAATCTGCATCTCGCCTGCGAGAGCGGCGCGGTTGCCGCGCGTTTGCGCCATCAGACACAAGCGTTGGCAACCGATATGAGCCAACGCGGTTTGATCGTGGATCATGTACGCGTCACGGTTCAACCCGAGTTTCAATCGAGGCCGCCCGTCGTGGTCCACAAACCCGGTCTGCCTACCCACGCGCTCACCAGCCTCGCGCAACTCAATACCGAGATCGAAGACGGCCCGCTGAAAGAGGCGCTGAGCCGTTTACTCAACCATCATCGCAAAGCCTGAACGCTACACGGACTGGGGCTACAACCGTCAAAACCCGGTTGTATAATGCGCCGCTTCAGGTGCGCGTGCGGACTCCAACCCGCCCGCGTTAAACGGGAAACAGGTGCGCGGCGAATGTCGCCATGCCTGTGCTGCCCCCGCAACGGTAAGCGTTTTACGGTGTTTCAATTAGCCACTGCTGTAACAAGCGGGAAGGCGAAACCCCTCATGCGCAAGCCCGGATACCGGCCTGAGCCCCTTGGGTGAAAACCTTACGGAGGATCGACAACGCACCTGCGGGGAACCAGGTGCCCAACCGGAAATCATCATGCGTCAAACTGCTCTCTCCCTCGCCCTCGGCGTTATCTACATTTCGTCTGCCTATGCGGAACCCCTGCCGGAATATTTAGGCGAAACCATCGTCGTTACGGCGACCCGCATGCCGCAAAAAGCCAGTCAGGTTATCGGCGACCTTTCCGTTATCACCGCCCGCCAGATCAGCGAAGCCGGACAAACCACGCTGGTCGAGCTATTACAAACTCAGCCGGGGGTGGAGATCTCTCAGTACGGGGGCGCCGGCACTGCTGCCGATATCTATATTCGCGGCGGCAATGCGGGCCACACGCTGGTGCTGATCGATGGCTTGCGAGTGGGTTCGGCTACGCTCGGCACCACCCCGCTAGAAAGCATCTCGCTCGACCAGATCGACCACATCGAAATCCTGCGCGGACCGGGCAGCAGTTTGTACGGCGCCGATGCGGTGGCGGGCGTGATCCAGATTTTTACCAAACAGGGCAAGGGCGCACCGAAATTTTCCGCCCGCGCAGGCGGCGGCAGCCACGGGCGGGTGCAAGGGGATGTCCGCTACGCAGGGCAGGTTGGCGCAAGCCGCTTTAATGTGGGCGCGGGCTATGCGCGCACCGACGGCGGCTTCTCCAGCACACGTCCCGGTACCTTTGGCTATAACGCTGACGATGATGGAGACGAAAAACACAGCGCCAACATCCAGTTTGAACACGCACTCTCTTCCGCCCACAGCATTGGGTTTAGTGGCTTGTATAACCGTGACAGGGTGGAATACGACGCTGGCACCGCGAATGATTACGGCATCAATTACGTCAACAGTTTGTCTGCCTGGTGGAAAGGCGATTTAAGTGACCATTGGCAAAGCCGCTTGTTAATTGGCCAAGGCCAAAATCGCAGCGCCAACTTCAGTCTGGGCGCGTCCACCGGCGAATTCGACACCGACCAGACTCAATACCAATGGCAAAACGATTTCAGCCTGCCGCTGGGGGAATTGACCGCCAGCCTGGAGCGACTGGAGGAAAAAATAAAGGCGTCGCAGGTAGCGTTTAGCCAAAATCGCCGGTCCGTGAATGCGGGCCAAGTGGGATATCAAGCGCGGATCGGTCGTCATGCGTTGCAAGCCTCATTACGCCATGACGACTACAGCGACTTTGGCGGCCAGACCACCGGCATGGCGGGCTACGGCTTCGACTTCACCTCCGCCTGGCGCGCTTCTGCCAGTTACGGCACCTCGTTCAAGGCACCTACCTTCAATAGTCTGTACTACCCGGTGACGCCTTTCTTTCAAGGCAATCCCGCTCTCCAGCCGGAACAGGGCCGCAACGCTGAAGTGAGTCTACGCTATCAGCAGGGCGTCCATCAATTGAGCGCCACCGCCTATCGCAACCGGGTGAGGGATTTAATCGTGTATGTCGCCCCACCCTTTCCCGCTATTCCCACTATGCAAAACGTCAATCGCGCGACACTCGAAGGCGTGACATTGGCGGGGCAAACGGAACTGGCCGGGTTGCGCGTCAAGGCCAGTGTCGATTGGCAAAACGCCGAGGATCAAGCCACGGGCAAGACGCTGCAATATCGGGCCAAAAACTACGGCACGCTGGATATTTCCAAAACGTTGGGTCGTTGGGAAATCGGTACCACGGTGGTGGCTTCGGATTATCGATTCATCAATGACGCCAATACCCAAAAGCTGGCGGGTTACGCCCGCGTCGATCTGCGTGCAGACTATCGCATTACGCCTGAATGGCGTTTGCTGGCGCGCGTGAATAACGCACTGGACGCAGACTATTCGCTGCGTGAGGGCTACAACACGCCGGGATTAAATGGTTTTGTGGGCGTGGAATATCGCCAGCGCTAATTCAGGCTGCCGTCCTGCAAAAACGGGCGGCAGTCCCATTGGATGACCTCATTTTTCAGGGAACAATCATGCTCAATCTCACCACGCGCCAGCAAATTTTTATTGGCTTCGCGCTCGTTGTAATGATGCTGCTCACCCGCAGCCATCACTGGGCCAGCATCCACGCGCTGCCCGACGCGTCATGGGCGATCTTTTTCCTGCTCGGCGTGTATGTGCGGGCGCTGTGGGTTGTGCCCGTACTCATCGCCGCCAGCGTGGTCATCGACTACGTCGCCATCACCTGGGGCGGGGTGTCAGATTTTTGCGTGTCGCCAGCCTACTGGTTGCTAATTCCCGCCTACGCCGTGCTATTTGCCGGGGGGCGTTTTTATGCGCGCGGACACAGACTGTCGGTGATGGGATTGCTTCGGCTGGTGGGCGTTGCGCTGGCGGTCGTGGTAGTGGCTGAGCTGCTCACCAGCGGCGGGTTTTACTTCTTCTCGGGGCGCTTTGCTGATCCAACGCTGGCTGGTTTGATGCTGCGCCTGGAAAAATATTTCCCGCCCATGCTGGGCACATTTGCGCTATATCTCGGCGTGGCGGTGGTCGTGCACGTGGCGCTCGTTGCGGCTTTTTTTCGGCGCGACGACGGCCCGCGCACGTTGATAGGAGCGCATCGTGAATCCTGATTCCGGCACGCCCGTGAACGCGGACAACGCGAAAAACGCACGCCACGCGGCGCGCATGGCGCGCAAAAAAACGGTGATCGACGCGGCTATTGCTGCGGCCGATATCGAACGCGGCCTGCTGATCGTTGCCACCGGCAACGGCAAGGGCAAATCCACCTCGGCCTTCGGCACGCTGGCGCGCGCGCTGGGCTACGGCATGAAAGCCGGCGTCTGCCAGTTCATCAAGAGCCGTACCGACACTGGCGAAGAAGCCTTTTTCGGCAAGCTGCACGGCGTGGAATGGCATGTGCTCGGCGACGGTTTCACCTGGGATACGCAAAACCGCGAGCAGGACATCGCCACGGCCAAACGCGGGTGGGAGGTGGCCAAGCGGATGCTGGGCGATGCATCGTATCAATTGGTGATTCTGGACGAACTCACCTATCTGTTGAGCTATGGCTATCTTGACGCCGACGACGTGCTGGATGCGCTGGCCGAGCGCGCGCCGATGCAGCATGTGATCGTCACCGGCCGCGGCGCGAGCGATGCGCTGAAGGAGCTGGCCGATACCGTGGCGGTGATCGCCGACGAGAAACACGCCTATCACGCGGGCGTCAAGGCGCAGCGCGGCATCGACCTCTGAGTCGTCACGCCCGGTGAGCGCCTATGCCTTCAGTCCGGACGAGCGCGACGCGGTCTATCGCGCCATCCGCGAGCGGCGTGACATGCGCCACTTCCGCCCCGGCCCGGTCGCCCCCGAGGTGCGAGAGCGGCTGCTGGCGGCGGCGCATCACGCGCCCAGCGTGGGGTTGATGCAGCCGTGGCGCTTCATCCGCATCACCGAGGCCGATTTACGCCAGCGCCTGCATGCTCTGGTCGAGGCCGAGCGCATCCGTACCGCTGAAGCGCTCGGTGAGCGCGGCGACGCCTTCATGCGGCTCAAGGTCGAGGGCATATTGGACTGCGGCGAACTGTGGGTGGCGGCGCTGATGGACGCGCGCGAACCCTACATCCTGGGTCGCCGCACCCTGCCCCAAATGGATCTGGCCTCGGTCGCCTGCACAATCCAGAACCTGTGGCTGGCGGCGCGTGCCGAGGGCCTGGGGCTGGGCTGGGTGTCGCTGTTCGATCCGGCGGCGGTGGCACAACTGCTGGGTATCCCGCCGGGCGGGCAGCCGGTGGCGATTCTCTGCCTGGGGCACGTCGATGCGTTTTACGACGCGCCGATGCTTGAAAGCGAAAGCTGGGATCGGCGGCGCGACCTGACCGACTGCCTATTCGAGAATCGCTGGGGCGTGCGTTGAGTGCGCTGCTCGTTGCGACCGCGCTCATGCTTGACATGCTGCTCGGCGAGCCGCGCCGGTTGCATCCGCTGGCGGGATTTGGGCGGCTGGCGACATGGCTGGAAGCTCGGCTGAACGCCGCCGGGCGCGGTCAGCGGCTGCACGGCGTGGCAGCACTGGCGCTGCTGGTGCTGCCGGGTGTCGCGCTCGCCGGGTGGCTGCAACAGCAAGCGGCGGTGGGTGCGGTGTTCAGCGTGGTCGTGTTGTACGCCGCGATCGGTCTGAAAAGCCTGCACCAGCACGCCGAACCCGTGGCGGTGGCGTTGGCGCGTGGCGATCTGCAGGCGGCGCGTACCGGCGTAGCGCGCATGGTGAGCCGCGATACCACCGCGCTCGATGCCGAAGGGGTGGCGCGCGCGACGGTGGAGTCGGTGCTGGAAAACGGCAACGACGCCGTGTTCGGTGCGCTGTTCTGGTTTTTGGTCGCCGGTGCAGCGGGCGCGCTCGGCTATCGGCTGGTCAACACGCTGGACGCTATGTGGGGCTACAAAACCCCGCGTTATCTCAAATTTGGCTGGGCGGCGGCGCGGCTCGACGATGTGCTGAATTTCATTCCGGCGCGGTTGACTGCACTGAGCTACGCGCTGCTCGGCCGGACGCGCGGCGCGCTGGCCTGCTGGCGCACGCAGGCGGCGGCTTGGGACAGCCCCAATGCCGGCCCGGTGATGGCTGCGGGCGCAGGCGCGCTGGGCGTGCGGCTGGGCGGGGCGGCGATTTACCACGGGCGGACTGAAGTTCGCCCGCCCTTAGGCCAAGGCGCAGCGCCCCACGGCGCCGATATTGCGCGCGCGCTCAGCCTAGTGCGCCACGGCGCAGGGCTGTGGTGGGCGATCATGGTGGCGGTGGCGCTATTGATATGGGGCGTCGGCCATGCTTGAGCACGGCGGAAAACTGCTTGCCGCCGCAGCGCGTTACGGCATTGAAAAAGACAACTGGCTGGATTTATCCACCGGCATCAATCCGGCGGGCTGGCCGGTGCCAGCGATTCCGGATGCCGCCTGGCAACGCCTGCCCGAGGTAGAAGACTGCTTGCTGGAAGCTGCCGCCGCGTATTACGGCTGTAGCGACATACTGCCGGTTTCCGGGTCGCAGGCCGCGATCCAGGCCTTGCCGCGATTACGCGCGGCCTGTCGGGTGGGCGTGCCGCATCCGGCTTATGCCGAGCACGCGCATGCGTGGCGCGCCGCCGGACACGCGGTCGTCGCGTGGGACGCTGCGATGGGCGTGGACGCGCTCGATGTCCTCGTGCTGGTGCATCCCAACAATCCCGCCGGACAAACATATACCCGCGTCGAACTGCTCGACTGGAATGCTGAACTGGCCGCGCGCGGCGGCTGGCTGGTGGTGGATGAGGCTTTTATCGACGTCACGCCCCACGAAAGTCTGGCCGATGTGTGCCCGCGCCCCGGCCTGATTATCTTGCGCAGCCTAGGCAAGTTTTTCGGCCTGGCCGGGGCGCGGGTGGGTTTTGTGCTGGCCGAACCCACGTTGCTGGCTGCGTTGAACAAGCTGCTGGGACCGTGGGCGGTAAGCGCGCCGTCGCGCTGGGTGGCGCGCGCCGCGCTGGCCGACACCGCCTGGCAACAGGCCACGCGTGCGGCGTTGCCCGCAGCGGGCGCGCGACTCGCCGCGTTGTTGCGCGACCACGGACTGGCGCCCAGTGGCGGCACCGCGCTGTTTCAGTGGGTACGCACGGCGGATGCCGCTGCCTGGCATGAACAGCTGGCGCGACAGGGCATATTGACGCGCCTGTTTGCTGACCCGCCCAGTTTTCGCTTTGGGCTGCCGCATCACGAAACCGACTGGGCGCGGCTCGCTGCCGCGCTGGAATCTTTATGAAACTTTTGATGGTGCCAAGCTGCGCCACTTTAATGGTGCAAGGATGCACGTCCGATGCCGGCAAAAGCGCGCTGGTGACAGCGCTGTGCCGCTGGCTCGCGCGGCAGGGCGTGGCGGTGGCGCCCTTCAAGCCGCAGAACATGGCGCTGAACAGCGCGGTGACGGCGGACGGTGGCGAGATCGGGCGGGCGCAGGCGGTGCAGGCGCAGGCGTGCGGATTGCCGCCGCATACCGACATGAATCCGGTGTTGCTGAAGCCCAATTCCGACACCG
>JAYWDZ010000211.1:0-4464 GCA_043779595.1 Nitrosomonadales bacterium
CGCTTGATTGTATGACAGTAACTCACCCCACTCTCAGGAGAGCACCATGAAGAAGGCGTATGTGTTAGCGATGGCCGTAGTGGCCATGATTGCAACGGCTGGCTGTACGAGCTTGGTACTCAAGACTGTGATGAAGACAGTCGATCCCTATTTTCATGGGCCAGGCATTGACGGAACGAAACTCGAAAAGGTGACGGACAAGGTGTACACATTCAGGTGGAACTGGTATCGCAACCTGATCATCGTGACAGACGCGGGACTCGTCGTGATCGACCCGATGAATACTGAGATGGCGACCGCACTCAAGAAGGAACTGGATCGGAACTTCCCTGGACGAAAGGTCCACACGCTTATCTACTCACACTATCATCTTGATCACACGCGTGGTGGTGCGGTGCTCGCTCCGGAGGAGGTCATCGCTCACGAGAAATGCCCGGTATATTGGAAGGATTTTGAGCATAGAGACCTTCTTGAGCCTACTCGCTACATCTCGGGTGACACTGTATTAAATATTGGGGGCGTGGAAATCCGGGCGCTTTATCTTGGACTGTCACATACGGACACGCTCTACGCCTTCTATATTCCTTCCGAACGATTGGTATTCACAGCGGACCTCGGCCTTGTTAAAACTGTCGCTCCCGACGGTGTGCCAGACCGCTATGCACCTGGCTACCTCGCCGCATTGAATCGGGTTATCGCGCTCGACTTTGACACGTTTGTACCTTCACATTTTGGTATTGGTACTCGAAAAGATTTGATCGAGTGGCGAGATATGATGGAAGAGGGGCGCAGTTTGGCACGGGAGGCCATCCACAAAACCGGGTCCTTCGGTGTTCGTGACAATCAGATGGGCAAGTACTTTGATACCGTCTACTACCCGATGCGTGAGAAATACGGGGATTGGCATGGGTTCAACGAAATGTTCGTTCTCAATATTGTGCGTGACATCGAAGGCGAGGCTCTGGGCCACTGATGGAGCAGCATAAATCGACTCGTCTTATCGTTGCGCGCACTGTTGCCGATACTCACTGAATAAAGGAAACCACTGATGGAAATCTCACAAACCAAAGAGCTCTACTGGCTTGCCGCCACGGTGCTTATGACCGCCGTACTCTGGGTACCCTACATCATTCAAAGGATCCTGGAGCGTGGGCTATGGAATGCCTTGTACGAGCCGCAGGGAGAGACCGATACGCAAGCCCCCTGGGCCACCGAATGATGCGCGCGCACACGAACGCGGTCGAGAATCTGGCGATCTTCGCGCCGCTGGTGCTGTTGCTGCATGCGCAGGGTATCGGGACACCATTTACCGCCAACGCTTGCGCCATTTATTTCTTCGCACGCGCGGTGCATTACGTTGTTTTCTCGTTAGGCGTACCGTTGCTGCGCGTGCCCGCCTTTCTGGTCGGGTTCGCCTGCCAGATGGCTATCGCACTGGCGTTGTTCGGGTGGACGTAGTGCGCCACCGTCAGTGCCTTATCTGCTAGTCCGCGTCGTCTCAGCAAGCCTCATCCAAGACCTCTACACCATTCTGGCAGAGGGTCATCACGCGTCAGGGTGTGGACGTCTTCACCACGTGAGCCACTGAAGACCAAGGCACAGCGGTTGCGGTTGCAGCTGGACAAAATATCCTAACGAGGCGCGAAATACTTCTCCTGACGGTTCGAAGAAAATGAGGCACATCATCATGTCGCAGATGTTTGCAGGACGTTGCTTATGTGGGGTGGTTGAATACCAAATTACCGGCGAACACAGCGCCGCGTTGTGAGCTTCCATCGAAATTTCGTCTTCCAGGGGTGACGTATTTTTGACGTTAACTTGGGAAGAGGTAAAGATGAAAAAGATACCAAAGATACCGAAGCAGGACTACACCGCTGAGTTTAAAGGTATCGTCCCACGCGCGTGTCAATGTTCCCGATGAGCCCATCAAGTTCTGCCGCTGTCGGGGGCTGCACGCGCCGAAAACACAGGGCATCCCTGCCTGTGATATACATGCCGTCCAGGAACAATATGTGGCGTGGTGCCATCCGCAACCGGGTCGGCATTGATTAACGGCCTAAGATCGTTGAGCAAAAAACCCGTATAGGTGATGGGGAGGGCGACACCGTGATCGGCAAGAATCATCAAGGGATATTGGTGACACTGACAGAAAGAAAATCACGCTATGCCCTGGCGGGAAAATTGCTCAGCAAGCATGCGGCGAGCGTGACCGCGAAGGTCAAACAGCCTGCTGCGCCCACCCCGCAGACCGGAGTGAAATTACTTCGTATTCCACATGTGGCGCATGGCGATCAGGCCCAGTAGCGGGCCGGGTAGTAGTAGCCAGGCGACGTGTGCCGTCACGGTTTGCCAGAGCAAGCTGCCGAGTTCAATGGAGACGATGGTAATGGCAAAACCGACGCTGTTCATCAGCGCCAGGGCACTGCCGACTTGATCGGCGGGGCACGTTTCCGCCGCGATGGTTGAAAACTGCGGCGAGTCGGCAACCACGAAAAACCCCCAGACCAGGAGCAATGAAAGTAGAAAAGGGTGGGGCAGGGTCTGTGTCCACGGGTAGATCAGGCACATACTTGCCGAACCGCCTAAAGCCAGAATCGCGACCCGGCCGCTTCCCCAGCGGCGACTAAGCAGCCCGCCAGCAATGCAACCGATGCCGCCCGCGACAAACACACCGAAGGTCGCGAGAAACACCCATTGCACGTTCGCGTCATCGGCCCAGTGCGCGATCAAAAGCGGCAGCAGTGCCCAGAACGCATAGAGTTCCCACATGTGGCCGAAGTAGCCCAGTGCTGCGGCGCGAAACCGCGGCAGGCGAAACGTCTGGAATACGTTGCCCCACCGGGTCCGGCGTGTGTTGCCATGGTGCGGCCCGTCACCCAGCCACCACACCATCGCCGCCGCGATCAGGGCGGCGGCGGAGGCGGCGTAAAGCACATCTTGCCATGCCGTAGTAATGCCGAGGCCGCGAATAAAATACGGCAGCCCGGTGCCCAAGGCCAACATGCCAACCAGCCAGCCGAGTGTCTGCCCGGCTTTTTCCGGAGCCCAACTCACCACCAATTTCATTCCGATCGGATAAATTCCGGCCAGCGTTACGCCCGTAAAAAATCGCAACACCAAGGCCGTGGCGAGATTGCCACCCACAAGAACGAAAGTTACGTTGGCGAGCGCGCCCAGCACGGCGCACGCGGCGAACACGCGGCTGGCCGAGTAGCGGTCGGCCAGCCCCGACACGGCCATGAGCAGGGTGCCAGCGATAAATCCGAGCTGCACGGCGCTTGTCAAGTGTCCAAGTTCCACCGGCGCAAAACCCCAGACCTCGTGCAAGGCGTCGGTCACCGCATTGACGCTAAACCATAGCGAGCCGCCAAACAGTTCCGCGATCACAATCAGGGCGATGGCGTAACGAGACAAGCCGGCGGATCGGGAGGATGGGTGTTGACGAGTCACGGGTTAGTCGGTCTCATTGTTAGGGCTTCGACTTAGTTATATTGCGATCCCGGCAGATTCTGGTTCCCGCATCGATATTGCAAAACCACGGTCGGGGCGGCGAGCAATATTCGCCTCACGCGTACGGTAAATGATCGCTTCCGTTATCCCGGCCATTCCGGGGTGTATACATACTCCAGTTTGATTCCGTCCGGATCAGCGAAGAATAGCGCATAGTATCCAGCCGTATACTTTTCGTATAAAGCAGGCGCATCCAATATTTCAACATTGCGTTTCACCAATTTTTTATAAAACGTATCTACAGCTTCCGATGAGTCAGCCCAAAAAGCCAAGTGATGCAACCCAGGAGAATACCGGTTGTGGCGTCCGCCATTTTTCGAGGCCTGAAGTCCAACCTCTAGCCCATCTCCCGCCCACAAAGGGCCTTCTTCCACGTCTTCAATACGGTGAAATCCCATCTCAGTCAAACAGAAATCATAGAACTCAGTCGAGACTTCAAGACTTGTTACCGTGATATCAATATGGTGAATTCTTCCATTCATGATTTTGCCGAGATGATGATTCCTACTAGCAGTGCCCAACGTTAAAATTCAGCCGTCGGCGAAGTTGATCGGCTGGAATGCGAGGTTGGGCCACGGACAGGATGGATCCATGATAACCTGTGCTACATCTACGAACCGACCGCAAATCAAAGCTGTACCTTTCCTTTTATGCCATGGACTGAGTGTGTCATTGAATGTAGGCATGTGTGGAGTAGGGCTCGACATTGACATCAATGTCCACGCGCATTTTCGGCCATGAGGAGAAGAACAGCCTCAATATTGCCCGCAGCCGTGGCACTATGTCACTGAGCTTCAACAATTTTTATATCTGCAGTCATTTGCCTGTTCCTTTGCCACGTATACGCGCACGATGCGCCGCCGCTTTTGCGCGGTTGCCGCACGCCGCCATGCTGCACCAACGGCGGGCATGGCTTTTGGTGCGGTCATAGAACATCAATGTGCACGCATCATT
>JAYWDZ010000212.1:0-1740 GCA_043779595.1 Nitrosomonadales bacterium
CTTTTGTATAGTTATGACATTAGAGACGGACTCTTCAAGAAGTTAAATAGAAAGCGCTTTGGTAGGGCGCAATCACTATTGCGCCGAATGAAAACATCCGGTGCAATGCGCTTCGCTTATTGGCACCCTACATCGCGTTTTATGCGAAATGTAAACGATTAATGTGGGCGATTTGGATAGGTGATAAAAATTGATAAGAACCAGAAGGGACGCGATGCGCGACCAAGTATTGCTACAAGCTGAAAAGTGATTATGACTAACATACAACTATATTATTTAACGCTGTTGGTGCCCTTGGCGCCGGATGAGAAAAGAAAAAACTAAGACCGCTATGCAAGCACAGAAAGAGATCATGAAGGTGAAACCAATAGGCTGCGGCGCGATTGCGCGGCGCTGGTTTTGTGCGAGCGTAGCTGCGGTGTTGGGTAAGGGTACAAAAGCCTGGCGAACGGGGGAGGGCGTGCGGGGTGGGAAATCGAGTCTTACCCTATTTGTGCTTTTTCTTTGTGTTCTTTGCGTGTCGAATTCCCATGCTAATACCGGTACGGTTCCTCAATCCAATGGATGGGTGGTGTATACAGATATTCCCCCCCAGGCTACAGCGTTAGAAGCGTGTCAAGCTGGCCTAGTTACTCGCGTCGACTATTTTGGTCCTGGTGCGTACGCTGTTGATACGGGCCCCACCTATCCCAACGATCCAAAAATGGCTATGTTTGAACGCTGCACTCTCTATAACGCTAACGGTAGTCCAAGAGCAGACGCGTTCAACGCTAAAAATGATTTATTTTGTTCGCCCGGATCAACATTAAATGCGGAGCTAACATGTAACTGGACATGCCCCGGCACTACGGTACTTGTGAATGGTCAATGTCAGGCCCCTAAAACCAATGGTTTTCCGACCCAATGCCCGATTGCTGTAGGCACTAGATATCCCATCCACGCCGGCACAGGTAACAAATACTGGATAGAGACCGATTATGTCTCCAGTATGTCCAGTGGTTTAAAATTCACTCGCCAATACAATAGCCAAAACACAAGCGCTGTAAGTACTCTAGGGAGTGGCTGGTACCATAACTACGACAGCGCAATCACCACTGGCCTTACAATCAATGGTGTCAATGTTGTACGAATGTCCCGCCCTGACGGCAAAGTTTTATATTTTGTCGTCTCTGGAAATAACTACACATCACAAGACGCCGATACCACTGATAGGCTAGCGCGCCTCACTGACGGGAGCTACCGTTACACTGTTGCTGCTGACGACTCCACCGAAACCTATGGCGCCACTGGCAAACTCCTGTCGATCCAGGACCGCAGTGGCCTGATCCAGACACTGACGTATAGCGACAGCGCAACCCCGCCTGCAATGGCACCGAAAGCTGGCTTGCTGATGCGCGTAATGGATTCCTTCGGCCGGCAGATTACACTCACTTACGATAAGACCGCCCGTATCAACAAAATGGTTGATCCCGCGGGAGGGAATTATTTCTATAGCTATGATGCGCTTTACAGCTTTAATCTCAATAACAACTTTGCTTCGGTCACCTATCCAGATGGCAAGATCAAGACCTATCTCTATAACGAAACGGCCTATACTGGTGGCACGAATTTACCCCACGCGTTGACCGGCATCATCGACGAAAACGGCGTTCGCTACGCCAGCTATTATTACGATGCCCAAGGTCGAGCGTATTTAGAAAAACATGCCGGTGGCGTCGATCAATATCAAATCAGCTACAG
>JAYWDZ010000213.1:0-11112 GCA_043779595.1 Nitrosomonadales bacterium
TCCCCGACCTGGACTCGAACCAGGGACCTGCGGATTAACAGTCCGTCGCTCTACCGACTGAGCTATCAGGGAATTGTGAAGGGCGAATTCTAGGGGCGGGGCGGGCTTTGGTCAAGCTAGCTGTCGCTTTCCACCGCCAGTTCGGGAATGTGATTGAAGGCGATGCGCATCGGCGCGGCACCGATGCTGGCGTGCGCGCCCCCAAAATAAAGTGCGTTGGGTCCATAGCGCTGATTGATCTGGTCGAGCACGATGTTGAGTCCCTCATGCTGGTTTTCCGCTTCGAACAAATCCCGACTTAACTGACCCTGATCGGTGAGGTCCCAGAGATTCACACCGACCTTGAGAATCGTGCCGTCGTGGGGACGGCGCTGCCATAGCGCGGCCAGTACTTGATTGAATTTCAGCGTATCGGAATGGGGGGCGAATCGCACTTTATCGCGCCACGAATCGCGGTCCAGATAACTCAAATGCAAGCTGAGCCCACCCGCGCAATAGCCGTAGTGGCGCATGCGCATCGCTGCCTTGTGCAACAGGCGGTAGACGACGGCCAATGCCGATGTCGGGTCGCGCATCTCGGGCGCGAGCACATGGGAGTGGCCGACGGTAGCGCGTTGCGTGGGCCCCGGCACAATCGCTTCGCCCTGCAATTTGGCGTGAAAACGTTCGCCCTCTACGCCGCCCCAGGCATGACGCAAGCGATCCTTGCTCGACTCGCAGAGTTGCTGGACCGTTTCAATCCCAAGCCGATTGAGCCGCTGTTCCATCGCGCGGCCAATGCCATTCAGATGAGCAAGCTTCAGCTCATACAGCCGTTGCGGGAGTTCGGCCTGACGGATCACCGTTAAGCCATCAGGCTTTTGCATATTCGACGCAGTCTTGGCGAGAAAACGATTAGGGCCGATGCCAACCGAACTGTGCAATACCTCGCCGACCTGCGTGTAGATGGCTTGTTTGATGCGCCTGGCCAACGCAAGGGCTTGCTTTTCCTGTTGCTCGCTGCCCATCAGGTCGCAGGTCATTTCGTCAATCGAGAGTACCGCGGTGACCGGCGTGCACGATTCGACCGCGGCGACAATGCGGTGATGGATTTCCACATAAGTCGCTGGCCGCGCCTGCACAAAAATAATATTTTTGTGCAGCTTGCGTGCCTGCCACACCGGCGTGCCGGTTTTGATGCCATAGCGTTTCGCGTCGATGCTGGCCGCGATACAGCAGGTGGTGTCTGCCATAACCGGTAACACTCCGATCGGTTTGCCGCGCAGCTCCGGACGCAGCTGTTGCTCGACAGAAGCGAAGTAGGAATTGAGATCGACGTACAGGCTGCGCAGCATGATTCAGATAAGTGCGGTTTGCGTGGCCAGATTCATACGCTCAAGGCGCTGGCACAAGGTATCGATAATGCGGCGCGACAGCGGGGCAGAATATCGCATCAATTCTTCCAACGTGGCGGGCGGCAATGCGAGCACGGTGATTGCGGTCTCGGCGACCACCGAAGCCGTGCGTTTCTCCGAGAGTAGATAGGCCATTTCGCCAAATAACTGGCCCTCATTTAGCTGCCCGAGCAAGCGCGGCTTGCCGTCTTGCTCTTTATACACGCCCGCTTTGCCGGCATACAAAAAATAAGCGATATGCGTGTCGTCGCCTTCTTTGATCAGCGTGGACCCGGCCGCAACCGTTTGACCATATTTCGCCAGCAGACGATTGGCGTCGCCAAAGACATAGCCTTCGAGCTTGGTTGCGCCGAACCCGCTGCCGCCCATAAATAATTTCTCCAACGCCGCCACATCGACTTTGCCGTAGGCATAAAGCGCCTGCGCCCACATATAAAACACCAGACACGCAAAGTACGCACCAATCAACACGAAGATCACGCCGCCCAAGGCGCCATACAGACTGTGATAACTATCGAGCTTGAAGAATGCGCTAAACGCCATTAACAGCAGCACCAGACTAGCGGTTGCGATAAGTGCAAAAAAAGCCGCTACCCGTGCGCGCGGAGGATGTTGGGGCAAACGCCAATAAGCGGTAAACAACAATGCCCACACCATACCCAATCCAAAAAGAATATTCAGGCCCTGCAAAACTTGGGCATTACCAAAGCCAATAAAACGGTACTGCGCCAAGAAGGTGAGAGTGACCTGCGCCAACGCCGCCATTCCCATTAATAGAAACAGCAATGGAATAATAATCAGCGGCAACACCCATGAGAGCACCAAACCGCGCTTGCGTTCATCAGGGAAAATAATCCGAAACGCTCCATGCACGGAATTGACCAAACCGCGAGAAGACAGCAGCAAGGTCAAAATGCCTACACCTCCTGCAGTCAGCTGAGTTTCGCGTGGGATAAAACCAAGCGCCGTGAGCCTGTCGAGATGCAATTCGTTGTATAACGCCGCCATCAAAATAGTGGCAGGTACCGAGTTCTGGGCAATGTTCCCTAGAGCCTGCAACGCGTAGCTAAGCAACAGCAATAACGGCGTGGCGGACAGCAAAAAATAAAACGCTGTGGCCGCCGCATGGTTTTGCAGACTGTTTTTGGTGGATAGATGCCAGCTGGTGTAGGCCAGTTGAACCAGCCAGTCCTGCTTACCGCGCTGCAAGGTAGGTTGCATTGAAAAAATAGGGAATTGGATAAGCCTTAAGCCTACCCGGGACCCGCTCAGGACGCTAGCGGGGTTTAGTAAGCCTGATTGTTGTGACTGTTAAGTCGCACAAGCTATTTTAATTTGGTCCCGCGTTACCGTGGATGAGGCCCACTCATAAAACTTATCTGCAGGCATGGGTTTACTAAAAAAATACCCCTGGGCTTGGTCGCAGCCTAGTAAGCAAAGCTGTTTAAGGGTGGCTTCGGTTTCCACACCTTCAGCCACCACCCGCAAGCCCAGGTTATGCGCCAGATCAATCGTAGAGCGGACGATGACGACATCGTTGGTATCGGTAACCATATTTTGCACAAAGGAACGATCGATTTTAAGTTCGCTCACCGGCAGGCGTTTCAAATAAGCCAGCGAGGAATAACCGGTGCCGTAGTCGTCAATCGATAATTTGCAGCCAATGGTGTTGAGTCGCTGCAAATTTTCGAGCGCGTGACCGGGATCATCAAAAATTGCGCTTTCGGTGATCTCCAGACAGATACGCTGGGCCGGACACCCATGCAGCTGTAGCAACTCGGTGAAATAGTCCGGCAAGTCGGCATTCATCAAATCGCGTGCCGAAATATTAATCGAGATATCGACTATCAAACCTAGGCGGACCCATTCTGCACATTGCCTCACGCCCTCATTCAAGACCCAGCGCGTGATCGCTTTGATGTAGCCGGTCTGCTCGGCAAACGGGATGAAGTCGTTGGGGGGGATAAACCCTCGGTCCGGGTGTATCCAGCGCACCAATGCTTCGGCCGCGTAATGACTGCCATCTTTGAGGTCCACTTTAGGCTGGTAATACAGCGTCAATTGGTTGCGCTCCACTGCCTGACGCAGCTCGCTCATCAGCGACAAACGCCCCAGTGTGTTTTGATCGTAGCGCGCGTCATACACCGCATAGCCTGAACCATTGCGTTTGGCCTGATACATTGCAACGTCCGCACACCGCATCAGGGTTTCGATATCCGCGCCATGCGCGGGTGACGAGGCCAAGCCAATGCTGCCGCGCATGTCGATGACCTGTCCTTCCAAGGTCATGGGTTTTTCCAGCGCCGTGAGCAGCGTGCGGGCGAGTATTGCGGCATGGTCCAGGTTAGTGGTGGGAAGCAGAATGGCAAACTCGTCGCCCCCCAGCCGTACTACTGTGTCAGAACCGCGGTGTAGTGTGGCGCGTAAACGTTTTGCCACTTCTTTCAGTAACAAGTCACCGATGGGGTGGCCCAAGGTATCGTTTACCAGCCGAAAGCGATCCAGGTCAATCACCATAATCGTTAGCGGTCGGCCCTCCCGGCGCGCAGCATGGATGGCTTGCTGCAAACGATCTTGAAACATCGCGCGATTGGGCAGCCCGGTGAGTGTGTCGCGATAGGCCAAGTCGAGAATATGCGCCTCGCGAGCCGAGATCTCAGTGCGCATATGATCGAAGGCATGCGCCAAATCGGCGATTTCATTTTGACCCGTGATGACCGGTGTAACTGAGTAATCGCCTTTGGCTAGATTGCGCGCATAACCGGCCAACGCCTGAATTGAACGCGTCACATTGCGTGAAATCAACATGCCGACGACAGCCGACAGCAGCAGCCCAATCACGCCTACCGCCAACAGACGATTGCGCAGCGAGATGAACGGAGCAAGCGCAGCGTCGCGCGATTTTTGCAGAATGACCAACGCGGTTTGACCCGGAGAAGAGGCGAGGAGAGTGGACAGGGTTAAATAATCACCTTGCGACGTAGGGACATCGCTTAGAACATGGGCCGTGAGGTGCCCGCTATTCAGTGTTTGGACAAGCGCGCTTAGTGGTTCACGAGACAGCGTACTGGCATAAATGCGCCAATCGCGCGTGGCTTGTGGGCTGACGAAGCTCACTTCGGTATTGGTGATGCTGGCGATCTTTTTTGCAAAATTATTGTCGATACGAAAACCCGTGACAACCCAGCCCACAGGGAGGGGAGTAGAGACAGGCGCAGCAATCAAGTGATAAAGCACGCCGTCTATCCGCTTGATAACGGACTCTGCCCCGGTCTGCCGCGCCTGATCAAAAAGCCATGGATAATCCAGCCCGGCCAGAACCGTGGCTCGCCCTCGAACATAGGTGATGCTGTCACCCTTCAGGCTCACAAAGCTCATCAAGTCAGCCTGGAAGCGCTCGCCATGATTTTCCAGTGCCGATGACAAGGTATTTTGGTCATTGCTGGCCACCGCATCGCGAAAACCAAAGTCAGCTGCCAGCACGCGCGCGCCTTGACCTAGCAGCGTGGTGTTCTGCTCGAATATCTGTACGAATACGCGTTGGCCGGTGGCAAGCTCAGCGGCGATCTGGCGGTTAACGATGCCCAGGCCCAGCGTGCTGGTGATGAGTACATTTCCAATCTGAGTGACGAGCAGCAGCAAAAAGAAAAACAAAAAAATGCGGCCTTGCAGTGTCTTGAGCTTGGGAAATCTCATGCGATGTTGCTAATCTGTGGCACGGGTTTTGATAACGAGGACTTGCGTCTGATTGGTTTTCAGATGGAGCGGTGACACTGCAGCATCCAAGTCTGGGCGCATGTAATACCAGGCGATCAGCGAATAGTCCCCGGTTGGGACATCTACAATCTGCGCCATGCCGCGCTTGTCGCTCAACGCGAAATAGGGGGTATCCACCACCAGCAAGTGCGCAATCATGTTGTCATGGATATTGCAGCCCATCACCACATAACCCGGTTGGTCGAATAGCACTGGTTTTGCGGGCGTATCTGCATACAACTTTATTTCGAATTTCTTGGCCTTGGAAAGGAGTAGACCTGGTGGCGGATGTTGTCCTTGTTGGGGAAGGTAATGCGGGTGCCGGTTTGGACGACGGAAACCGCCGGGACAAACATCTTGTTGATCTGATCAATCTGTGCATTCGGTTCCCGAATAGGTAGTCGCGGCGTTAACGGCGACATCAGATAGACCACGGCATCTTCCACTGCCACACCGGAAGCGGATTTGATTTGCAGCGTGAGTGTGGCGGCCTGCGCGGACAGAGTTGCGATTAAAAACAGCGTAATCCCGCTTAGGGGGTAGGAAAGAAGCCATAGCGCATTCATTGTTTAACCACCAGTCGTTTCATCGGCGCGAGGATCGCGAGCAGCTCGTTTTTTTCACGCTCACCGACGCCGTTGTCGTGTAGGGTCTGCCGTAACACCTCTACCAGCGCATAAAATTCGCGCTCAGAAATTTTTAGATCCTTGTGTACCAATTTCATTTCGTCGCCCGTGTATTCGCAGCCCCCGCCGCTGAGCGAACAAATCTGCTCAACCAGCTTGGTTTTCACCCGTTTGAGGTCGACCTTGTCGAATGACCGGTTTACGCGCGGATCTTGCGCCACCATATCGATGGTTTGGTTAACCACTTGAGCGACCACCCGCTGCCCGCCGAGACGCGCGTAAAGCGTGGGGGTATCAGCATTGGCAGCAGTAGCCAACAACATTGCCACTACAAAGTATCCCGCTGGGATTTGGTGCCGCATGATCTTGATCTACGCAATTTAGGGATTCCTCTGAACTAACGGTGGATTAAGCTCCAAGCTTGATAGCTCAATATGTTATATCCCGGTGCCGTTACGTCTTAATCACCCCAGTGTGCAAACACACCATGAAAATATCCCACAAACGCAGTTGGCGGGCCTCGCTACTGCTTATCGCGTTGTTAGGCGGAGTCTGCCCTGCCCAGGCAGGCGGGCGCCTGATTGCCACGGGTGGCGTGAGTCAGATTGAAGGGGCGGCGGGGGGTGGGCTCACGCCTTGGGCGCTGATTGCCGGATATGGCACGCGGGACGAAATCGACGTAACCGGGTTTTACACGCAGCTGAACCTGTCTGACTTCTGCTTACAGAGCACGGGTATTGCGATGGGTATACATGATCGCGTCGAGCTGTCGCTGGCGCGGCAGCGTCTGGGCCTTGGTACAACTGTGCCCGGTGAGTCTATCGATCAGGATATCGTCGGTTTCAAATGGAAACTCAGCGGCGACGCGGTATTCGACCAGGATACCTGGCGGCCGCAAATGGCGGTGGGGGTGCAATACAAGCACAATCGTGACTATGCTTTCGTGCCGAGGCTACTGGGCGCAAAAAGCGCTTCGGGTGTGGACGTCTATGTCTCCGCGACCAAGCTTTACCTAGCGGGGCTGGCCGGCCGCAATGTGTTGCTCAATGCCACGTTACGAGGCACCCGGGCCAATCAGATGGGCCTGCTCGGGTTTGGCGGTGACCGGTCAAATGCCTATAGCGCGCAATTCGAAGGCTCGGCCGCAGTATTTCTAAACGATCATTTGGGGCTGGGCATCGAATATCGCCACAAGCCGAATAATCTCAGCATTTATCGGGAAGACAGCTACCGTGACCTATTTCTGGCCTGGATGCCGAATAAGCGGGTAGCCATCACGCTCGCCTATGCCCAACTTGGCACGGTAGCCGATAAAGCGAACCAGCAGGCGCTGTACACCTCGCTCCAGTTTAGCTACTGATCACTGACTAAAAAAGGACTTCACCTTATCCATAAACGACTCGGCGCGCGGGTTATTGTTGCGACCCGAGCTAAGGTCCTCGAGTTCTTGGAGCAATTCCTTCTGCCGCTCGCTGAGATTGACCGGCGTCTCGACAATCATGTGACACATCAAATCGCCAGGCGCATGGCTACGCACGCCTTTGATGCCTTTGCCACGCAGGCGAAACACTTTCCCTGACTGGGTCTCGGCAGGAATTTTAATTTTGGCGTGGCCGTCCAGCGTGGGGATTTCCACTTCGCCGCCTAATGCGGCGGTGGCAAAACTAATCGGCATTTCGCAATGCAGGTCGTCGGTTTCGCGTTTAAATACGGGATGTTCCTTCAGGTGAATCACCACGTACAAATCGCCCGCCGGACCGTTATTAACGCCAGCTTCGCCTTCACCGGACAAACGAATGCGGTCGCCGTTATCGACCCCGGCGGGAATTTTTACCGAAAGCGTTTTGTGCTTTTTGACCCGACCTTCGCCTTGGCAAGTACCGCAGGGATCGGTGATCATTTTGCCGGTGCCGCCGCAGCGCGGGCACGTTTGCTGAACCGAGAAGAAGCCTTGCTGGATGCGTACTTGTCCATGTCCGCCGCAGGAAGTACAGGTGACGGGCTCGGAGCCGGTTTTGGCGCCGCTGCCATGGCAGGTGGCGCATTCTTCCAGCGTGGGGATGCGGATTTTGGTTTCGGTACCGCGCGCGGCTTCTTCCAGACCGATTTCAAGGTTGTAACGCAGGTCTGCGCCGCGGTAGACGCGGTCTCGGCGTTGACCGCCGCCGCCCCCGCCGAAAATATCGCCGAAAATATCGCCGAACGCATCGGAAAACCCGCCGCCGCTGAATCCGGCACCGCCTTGCGGGTTCACCCCGGCATGCCCGAACTGGTCATACGCGGAGCGTTTTTCTGAATCGCTCAGCACTTCGTAAGCGAGCTTGGCTTCCTTGAATTTTTCTTCTGAACCCTTATCCGAATTACGGTCCGGATGGTGTTTCATTGCCAGCTTGCGGTAGGCTTTTTTAATTTCTTCGTCAGAGGCGTTTTTGGCTACGCCCAAGGTTTCGTAATAATCGCGTGGTGGCATGGAAGTTAAGTCTGATCAGATAAGAATTAGAAATAAGGCACGTCAGGATTCAGAAATGGAAAAGCCGCGCAGTGCGCGACTCTCCCGTTCCGTTTACATCTGATGCGAGCCTTTTACTTGTCTTTCACCTCTTCAAATTCAGCATCGACCACATTGTCATCCGCTGGAGCATTGGCAGCACCCGGATTTGGCTGGGCGCCAGGCTGCGGCTGCTGAGCGGCATACATTTGCTCGGAGAGCTTATGCGCAGCAGTCGACAGCGCTTCGGTCTTCGCGGTGATCGCGTCACGATCGCCCTCGCGCACCACGTCTTCCACTTCTTTGATCGCGGCTTCGATCGCTGTCTTGTCATCGGCGGAAATCTTGTCGCCGTATTCGGCCAGCGATTTTTTGGTCGAATGCACCAGGTTGTCTGCGACGTTACGCGCGCTCGCCAATTCGAACGCCTTGTGATCTTCGGCCGCGTTCGCCTCTGCGTCTTTCACCATGCGCTGGATTTCCTCTTCACTCAGACCGGAGCTGGCCTGAATGCGGATCGTGTTTTCCTTGCCGGTGGCCTTATCCTTGGCCGATACATGCAGAATGCCGTTGGCGTCGATGTCGAAGGTGACTTCGATCTGCGGCATGCCGCGCGGCGCAGGCGGAATATCGCTGAGGTTGAACTGACCGAGGCTCTTGTTCCCCGACGCCATTTCGCGCTCGCCCTGCAGCACGTGTACCGTCACCGCGCTCTGGTTTTCGTCCGCGGTCGAGAACACCTGCGACGCCTTGGTCGGAATGGTGGTGTTTTTCGGAATCAGTTTGGTCATCACGCTGCCCAGCGTTTCGATTCCCAGCGAGAGCGGCGTCACGTCCAGCAACAGCACGTCCTTCACTTCGCCCTGCAATACGCCGCCCTGAATCGCTGCGCCCACTGCCACTGCTTCGTCCGGGTTCACGTCGCGACGCGGTTCTTTGCCAAAGAAATTCTTCACCGCTTCCGATACTTTAGGCA
The DNA here is from genome assembly GCA_043779595.1 of Nitrosomonadales bacterium. Classification (GTDB taxonomy): domain Bacteria; phylum Pseudomonadota; class Gammaproteobacteria; order Burkholderiales; family Thiobacillaceae; genus Thiobacillus. The sequence continues at coordinate 9,241 of JAYWDZ010000213.1, forward strand.
TGCGCGTCTGACCGCCGACCAGGATCACGTCGTCGATCTGGCTCGTGGTTAAACCCGCGTCTTTCAGCGCAATCTTGCACGGCTCGATGGTGCGCGTGATCAGCGCGTCGACCATGCTCTCGAACTTGGCTCGGGTGATTTTCACGGCCAAATGCTTGGGGCCGGAGGCGTCTGCAGTGATGTAGGGCAGGTTGACTTCGGTCTGCTGCGAGGAAGACAGCTCGATCTTGGCTTTTTCGGCCGCTTCTTTCAGACGTTGCAACGCCAGCACGTCTTTCTTCAGGTCAACGCCTTGCTCTTTTTTGAATTCGTCGGTGATGTAATCGATCAGCGCCTGGTCGAAATCTTCGCCACCGAGGAAGGTGTCGCCGTTGGTCGAGAGCACCTCAAACGGGTGCTCGCCGTCCATCTCGGCGATTTCGATAATTGACACGTCAAACGTGCCGCCGCCCAAGTCATACACCGCAATCTTGCGGTCGCCTTCTTTCTTGTCCATACCGAAGGCTAACGCGGCGGCCGTCGGCTCGTTAATGATGCGCTTCACGTCGAGACCTGCAATCCGGCCGGCGTCTTTGGTCGCTTGGCGCTGGCTGTCGTTGAAATAGGCCGGCACGGTGATGACCGCCTCAGTGACTTCGGCGCCCAAATAATCCTCAGCGGTTTTTTTCATCTTGCGCAGAATTTCGGCAGAGACTTGCTGCGCGGCCATTTTCTGGTCACGTACTTCCACCCACGCGTCGCCGTTGTCGGCCTTGACAATTTTGTAGGGCATCAGGCCGATGTCTTTTTGCACCATCGGCTCTTCAAAGCGACGTCCGATCAGGCGCTTGATCGCGTACAGCGTGTTTTTTGCGTTGGTCACTGCCTGGCGCTTGGCCGGTGCGCCGACCAGAATTTCGCCGTCTTCCGCATAAGCGACGACGGAAGGCGTCGTGCGCGCGCCTTCCGAGTTCTCGATCACTTTCGGCGTGCCGTTTTCCATCACCGCGACACATGAGTTGGTGGTGCCGAGGTCAATTCCGATGATGCGTCCCATGATGTTTTCCTTCTAATAAATGTTGAACTGAGTTTGATATGGGGGATAGTGGCGCTATTTCAAGCTTGGCTTAATCCTTAGCTTTAGACACCATCACCAATGCGGGCCGAATGGTGCGGTCGTGCAGGCGATAGCCTTTTTGCAGCACATTAACGACGGTGTTGGCAGCCTGATCCGAATCAAGCATGCCAATCGCTTGGTGCTGATGGGGATCAAATTTCTCACCCATCGGATTGATCTCGGCGAGATTAAATTTGCTAAATACCGAGGCCAATTGCTTCAAGGTCAAATCCACGCCGTCCTTCAGGTTCTCAACGCTTGGCGTGTCCACCATTAATGCGGCTTCGAGGCTATCTTTTACCGCCAGCATTTCATTTGCGAAGTTCTCAACCGCAAACTTGCGCGCATTCTCGACATCGGTTTGAGCGCGGCGGCGCATGTTTTCGGTCTCGGCCTTGGCGCGAAGCCATGCATCGCGATGCTCGGCTGCAGCCGATTCGGCAGTCTTTAATAGTTCTTCCATCTCGGGCATCGTTCGCGCAAGACCATTTGCATCGTCTTGCGCCATATCGAGCGTGGGATTGGATTCGTCCTGCATGCTTGCTCCCTCAAAATTAACTTTGCCATCATTTGGGGATAAAAAAGGCGCGTTCAATACCTCGTCAAAAAATTTGTCGAGAATCGGGTCTAGTTTGACGGCCTAGCGATGGTTTGCCCGTAACTGGGCCTTCCGGTATCATTCGCCCGCTTCGGAGAGGTGGATGAGTGGTTTAAGTCGCACGCCTGGAAAGCGTGTTTAGGTTAATTCCTAACGCGGGTTCGAATCCCGCCTTCTC
>JAYWDZ010000214.1:0-1740 GCA_043779595.1 Nitrosomonadales bacterium
AAACCACTGTAGAAATCACGAGTCTCGCAAGAATGTCATCAAAAAATGATTCGATGACGGTGGGATGAAATTTAATGGGATTTATAGAAGTGCCCTAAACTATTTAAGCCGTTTGACTATAGAAGAACTGGCAGACCGTGCACTTTGGTCGCGGGGTTGGGAATAAATCAGTTTTGCCCTTAGCGTTATTTATAGGGCAAACGTGCTTCAACTAAGCCCGGCAGATTTTCGAACTCCGGGTCTTTATGGAGCAGCGTCGCGTTTAGTTCCAGCGCCGATGCTGCAATCCATGCATCGGCGAGCGAAAGGGGATGCGTGGCCTTGATACTCGCCGCGCGTTCCAACAGTGCCGGGGATTCGTGCACCCATTCCACGGGCAATGCCAGACAGCGCTGGTAAGCCTCTTTTTCCGCCTCGGCACCTTCGTCTTTCCACACCCGGTAATACACTTCCATCAGCGACATAAAGCAGCCATAGCACCGTTGCTCGCCCAACACCGCAGCCTTCAGCAGTGTAGCAACCCGATCCGCCCCCTGGCTCGTTATCGCGCAATGCCAGCAAGGCCGAAGTATCCAGCAGCCACGCGCTCATCCTTCTTTAGTCGCATCGGCCTTGCGATCTGCCAACAACCGCGCAGTGCCCCCACCCTGACCCTGCCCGCGAAAGGCCTCGATAGCATTTAGGTAAGCCCCCATCTTCTCAGCGTGCGCGGCTACCCCCCCGGCCAGTGTGCGATAGGCCTCGCTGGACACGATAAAGGCCACCGGGCGGCCACGCCGGGTAATCGAAATTGGCTCGCGCTGAGCGTTATCCAGTAATTCGCCAAAATGGTTCTGGGCTTCAGCGGATGAGACGGTTTTCATGCACGCTCCTTAAATTGGTATGTTGTACATTATAGCTATTATGGATATTCATGACTCGGCATATCAAGGCCGAGAATTTGCCGCTATCTTTACGCGCAATTTTCTCAGTTGGATACCGTCAGTCAAAAAAGAGGCTGAGGTGATATTCTGAGAAGTACATCCAGTGGCTTAGCATGTCCAATTTCGTCTTCTCTCGTCGAGCCTTACAAAAATCGATTAACTACTTGGCCACTGTTCTTCAGGATGAGCAGTTGGCATCAATAGTGCATCGGCTCAATCGGTCTGGTAATTCGAGACTACCCGCGATGTGGGAATTGGTGATGCTGGATGCTCTATCAGGGGACGGGGTGCTGCGTCATGAAATCCAATTACCCAATGGTCGCCGCCCTGACATTGAATTGACCGTAAGCTTAACTGAGGGCGAACACACTCTAATCATCGGCGATGTTGCGATGGTGTCCGATGCTGGCTTGACGAACAAAACCCCGTGAATGTGTTGAGTGCGGAACTTAACCGGCTTGCTACTAAGGCAGGGCTTCTTCCCGATCCTTGTATACCCGACGGCGGATGCGCTCGCGCTTGAGTAGCTGAAAGAAGCTCTCCGCCACCGCATTGTCGTGGCAGTTTCCTCTGCGACTCATGCTCGGCTGAAGGTTGTGCGCTTTCAGGAAATCCTGCCAGTCGTAGCTGCTGAACTGGCTGCCCTGATCGGAATGCACCATCACGGTTTCCTGCGGCTGTCGCCGCCACACCGCCATCAACAACGCGTTCAACGCTAAGGACGCGCTGAACAAATCAGCATTTGATTCAAGAAGAGACGGGCCGATTGCAACCAGCTGAAACTGTCCGCGAGATTGTCGAGAAATCGCAACCCGCA
>JAYWDZ010000215.1:0-1739 GCA_043779595.1 Nitrosomonadales bacterium
CGCCTTCGGAGGTTTCGGCGGCGGCGCTGGGATGACCAACCAGGGCACTTCAACGGTGATCACCGGAGCCCAGGGTCAGCCGGTCTCGATTGGGACCACGGGCGTTGCTACCACGATGACGGGATTCCACTCCACGCCGGGCTGTATCTATACGGAAACGGGGTCGAATATCGGAGCAGTTAACGGGACGATCAACACGAATGCCCCACCGCCGGGATCCTTTACTGGGGCATGTACTACGGAAGCCAATGCGACCACCTTCGCCGCCGCGCAGGCCGCCGCCGCCGCCGCGCTTGCCGCGTATAACGATCTCTCGCCAGCTTCACGACCCGGCGCGACGGATCCAGGCGCCAACCTCGGCGGACTCACACTTGCCCCAGGCATTTACGCCCCCGCCGGCGGTGCATTTCTGATTACAGGATCCGATCTCACACTTGATGCTGGCGGCAACGCCAATGCAGTCTGGATTTTCCAGGCGGCGAGCACGCTCACGGTCGGTGCCGCGGGACTCCCGCGCAGCATCATCCTGGCCGGGGGCGCGCAGCCTAAGAACGTGTTCTGGCGAGTGGGCAGTTCCGCCACCATCAACGCGGCTGGAGGCGGCACCATGATGGGAACCATCATTTCGTACGCAGGGACCTCGTTCTCGACCGCCGGTAACGCCACCATTACGACACTGAACGGCAGGGCCTTGGCCCTGACTGCTTCGGTCACCATGGTCAACACCGTCATCAATGTTCCAGCCCCATAATAGGCGACATTCGATGACTTGCAGCAGATTATTTTGGAGAAAAACATGAAAAGAATAGCTAAAACCGTAGGAACACTGAGTTTTGTAGGATGCGCAATACTGAACGGCCAACTTGCCGTGGCGGCCGATTCAGGCTGGCTCGGCGGGTTGAGCGTCGGCCAGTCGAAAGCGAAAATCGACGACGAGCGGATCAACGCCCAATTGCGGGGAGTAGGCCTTAACCCGACTTCAATAAACGATGACAATAGCGCCACCGCCTTCAAGATTTTTGGCGGATATAAATTTAACAAGAATTTTGCTCTCGAAGCAGGCTATTTCGATTTAGGGAAGTTCGGTTTTGCGGCGACTACGACGCCGGCGGGAACATTGAACGGCCAAATCAAGCTGAGGGGATTAAATTTCGATGCCGTGGGTATACTGCCCCTGGCGGAAAAATTTTCTGCCTTTGGCCGGGTCGGTTTGAATTACGCGCAAGCCAAAGATAATTTTAGCGCCACTGGTGCTGTTGCCGCGCCGGCTGATTCGAGTCCCGACAAGAATGATCTAAACTACAAGTTCGGCTGGGGTGTTCAATACGATATTACCCAATCCGTTGGCTTGCGCGGAGAATGGGAACGCTATCGGGTCAATGATGCGGTCGACAACCGTGGTGAAATAAATATGTATTCGGTCGGCGTGGTGGTCATGTTCGGTGGGAAGAAGCCGGCCCCTGCACCCGCACCACAAGCGGCAGCGCCTGCGCGAGTCGTGGCTGCGCCAGCACCGGCGCGGGTCATAGTGCCGGTCCGGGCAAAGACCGAGGAGTATTGCAGCATCCTCGACATCCAGTTCGAGATTAACAAGGAAGACATACAACGCGAAGAGAAAGAAAAGCTCGCTGTGCTGGGCACCTTCCTGAAGAAATATCCCAACACCACGGCAATCATCGAAGGCCACACCGATAACGTGGGATCGAGCGAGGAAAATATGAAGCTGTCCCAGCATCGGG
>JAYWDZ010000216.1:0-83610 GCA_043779595.1 Nitrosomonadales bacterium
GCTCTTTCGTGTATCGAACATGTTTCATCTTTCACCTACTTCCGCCCTCCACTTTTTTATTGAATCAATGGAGGCGACATCTAGCCTGACATGGAGGGCCCAGCGCGCGGTTTATCCCGACGGGCTGAGGGATGAATTAGAGGCGTATCGTTATGCGTTGTATCTCCTAAGGGTACTAATACGCCGGTAAATTTGGCTAGCAACACCACAATCACCATCAGGTGGTAAGGCAAATCGAAATAAGCCAAGCCCAGAAAAGCGCCGCCTACCGCATATCCGATCAAGCTCACCTGGATCATCGCGGCAAGATCGGCCGCCCATTTTTGGTCTGGGTCATGCCGACATTGCCTGATAATCTGCTGGGCGCGTATCCACATCATCACGCCCAGCGCTAAGAACATTGCAAAGCCGATAAACCCATGCTCGCCCATCACCTGAAAATAAATACTGTGGGCGTCGTGAACGTTAAACGGCTCTGGTGCGTATTGGCGGAAGGTCGACGTATCGAACATTTCAAAGCCGCCACCCATAATGTGGGTCTTCGCCACATTGAACGCGGTATACCACGCATTGATACGCCCTAGCGCGGATGTATCTTTTTGATACACGTCGATCGTGTTCATGCGGTCGTACCAGGACTGGGGCATCACCAAGGCGAGTATTACCACTGCAATCGCCAGATACATGCCAGTGATGGCTTTATTGCGGCTTTTGATCCATAAGAAGGCGCCCATGGCCACCATCGCGAGCAATGCGCCGCGGGATTGGCTGCCAATGGCGGACACCCCAGTCAGGATCATCGCGGCCGCAAGTGCCCAGCCCAACCATCGCTTCTCTGCCTGCAGATGCAGATAACGGATCAGTGGAATGGTCATGACCAATGCGAGGGCCAACTCATTATTTCCCCCGATAAAGGTGCCTTCTGGCCCCCACACGTGATACGAGCCGCCCGTAACAATAGTAAAAATACCGCCTTTTACGCCAAAATATCCGAGCGAACCGACCATCACCCAAATCATCCACTGCAGCTGTTCACGATTCTGAATAATCATTGCGATCAAGAAGATCATTAACTGAATCTTCCACACCATGTTCCATTCCACCCACGCCTTGCTAGGAATAAAAGCGAACAGCGTGGTGGTAAACATCCACACTATAAATATCAATAACAAAACCGTCTCTCGGGTCCATATCATTTGCTTACTTTGCCGAGAAAACAAAAACGCGCTGATCGTCACCACCCCCACCACCAACGAAAACGGAAATTGATATGCAAACCCCCAGGCCTGCCTATGGGGGTTCATGTACGCGAGCCAGGTCCACAACAAAATGCCTACCCAAGGGCGCTTAAACACAAAAGGCAATAACCCGAAAATAATGGCGGTGACAAGAATATCTCTCATGGGTGCAATCTCATTTTGGTCATTGGCGGGATGCTAATGCCCACCATATCCATCATCAAAGCGTCAGCAAAATGTTTGGTACTACGCGTCTCAAAACGAAACGCGGCCGCGCCTCGCCAGATCGGCACCGCGCTGGGCAACGCATCGCGCAGCCCGAGCGAGTGCCCTTTAGTGCGCTGGCTCCGTTTCGTCCAGGCGAGCGCCCATAAAGCAGCTTCCTGCCAATGTGTCTTATGCGTTATATGATCGAGTTGGGAGAGTCGAAGCCAAGCCGCCGCCAGCTGCGTCAGCGCTGCCACACTGATTGGGCCGCCGCTTGGCATCCAGCCATCATCAAACGCATCAGACAGCGTGCCTGAGCGGCTCAAGGATTTTCGCAACGCTTCAGCGGCGCGCAAGGCGGCAGTTAGCGCACGATCCTCGTCCAGCTGCACGGCGGATTCAATGAGGCAGCGAATAATGCTAGCGAGGTTTTGCGTTGAAGCGGGCGTGGACGACCCGGCAAACCAGCCGCAAGGGGTTTGTTGCGCGAGCACGGCATCGAAATGGCGACGGCTGGCACTTATTAGCACCGCATCGTTCGCGAGCGCACCAAGCGTTGCCAGCGTATGGGCATGTTGGGCTTGCTGTGCCACAGACGTGTGCGTCACATCCAGCAGCGCATATCCGCTTTGCACCGCGTGCGCCAGGCACTCGCGATGATCCATTTGGGTATGCCCTGCTATCAGGCCATGAATTCGACCGACCGACGGCCCATCGGGCTGTGCGAGTAGCGCATCCAGCATCGCTTGCGCGCGGTCCAGCAGTGCAGGCCAAGCTAGATAGTCGGCGGCGGGCAGGCAGGTTTCGATCAGCCAGCCGGTGTCGTCAATATTGGCCGCAAGCCAGCCCAGCCCAAAAGCCCATCCGCTCGCCACACCACCCTGACCAGACTTGTTGCGACAAGCGTCTTGCGCACGACAGACCCATTCCAGCGTGGCGCGCAAATGTGTGCGGTGATCTTGTTCGGGCTGACGCATGCCGGCCAGATCGCGAATCATCCAGCTTAACTGCCGCGGCTGCCAGGCTTGATGCCGCCGCGCTAATTCAAACCAGGTGGGAGATTTAAGGCGAGGTTGATCAGGCAAGGGCCTGCTCCAATCCCTGTTGCAGCGGCACATGGCTCACTACGTAACGGTGCTTGCCCGACGCTTCCGGCGCGATCGTTGGCCGAAACTTTAAGTTCACCGCAAGCGGGTCGCCAAGGCGCGCCCGCAGGCCTGCAATGAGGGTGGTTTCGGCGGACGCATCCCAATTCGCATTTTTTACGATCTGAACTTCCAGCCGGTCCACGGTGTGCTGGATTAATTTGAATTGCGCCACACCCGGTATCGCGCGCAGCACATAGATCACTGCGAGCGCATGCATGATGCGGCCGTCGGCGGCGACGATAAAATCGGTCTGGCGGCCCATCACTGCCTCCAGCACAGCCAGGCCGCGCCCACCGGGGTCGGTGTGCGGAGAACGCCGCACCACATCGCCGGTGCGATAGCGAATGAACGGCTGCGCGTCGGACACAAAGCTCGTGATCACTGCTTCACCTTCATCGACGGGATTGCCCGCCTCGTCGAGCACCTCGATCAAATGCGTTTCGCTCATTTGCAACAACGCGCCCTGCGGTGATTGCAGCGCCAGCAGCCCGGCGTCGCGCGCGCCGTATTCGACCGAGACCGGCGCGCCATACACGCGCTCGATCAGGGCCCGCTGGTGTGGAAACAGTGGCTCGCCGGTGGTGCTCACTACTCGCAATGCGGGCAGTTTGAATTTGATATTGCGTGCTTCGAGATGCGCGGCCAGCAACGCCAAACTGCTGGCGTAGCCATAAATCACGCGAGGATTCCATGCCTCGATGGCGACCCGATACTCGTCCATGCGCGCGGGCGACATCTCGAATGCATTCAACAGCAATTGATTCACCAGGCGGTCGCGCACCGTCTTGAGGTTGTCGGTTTTGGAAAGCTCAACCGGCGCGCCCCACAAATACACCTCGCGCTCGCCGGGATGCACGCCCCACCAGCGGCGTGCGCGCAGCCGCCCGGCAGCATCGGCGGCCTGACGGCGACGACCGAAATAGAAAATCAGCGGCTCACCGCTGGAGCCGCCGGTGGTGTATTTAAACGCGCCCCCGGGTACGTCGCGCCAGACGATCTGATCGACGTTGTCGCGCGCGTCGCGCTTGTCCATCGTGGGTAAACGGTATAAATCGCGCAAGGTCACCGCGCTGGATCGGACGGCGTCTACCAAGCCTGCCGACTGCAACCGCGCTGCATGCCACGGGCTGTGGGCCAGGGCCGTGTTGAGCAATTGGTTAAGGTGCCGGGTTTGAAGCTCGCGCATCGCATCCTGCGATAAGCATTGGCTGCGCTCGAGTTCCGCCAGCATCGAAAAAGTCGGCCGCCGCATCGCCGCTTCCTGTGCGCGGAACACATTACGTGCGACCCACGCAGGCACGCTCATGCAATCACCTGCGCTACCGGCATTTCGTTCGGGCCGAGGATGCCGTCAAACGCGCGCAGCAATTGCGCCACGCGTTGATCCCATTGGTGGGCGCGCGCGTATTCGATGATCGCAGTGCGGTCCCAGATTTTATCCAGCGCTGCGTCGAGTGCCCGCTGCAACGCCGCCGCATCGCCAAACGGCACAATGCTGCCGAGGTGATCCCCGCACACCACTTCGGCATTGCCGCCAACGTCGGTGCTGACCACCGGCAAGCCGCACGCCATCGCCTCCAGAAACACATTCGCCCAGCCTTCGTTGCGCGTGGCAAGCACAAACACATCGGCCGCCGACAACGGCCATTTCAATTCATCCGGCGACAATGCGCCCAAAAAATGCACGCGTGCGGCAAGCCCAAGTTGCTGCACCTGCGCCTCTAACTCGGCGCGCAGATCACCTTCCGGGCTGCCGCCGCCGACGACCAGATAATGCAAATCAGGATGGCGTGTTAGCAAGGCGGGCAGGCAGTCGATCACGCGGTGCATGCCCTTGCGCTCGACTAATCCGCCAACCGAGATCAACACTTGCGCGTGTGGCGGAATGCCATAACGGCTGCGGGCTGCATTGCGGTCAACGGGATGAAAGCGGGCGAGATCGACGCCATTGCCGACGACTTCTGTTTTGGCGGCCGTAGCGCCCAGTTCCAGCGCGAGGCTGCGCAAGGAATGGGACACTGAAAACACGCGCGCCGCGGCGCGTAGTGCCCGCGTGAGCCGCGCGCGCAGTGCCGGGTTTTTGCTATGCGGCACTTCGGTACCGCGCAGCGTAATCGTTGCCGGTAGCCCGAGCCACCGTCCCAGTCGCGTCGCGGCTTCGCCATCGGGATAGCCAAAGTGGGCATCAATCAAGCGCGCGCCTTCGGCTTTGAGCCGTCGCAACAATAGGAAGCTGCCCAAGGCCATCGACCAGCCATCGAATCTACGCAACAGGCCGGGCACGGACAGAAAACGCGGGTGGTACACGTGTATGCCCTGCTGGATTTCCAGCGCGGGCGACTGCGGACGATAGCCGGGTCGTAGCCGACGGATCAGCGACTGACCCGGGAACCACGGTTGGGGAGACACCACGACCAGCGGCCGATGCTGGGCCACGCGAAACATGCGTTCACGGATAAAGAGCCCCGCGCCGGGTCGCGCCAGGCTCGGAAACAGCGAGCTGTATACGATTAGTTCAGCCAAGGGCAGGCACCTGCCGAGGCTGCAACAAGCCGCCATAAACCGTTTGGTAGCGCGCGACGCTCGCGACCCAGTTGCGCTCGTTCTCGACGAACTGACGGCCGTTGCGCTTGATCGCGTCCCAGCCCTGTTCATATTTAAGCAGCGCGACCACTTTGCTTGCCAAGTCGCCTCCGTAACCCGCGCGAAACAGCACGCCCGTTTTGCCGTCCTGAATCAATTCCTTGTGGCCGCCGACGTCGGACGCGACCATGAGTCGCCCCTGCGCCATCGCCTCCAGCGGTTTTAAAGGCGTGACCAATTCGGTCAGCCGCATCGGATGACGCGCATACACCAGCACGTCGATCAAATCGTAATAGCGGTTCACCTCGTGATGCGGCACGCGGCCGGTAAACACCACGCGCTCTTTTAAATCGAGCGCCATCACCTGTTGGCGCAACGCGGCATCTTGGGGTCCGCCGCCCACCAACAGCACTTTCACGTCGGGAATTTGCTTCAGGATCGCAGGCAATGCCGCAATCAGCAGGTCCAGCCCTTCGTATGCGTAGAACGAGCCGATAAATCCGAGTACGCGACTAGTGCCGAGGCCCAACTTCATCTTCAGTGCTGAATCCGGCGCGCCGCCTACCGAAAACTGGTCGACATCGACTGCATTTGGAATCACGGTAATTTTGTCCGGGGTGATGCCACGGCCAATCAGATCATTGCGCAGGCCTTCGCAAATCACAGTGACCGCATCTGCGTGTTTCACCGCCCAGGTTTCGAGTGCGTGCGTGAGCCGGTAGCGCAGGCTGCCTTCGCGAGTGCTGCCATGATCGACCGCGGCGTCTTCCCAGAATGCACGGATTTCATACACCACCGGGATATTCAACGCGCGTCCCACGCGAATCGCGGGCACCGCATTCAGCACCGGCGAATGCGCGTGGATGACATCGGGCTGCAAATCGCGCGCAAGATCAAGCAGGCGTTTCTCGGTGGCGCGCATTTCCGCAAAAGGTTCACCGCCGGGTAAGCGCGCCAGCAAGCCTGTGGGTTTGGGCGTGCGATAAAAATGCAAGCCGTCCGCGTCGTCTTCCAGTGTCGCGCAATTCAACTGCTTGGGGCTGGATAAATGACAGGTGTCCCAGCCCAATTTTCGTTGATTGTGCAGAATCGCGGCACTACGAAAAGTGTAGCCGGAATGCAGTGGCAGGGTGTGGTCGAAGACGTGAAGAATGCGCATGGTTATTGAGTGATCGGTTTGCGACACACGAGCCAAAATCCGAGCCAGGATAAATCTGCATCCGGCAGGTCGCGAAAGGGCTGGGCAAGTGAGGGCCGCACAGCTCGGATATCCGCGGGCAGAGCATGTACCGTGGGTGAGAGGCTAATAATTTCAAGGCCGCTACGCACGATCGCATCGCGATAGGTATTAATGCGCAAGCGATTGGGCACGCCTTTGGCGCTATACATCAACGACCAAAGCCACGGCGACCAGCTCAAAAAATCCAGCGGGTTGTCGCGGTGCAAGCCATGGCTTTTCAAATCCACCAAATGAATCGCGATGCCTCCGGGCTTGAGTGCGGCACACATGTCGCGAAAGGTCGCGGGCAGGTCGTTGACATGTTCGAGCACTGCGCGCGAGATCACCAGATCGATCTCATTTGATAAGCCCGACAAGCCACTCGGGCGAACCAGATACTGAATCCAGCGCGGGTCGAATCCGGCTTTGGGATTGGTGGCGCGGGTGAAGCAGGATTCGGCGCGCTGCCGCAGCGTGAAGGGAAGGCGTTGCAGCATTTTTTTGGCAATCTGCACATTTTTGGATGACAGGCTCACGAGCGGAAAACGATCCACACGCACACCACTTCGTCCGCGCTGTATGCAATCATCAGCATCGCGACGCCGGGCAAATCTCCGGGGCCATATTCAAGTGTGCGTTTGCCGCGCAAAACTCGGTCCGCTGTGCTGGATGCACGCCAAGTTTCTCGAAATAATCGTCCACGCAATCGTAGAAATAATTGCCGACGTCGTCGATCGATTCTTCTTCCTCGCCCCGCCCGGTCTGGCCGGTGAGGCGCACATACAACGCGGGTGCATAACGCGCGAGCTGATTGGTGAGACTGGCTTTCACAATCCGGCGCAGCGTGTTTGGGCTGCTCATGCCGCTTGGCGTGCTTCGTCGTCGATGCCCAGCACGCGGCCCAGAAAGGCATCAAACATCAGCACAGTCCATAAAATCACCGAGTAATCACGGCGATTGGATTGATGCGCTTCGACGACCGCGCGCAAATAATCCTGATTGAATAAGCCGGTCGACGCGAGCCGGTCGCCTAGCACGACACTGCGTATGGTTGCTGCGAGCGGGCCGCGGAACCACGCTGCCAACGGCACCGAGAATCCCATTTTTTTGCGGTACAACACATCGTGCGGCAGGTAAGGCTCCATCGATTTTTTCAGCAAATATTTGCCTTCGGTGCCGCGCAATTTCATATCTACCGGCAAGCCGGATACCCATCCCATCAATTCGTGATCGAGCAGCGGCTCGCGTACTTCGAGTCCATGCGCCATGCTGGCGCGATCGACCTTGGTCAAGATATCGCCTACCAGATAAGTTTTGATGTCCAGATATTGCACCAGCGATAGGGGATCGTCGGTGGGCGATACCGCGGCATGACGGCGCAACACTTCTACCGCCTGGTAGCCCTGCAATTCGCGACGTAACGTGTGCGAAAACAAGCGCGCACGCTGCGCATCCGAGAGTAACGACACGCCATGAAAATAGCCTTCTACCGTATCGCGCGCGAGCGCTTCAAAGGTAGTCTTGGCACGCAACACCTTGGGCGCCCAGTCGGCTTTTGGATAGAGTTTGCCGAGCGCGCCAAACAGCGGCCGACGCAAGCTTAATGGCAGCGCGCTGCGCATGCGTTCTTCATAGCGAAACCAACGGTAGCGACGATAGCCGGCAAAATGCTCGTCACCGCCGTCGCCCGACAGGGCGACTTTCACATGCTTGCGCGCGAGTTCGCACACACGATAAGTGGGCAAAGCAGACGAATCGGCATAGGGCTCGTCGTAAACCGTGGCGAGCTTGTTCACCAGCCCAAAATCCTCGCTCTCGACGGTATCGACCGTGTGGTGCGTGTGGTAACGGTCGGCGACCTGCTGCGCGAAGTCGGCTTCGTTAAATTCCGGATCGGAAAACGCGATGGTGCAGGTGTTAATTGGCTGGTTCGATTGCGTGGTCATCATCGCCACCACCGCGCTCGAATCCACGCCGCCCGACAGAAACGCGCCGAGCGGCACGTCCGCGATCATGCGCAGCCGCACCGAGTCTTTCAGCCGGTCAATCAACTCGTCGACCGCGGCGGCTTCAGAGGCGACTTTCACAGGCGTGAACGGCATGTCCCAGTATTGTTGCGGCAATGCGCGCGCACCGTTGCGTTTCAAGGTCAGCGTAAACCCCGGCGGTAATTTATTCGCGCCGCGAAAAATCGTGCGCGGCTCGGGGATGTAGCCGTAGGCAAAGTATTCTTCGACCGCCAGCGGATCGATCTCACGCTTGAGTTCAGGATGCGCCATCAGCGATTTGAGTTCGGAACCGAAGATGAACTGGCCGTCATCCAGGTAGGCGTAGTACAACGGCTTCACGCCAAAGCGATCGCGCACCAGAAAAAAAGTCTGCTGATTGCGGTCCCACAATGCAAACGCAAACATCCCACGAAACCGCTGCACGCACGCCTCGCCCCATGCCTCCCACGCGTGCACGATCACTTCGGTGTCGGAGTGCGTGCGGAATACATGGCCTAGTGCCTGTAACTCCGGCACCAGTTCCTGAAAGTTGTAGATTTCGCCATTGAAGACGACGACCACGCTGTGGTCCTCGTTGAATAAGGGCTGCTGGCCGGTCGAGAGATCAATGATGGAGAGGCGGCGATGTCCCAGCCCCACGCCCGGTTCCAGATGCAGCCCCCCTTCGTCGGGTCCGCGATGGAACTGGGTTTCGTTCATGCGATCCAGCAGGTCGCGCGAAATCTCCCGCGCCTCGCGTGTATCAAAAATTCCGGTTATGCCGCACATACATTTCGCTTCATTTAAGGGGTCTATGCGTCTTTACAGGTGACGGGAAATCGTTTTTGTTGTTGATGGTCCGTCGTTCATGATTGCTTGCCCAAAACCTGCTCATACACATTGGCGTAGTCTTGCGCCATCGCGGGAATACTAAAGTGGTCCACCACGCGTTGACGGGCGTGCGCGCCTTCGCGAGCAATGCGCGCTGAGGCGTCCAGATAAGTCAGCAAAGCCTGTGCCATGCCTGCCACATCGGAAGGAGTGACGAGCCTGCCGTTTACCCCGTCTTCCACCAGCTCGACATTGCCGCCCACCCGCGTTGCAATCACCGGCAATGCAGTGGCTTGCGCTTCGAGCAGCGTGTTGGAAATGCCTTCGTTCAGCGAGGGCAGCACAAACACATCCAACGCGCGCAGAATGTCAGCGATATCGTGCCGTTCACCGGGCAGCCACGCCAGATCAGCGACGCCTGCAGCCTCCAGCATTTTAAGGCACGCCGAGCGGGCGCTGCCTTCGCCAACAATCACCAGGCGTGCATGGCGCCGTGCGTCAGGATGATCGTTTAGCAGCTGACTAAAAGCACGCACCAGCGTGGGGTAATCCTTGACTTCAACCATGCGCCCGATCGAGCCGAACACGACGCTCTTGTCGGTTGCAAATTTATCCGGCAATACTGAGCGGCGGGATGGGTGGTTAACGTTTGCACTGTGTGGATGAAACTTTTCGCAATCCACGCCATTATAAATGTGCCGGATTTTACGTTCCGGCACATGCACGGTATCGCGTAACCAAGCCGCCAAATCGCGACTGACGGCGATATACTGGGACACTAACGGCCGAGCCGCGCGACGCAGCAACGTGTATTTGTAGTTAAGGCCATGCAGATCAAAAACGTCGCGCCCGTGTTCACCATGCACGGTTTTGCGTACGCCTGCGGTGGCGGCAATAAACTGCGCTTCAAGCGCGGCGAGATTGCGGGTATGCACGATATCCGGATTTAAGCGACGCAATATTTTCCACAAGCGAGGCGCCCAGGAAAAATCATGGCCGGGGGTTTTGTGCAATGCATAGAACTCTACCGATTGTGCGGTGATGCGCTGGCGAAAATTCGTATACTCGGTAAGGCAGATCACCGCATGTTTGAAGCGGGTGGGATCAAGCGTGTTAAAAAGATTAACCATGCCGTTTTCCATTCCCCCGGTATCGAAATGGTGGACGACATGCACGATCAACGTGGGATGAATGTCCCCTGCACTCACTGCCCCGCAACCTGATTAAGTCCACGCTGGATGGCCGGCTCATTGTCGCGAATAAAGTCTGTCAGCAGTTTTGCAGCTTCAGCAGGATTGTCTTCGTAAGTCGCTGCGACCAGCACCGACGCGCCATCATCGCGCGTCAGGCGAACGCGGTCGGCGGACAGGATCAGTTTAGCCATCAATTCATTTACATTGGGTTGCCCATCAATCACATTCCACTGCCACACGAGTAAGCGTTGGCCGTGACGTGATTTGAGGAGAGTCTGCCGCACTTGACGGGATCGACCGGCAATGTCCACTGCCTGCAAACTTTCACCCACATTCGCCCATACGGGGTGCAGCTGCGGAACCATGTAATTTTGCGAAGTGATTAACTCGGCGTTTTGCCGTTGGGTCACGTAATAATCAATTTGCAGCATGACGCGTTTGCCCCGCTTGGCAAAACCGGAGCGGAATTGACGATCTGCCCCTAGCCAGTGCGGCGTCCAATCGGTGAAAGTCGAAGCTGGAGTGGCTTGCCAGGCAGGCGAGGATTGAATGCTTAACGCCGGAATTTTCGGAAGTGCGCGCTGGTCCAGCCATACCGCATAAGCCGGCCACAAAGCGGCCACCATAAGAGTGAAGGCCGCTGCCGGCACTAAACCCAATGCGGGTTTAGGCGTGAGTCGGCGTGTTGCGGAAGGCTTTGGAAGGGAGGCGATTTCTGGCTCATCCTCGCGCCAAAAACTGCCGATCCAGAATAACAACAACATCACCAGGCCAAAAAATACCCAGCCGTATATGAAGTGGTCGACGCCTACCGCCAGTTGCATGTTGGACAAATGCGCAATCATCACAATCAGGTAGGCACGCGCGCCATTGGCAAAAACCGGTACGATGAATGCCGCCAGTGTAAAAAGCGCGCGCCGCTTCCACGAACGATAAGTGAGGTAGGCGTAGAGGGTACCCAGCGTGATTGAGGCGATGAGGTAACGCAGCCCCGAGCAGGCTTCCACCACCGACCAATCCCCGCTGGGGATACTGAAGAAAGTGCCTTCCCGATATACCGGTATGCCGGTGAATTGCAACGCGGAGACGGTAAAGTTAGCGGTGAAATCCATCAAAGGCGGAATTAGAAATTCGCCGATCGGCACCGCCATAAACAGGAACATTAACGGGAATAATATCGCGCGCACCACGTGTAATCCCAACACCGTCCACACGGTTGCGACCAACAGGGCGATGAAGGCGTATTGGGCGGCCACGCGGACACTGCCCGCGTCTGCCAATAGCCACGCCATTCCCACGAGCGCTAACAAAACCAGACCGCGCCAGTCGGATTGCGGCGTCAGCCGGGCCAGATGATGACGCCGTCCCCAGATCAGCCATGCGCTAATGGGGAAAATCAGGAAACCGTGGGTAAAGGTTTCGGAGCGTTTCCAGACCTCGACCATTGAATAAAATGTCGGCCAGAACAAGCCGGTCAGGACTGCCAGCAAGCCTAAAGTAAGCCCTGCGGCCAGTCGCCAGCGTGTGACATTCGACGTATGCAAATCTGCAACCAGGGTGCTCATGCGGGATAGGTTTCCGTTGTTTTTGCGCTACCCGTGTCAGCCTCGGTTCGTGCGGCAAAGGCGGGAAACTCAGGTTCGAAATAGTCATCCACCGCGCATAAGTTTTGGTGCCAGTCGTAATTGAGCAGCATGCCAGCACGCGCGGCTTTACCCATGGTTTCGTCGCGATGCGTCAAATGGTGCAACACGGCCGTTGCAAATGTGGGCACATCGTGCGCGAGTTCAAACTCCGCGCCCGCACACGCCCGAATGCCCTCGGCGGCTTGTGGGGTGGCCACCACTGGCCGCGCCATTGCCATCGCTTCCAGCACTTTATTTTGCACACCGCGTGCAATTCGTAGGGGCGCTACCGCGCAGTTCGCATGCGCTAAATACGGGCGCACATCGGGCACGCTCCCCGTGACGATAACGCCGGGCAGCCGCGCGAGTTTTTGCACTTCGGCCGCAGGGCGACTGCCGACGATAGTGAATTGCGCAGTCGATAACTGTTGGCGAATGGTGGGGAAAATATGTTCTGCGAACCAGCTGACCGCGTCTATATTGGGCCAGTAATCCATCGCGCCGGTAAATACGATGGATAACGCATCGGCGGAATAGGGGTTGGGATAATCCCGCTGCGGCGAGAAATAGGCGGTGTCGACGCCGTTTTCAAAAGCTGCAATTTTGTCGGCTGCTTCTGGCACACGCTTTTGTAATAACGCCGCTTCCGCGCTGGATACCAACAGCGTCGCATCAAAATCCTGCGTCATACGGGCTTCCCAGGTGCCTAACTTTCGACCTTCACGGGCATATAGCCAAGAGAGCGGCCAAGCTTGGGATTGCGCGTATTGCGTCCATTTATCCGAATCGACGTCGACCATATCCATCACCGTGCGCGTCAAACCCTGCGGCATGAATTGCCCCATCGCGGAAGAAAAAGCGAGGCCGCGACTCACGCTGCCCTCTCGGGCTAAATCCGCAGCCCATTTGGACAACGCTGCGTTGCGGTAAAAGGGCAGCGTGAGTGCTTCGCGGGTCAGCAGCCCCGACAAACTTTTGAGTTTATTGCGACGGGGGTGCAATGCTATGAGCTTGGTTTCTGCGCAGTAGGGGGCCAGTGCGTCTGCATACTGCCAGTCGCTCGCATCGTCGACGAACGCCCCGAGATAAATGCGATAGCGTTGCGCCAGATGGCGAAGTAAATGAAACGAGCGGATCTTGTCGCCTTTATTGGGGGGGTAGGGCAGCCGGTGAGCGAGAAACAGCAAGCCTTCCATTGGTTAACCCAAATTCTTGACGATATGCGGCCCAACCCTATTCGCCAGTGCGAGCGGCATGCGCTTCCAGGCTTTAATAAACAGGCTGTATTTCGGGTTTAGCGGGTTGATCTCGGGGACTTCGCTATCTTGGACTAAAAAATATTCGTAGTGCAACGGGGCCGCTTCGAAGCCCCAGTTTTTCTTGAAATCGTACGAGCCGGTGCCACACTTGCTGCGACCAAAATCAAATACTTTAAAGCCACGTTCGCAGGCGCGCCGCATCAAGTCCCAGTACATGAAATCGTTTCCTGCGACTGCGCGCGCGGCATCGGCGCCTCCGCCGTAATAGGGCAACACTTCATCGCGAAAATAAAACGACAGCACGCTGGCAATCGTTTTGCCTTCCAGCGTAATCGTTAGCACTTCGCAATCTTCGCCGAACGTCTCTTTCAGTAGCCGAAAGTATTTACGCGAAAACACCGGCGTACCAAGGCGATGCACGCTAGCGGAATAGGCGTCAAAAAAACGTTGAGTGTCGGTGTCGATTTCACCTGTTAGTCCGGCCTTGATGCCTTTTCTGACCATGGCGCGCTGCTTGCGCGGAATAGCGTTCATATTGGCTTCAACTTCAGGTTCAATGGTTTTGCGAAAGGTGACGTACAAATCCTTGGTCGGCCAGTCGCTATGTTGCGCTTGCAAATTGCGGTATTCGAGGGCGCCGACTTTAAGCTGCGTTGCCAGCATTTGCGCGGCTTGATCCAGCGCGGTAAACACCTGTGCATCATTCGCGACGATGCCGCCGTAGGCGCAAAATGGCAGCGACGACAGGCTATGCCCAAACAGACGGCTGTTGATTTGCGCGAGGGGCAACACGCCGACGATCATGCCGTTTTGCTCTGCGTACAAAAAATGAGTGCGGTGGCCGAAGGCAGCTTCGATCACCCGTTGCCAGGCAGCGCGATGAAAAAACGTGGCGGCGGGATGCGCCAACACATAGGCATCCCAGCGCGCATAGTCACGGGCTTGCAGTTTTTCAATCCGCACGGGGGTTTGCGTAGCGGGGGCAGACATCATGTTCATCAGGCGGGCAGAAATACGCGATCAACGCGATCCCATTCGAAATCAGTTAAAAGTTTTTTGAGCCGACCCGGCATACGGTCCAGATTGACGTAGTGCCGAAATCGGGTTTTGGCCGATAAACCTTGCGGGCGAGGTTGCGCGTGGTCGACTTCCCAGGGATGAAAATAAAACATGCAAGGTGCCTCCTCCCGCACATTGACGCGACGCAACATCCAGCGCGAAACCTCATACGGCAGTAAGCGAAACCATCCGCCTCCGGCGGCGGGAAGATTACGACCAAATAGCGGCACAGTCGTAGGCGGCAATTCGAGAATGCCCGAGAGGCCATTCGGACGATTCGCGAAGCGCGGCGCATCCGGCATGCCATAGTGATCGTGGCGCACGGGATAAATGCTGGAACTGTAGAGATATCCGGCCTGTTCCAGTTCGTGCATTGCCCACCAGTTATCGCGGTTGATCGAGAAACTCGGCGCGCGATAGCCATTGACCGCTGTGCCGCTCAGGTCTTCCAGAATGTGTTTTGCATGCGTAATGTCGTGCCGAAACGCAGTGGGCGTTAGATCGCTGGCGCGTTGATGCCCATACCCGTGGCTCGCCAGTTCGTGACCGGCACCCACAATGCGGTGCACCAATTGCGGGTAACGCTCGGCGATCCAGCCGAGCGTAAAAAAGGTGGCGTGCGCTTTGGCCTCGTCGAGAAGTTGCAGTATTAAATCCACATTGCGCTCGATACGGCATGGGAGAATGTCCCAATCTTCACGGCGGATATGCGGTGCAAACGCCGACACCTGAAAATAATCTTCGACGTCAATCGACATGGCGTTTTTGATTGGGGCGGGGCTCATAACGCAGCCTTCATCGATTTAGGCAGCGGCAGCCAACTCTTCAGCGCGTGGGCGATACGCATCGCCGCACGACCATCCCAGTATTCGGGAATGCGACCAGTTTTGCCGCCGTTGTCCATCACTTCGCGGAAGGCTGCGCGAATCGCTGCGGGATCAGAGCCGACCAATGTGTTGGTGCCTTCGACGAGCGTAATCGGGCGCTCGGTGTTTTCGCGCAGCGTTAAACACGGCACGCCCAATGCGGTGGTTTCTTCCTGTATGCCCCCCGAGTCGGTGAGCACCAATTTGGCGTCGCGCATTAAACCCAGCATTTCCAGATAGCCTATCGGCGGCAAAATATGCAGGCCGTCGA
The DNA here is from genome assembly GCA_043779595.1 of Nitrosomonadales bacterium. Lineage (GTDB taxonomy): Bacteria > Pseudomonadota > Gammaproteobacteria > Burkholderiales > Thiobacillaceae > Thiobacillus. The sequence goes on from JAYWDZ010000216.1 coordinate 15,488, forward strand.
GCATCGCGCTCAGACCGAATTTATCGATATTGCCGCGTGTGCGCGGATGCAAAGGCATCACCACCGGCAGGCTGCGGTTGATTTCCGCCACCACGTCGAGCAGTGCACGCAAGGTAGCGGGATCGTCGACGTTGGAAGGGCGATGCAGTGTCAGCACCGCATATTGTGCAAGGGTTTGCCCCAGCGTTAGGCTGCTCGGCACCGCCCGCGCAAGATTGCGATGCAGCGTATCGATCATCACATTACCCACAAATTGCGCCCGCTCTGGGTCAATGCCTTCGCGCTGCAAATTCTTCAGCGCACTGCGTTCGGTGATAAATAGCAGATCGGAAATCTGATCGGTGAGGACGCGGTTAATCTCTTCGGGCATGCTGCGGTCATAGCTGCGTAAACCCGCTTCGACGTGAATCACTCGCACCCCGCGTTTGGCCGCGACCAGCGCGCACGCAAGGGTGGAATTGACGTCGCCAACCACCAACACGGCCTGAGGCTGAACGCGTTCAAGAATAGGCTCAAAACGCTTCATCACTTCGGCAGTTTGCACCGCGTGGCTTGCAGAACCCACTTCCAAATGATGATCGGGGCGCGGAATGCCGAGGTCGAGAAAAAAACTGTCGTTCATCGCCTCGTCGTAATGCTGGCCGGTATGCAGCAGTTGTGCGGCGATCCCGACTTCGGTAAACGCTGCCATGATGGGCGCGATTTTCATGAAATTAGGGCGCGCGCCGACCACACACAATATCTGTGTCATGAGTTATTCGGGAGTCTGCGGTTGTGTGTGGGTGGCTGGGGCATCGCTCGCGTCCGACTGGCGCTCACTCACGGTAAACAGAATTTTGCGCACGATGGGGAGAATTCGATTGACCGAGCGTTCCATTTGCTCAACGCGTAATGCCAGCCGTTGATTGTCTTCTGACTGCAAACCTTGCGACGTGCTGGACATACCCGCCACTCCGATTGCTCCATGAAAATCCTGATGCGCCACTTCACTTTTCAGATCCGAAATCACTTCGTTAATTTCGGCTTCGCTGAAATGGCTTTTTTCTTCCAAAAATCCAAACAGCAGCAAACGATCACAGAACGTGTTGATGCGGCGCGGAATGCCGCCGGTAAACCGGTGCAACGCAGCAAAGGCGTCCGCATCGAATGAGGGATTGCCTTGCCAGCCCACGGTCCGCAAGCGGTGCTCGATATAACCTTGGGTTTCGCCACTATCGAGCGGGCCCAGGTGATAAGAAGCTACTACGCGCTGACGAAGCTGCTGCATGTTGGGGCTTTGCAAAATGCCGCGAAATTCAGGCTGTCCCAATAAAAAAGTCTGGATCAAAGAGCGATCGTTGTTTTGAAAATTGGACAGCATGCGCAATTCTTCCACCGCACGTGGAGTCAGGTTTTGCGCTTCATCGACCACAAGTAACGCGCGTTTGCCCTGGCGGGTCGCGGCAATCAAAAAGTCTTCCAGATTTTTAAGCAATGAGGATTTCGCCAGGCCTTCATGTTCGAGTCCAAACGACGCGGCCACGCTGCGTAACGTGTCTTCGGCATCCATCTGAGTGGACACCAGTTGCGCAGCGACCAGACTGTGCGCGTCCAGTTGACGGAATAAATTGCGTACCAGTGTGGTTTTGCCTGCACCCACCTCACCGGAAATCACAATAAAGCCTTCCCCCAGCGACAGTCCGTAATCCAGATACGCCATGGCGCGCTTGTGACCCTTCGAGCCAAAAAAGAATCGCGGGTCAGGATTTAGCTGAAAGGGTTTGGCGTTAAAGTGGTAATAATCTTCGTACATGACGATCCGTATTTAAGTGGGCATTTCATGCCGGCATACAGGGTATAGCAAGAGGTATACCCTGGTGCAGGGTCGATTAGAAGCGAAGGTTGGCCGAGGCGGTCAGGCTATTTTCAGTGTAATCGGCATTGACGATGTTCGAATCCCGTTGCTGATGCCGGAAAGTCAGCGCCCCAGATAAGTCTTTGCCAAATCGATGGTTTAAGCCGAGGCTCAGGGTAACAATATTGTCTTGGCGAGCAGGTCCGTTTAACAATACAGCGCTTGCGGTATTTCGAGTGAAAGCTAGGCTGGTATTGGCGTTGGTGCGGGCGGTGAGCCGATAATCGACTTTACCCACGACCCCTAGTGTGTGGTCTTCCGCTCCTGAAAAACCTTGATAGATGCGGGTGGTGTCGAATGCGTTTAATCCCAGACCGAGCCGACCTTTGGTCCAGGTCACATCCGCGGATAAGAGTTTGATGATGAAAACTCCATTTTGAATCGACGTACCAAATCCCAGTTTGACCCTACATCCGCGCGCTAACTTTTGGGCAAGGGTGGCATCCGGGAGCAATACGGTGCCAACCGGACACATAAGCTCTGCAGACCGTAAATCGTTAAAGTTCAACACCATTTGGGATATGTCGCTCACGTCTTCGGAATAGCGCACCGACCAGTTAGACGCCTGGGTCCGATGGGTGCCCACCAAACTATAAGTGCGGCCGAAATAGCGCTCGCCTATCGATGCTTCGATGCTGGTGCGGCGGGAAGGCGACCACCCAAACCCTACGCTGTAGGAACTGCCGCTGGCGTTATTGACGGTAAGGAAATCGTTGGATTCTTCGCCATAGGTGCCAAATACCCGAAATTTACGCGTCAGCGCGTAGCCCAACGTCAGATTCGCGCGCTCAAAAGTGGATTTTGGGGTCGTGCCGTTATTGTTGGATTGCCGAATAGAGTAATCCAGCCCCCAATTCAAGTCGTTAAAACGGGTGCCACTGGTGATACTCGCAGTCAGGGCATTGGTGACTGCATCTGAAGCTGCGGCATTGTTCCCAAAAATGGTGCCGCCGTTCGTATAGCGCACCTGCACGGTGGCAAAGTTGCTCAGGCGTTTCTGGATATAAGGGCTGAGCGAATACGAACCCACTGTCGTCCGGTTGGTATCGTTCGTGGTGGCATCGGCTTGGGAGCCAAATAGCGAAATCAGTCCCTGCGTAATATTGGCGCTGCCATCCACATACAAAAAATCCTCAATCAGCTCGGCTTTGCCGATTGCGCTCAGGTTGTGATACAGATCGGTGGTGTTGTCATTACTAAAACGCGCCACGCCGGTGAGACTGTAATTCATGCCAGCCTGAATGCGTCGCGAGCCCACCGATTGCAAACCAAAACCGGGCGTGACACTCAGAATCATTGCGTTTTGCGGATTGTTTTGGCTTTGATTGACATTGTCCGTATACGTCACGGCCGGGCTCACATAAGGCGTAAACCGCCATTCGACGGCCTGCGCATCTGCGACTATTGCCAGTGTGATGAAAATGGAAAAAGCTCCTGCCAAAGGAGCTTGTTTGAATATGTGTGACGGCATAATCGTTGGCCCCGCTTTACTTGCCGTAACTGCCATAATAGCCGTAGTAATAATCTGCTCCCGGGGTAGGGGTGGCTTTGTTCAACAGCATGTTCACGACTTCGCACGACTGGATGTGACTCAAGGCTTCACGCACCGCCTCTTGCGAGGTTCTTTCGGCCTCCACCACCATCACAATCTGCCCCATATGGGTCGCCAATACACTCGCTTCACTGGTCGCTAAGAGCGGCGGTGAATCGAACAAAATAATGCGGTCGGGATAGCGGTTACCGATGTCTTCCACCATGCGCGTCATCGCCTCGCTTGCGAGCAATTCAGTTGCGCGTTTGTATGTGCGTCCGGCCGGCAAAATAGTGAGTTTGGCGATATCGGTCTTGATCATCACATCTGACAATTGCAGGTTTTTGTCCTGCAATACGTCGAGTAAACCCAGATCTGCATGAATGCCGAGATATTCCGGCACACGGGGCTTGGCTACATCCGCATCAATCAGCAACACGGTGCGGTCCATTTCCATCGCCATCGAAATCGCCAGATTGATCGCACAAAAACTTTTGCCCTCACCCGGCAACGAGCTGGTGATCATGATCATATTGCCATTTTTGACGCGCGCCGCGCCTTGGCCGAAAGCATTCGCAATCAACGGCCGTTTGATAATACGAAACTCTTCGGCAATCTGACTTTTTTCTGCGTCGGGTGAGACGACCCCCATGCGATGCAGCCGGGCAAGATTGATCGATTGAAGCTGACTGTTGCCTAATCTTTCCGGGGTGTGGCGGGTAGTGGCAACGGCTTCAACAGGCGCCACAATCAAAGGCTCGGAAGAGGTGTTGCGCTGCTTGTTTAGCGCGCTTTCAATCATGCTTTCAGTCGGCGCCGACGGGCTCTGCGGCGCTTCGGTCACTACACCTAACTTGCTGGCGGCTTTTTCAATAATGCTCATTGCTTCTCCTAACTTGCGCGGGCAATAAACAATTGCAAAATCATGATGCCGCCATACGCCGCAATCAAACCGCCCAGTGTGGCGAGATAGGCGAGGGTGCCCTTGCGCTTGCGTTTACGCGTAGCGTCGGTCTCCACTTTGGAAACCGCTCCCAACAACGGTAATCCCGTCAACTCCCGCAGGCTGCGTCGGTCCGTAACGGTACGACGCAATTGGCTCAGCAGGAAAGCCACCCCAAGCCCGGCGACGAGACCGCCCAATGTCACCAACGACAGTAATAAGGGACGATTGGGCCACGCGGGTTGGCTCGGCACAAAGGGAGGATCGATCACGCGGAAATCTACGGTATCGGTTTTACTTTCGACCTCACCTGACATGATGACTGATTCACGACGCTTTAATAACGCGTCGTAATTTTGCCGGTAAACCTCATAGTCACGCGTGAGCTGTGTGTAATCTTGTTCAACTTGGGGGATCATGTTCGAGGCCCCGCGCAGTTCAGCAAACCGTCTTTGGTACTCAGCAACACGCGCCTGTAATGAGGCCACTGTGGCGTCGGCTTCAGCAATTGCGACGGTGAGTTGCTGGTAAACCGGATTTTGTATTTTGCCGCTATGGCCTTCCGTTTTTTTCAAAGTAGCTTCCTGCTTTTTTTGTGCTTGAAGCTTTTCGATTAAACGTTTGGTTGCGATGATATCCGGATGAATGTCAGTGAACTGTAGCCGCAACTGGTCCATCTGCTTTTGCAATGCTTCGATACGGTTGTCGATTTCGGGATTAACCGCAGCCGCGGCGGCCGCAGCGGCTGTGAGTTCTGGCTCCTCGTCTTGCAGTTGATTCTTGAGTTGATTGCGACGGTTAACCGCTTCCTGTTGGTCGAGCTGAGCTTGGCGCAGCGCCGTCGAGGTCTCTGCCAGCTTGGCATAATAGTCTCCGCCCTGGCCCGGCATCATCCCGATATGGGTGCGTTTGAAGTCTTTCAAGGCATTTTCTGCGTCAGATAATTTGCGCTGATATTGTTGCAGTTGCTCTTCAATAAACTTTTGCGAACTGGAAATGTCCTGGCGGGTTTTGCCCAGACTGGTTTCCACAAATATAGTCAGCAGGGATTGCACCACTTTCTTGGCCAGGTCGCCATTCGCATCCTGGTAGCTAATGGTGTAGAGGTTTTCTTTGCCCGTATCGGCAATACTGATTTTGCTGGCGAGGCCATTGAGCATTTGTTCAGTCTGCTCGGGCGTTTTTGCACGCACGTCCAAATCGGTCATCCGCGCCACTTTTTCCAGCGTGGGACGGCTCACAAGTTGGCGCGTCATGAGCTTGATCTGCTGTTCCACGTCGGGCTCCGCAGTTAAGCCAGAGAGCAATGGCTTCAACAGAGTTTGGGTATCTACATAGACTCGGGCCGAGGCCTCATAGCGATTCGGTAAGAACATCACCCAAGTCCAGCCAATAATACACACCAGCCACGCCACGCCTATCCCCCACCAGCGGCGATGCCAAGTGGCTTTGACGTAAGCCAATACTTGCTGAATGATTTGATCCATGCGTGTTACCTACAAAACCCGACGCGGAGCTTGATGCCTGAAACGGCATCACCCGAACTTATGTTCAATTAAATTAAGTCAATGTGGTGTGTAACGGTGTTAAAACAGACTCTCTGGGATGACCAGTACATCGCCGGGCCGCATTTCCACATTGGCCTTGATGTCGCCGCCCTTGAGCAAGTCTTCCAGGCGCACCCCCAATTGGGTTTGTTTTCCATTTTGCGTCCGCAGAATGTAGGCTTTATTGCCTGCTGCAAAGTCTGTCAATCCGCCCACAGCAATCATCAGGTCTACCAAACTCATTTTCTCGCGAAAGTTTAAAGCCTGAGGTTTGGTTGCTTCACCCACTACGCGGATTTGCTGGTCGAAAGGCCCCACGCCGCCGCCCACAATAACCGTCACAATGGGTTCCTGGATATATTTTGAGAGGGCTTTTTCGATGTCACGCGCCAATTGGGAAGGCGTTTTACCGGAAGCTGGCAAGTCCTCCACCAGATTCATGGTCATCTTGCCGTCGGGACGAACGGGGAAATTTCCCGAAACGTCGGGGTTGCGCCACACAAAAACGCTCACGTTATCTCCCGGACCTACCAGATAGTTCCAGTCATAGGGAGTCGTTAGCACGGGGGCGGGAGGATAGGTCGGCGTATTGGAACAGCCAGCCAAGCTCATCGCCCCAAAAACCATGGCTCCAGCCCAAACATTATTTATCTTCAACATCACTCTCTCCCGGGATTAATCTGCGGCCATTATGCCAGAGCAGATTAAAAATAAAGCACATCGCGGGTAACTCAAAGCAAGCCCCAGACCAAATCAACTAAGGCCTCTCTCCCGTCTCCAATGCGGACATTCAGCGGATACGGCGGACATTTTCTTTACGAAAATCTGACGGAAATCTGCCACTCCCGGCACAAGTCCGTCACTCACCGAGTTATTATGCGGCGATGAATCCAAATGCCACCTTAGATTTGGCGGGGTTGAAGCTCCGCATTCGTGAATTTGCGCTTGCACGAGAATGGGAGCGTTTTCACACGCCTAAAAACCTGGCGATGGCGCTGATTGTGGAAGCCGCAGAGCTGGTGGAGCAGTTTCAATGGCTCACGCCAGCAGAAAGTACGGCACTTTCAGTCGAGAAACATGAGGCCGTCCGCCAGGAAATCGCCGATGTGCTGATCTATTTGACGCGTTTGGCCGATTTACTCGATATTGACCTGCTAAAAGCCGCGGCTGACAAAATTGAAATCAACGCGCTTAAATACCCTGTCAATCTAGCGCGTGGTAATGCCACTAAATATTCTGCACAGCCAAAATGAGTTCCTCCAAGCCTTACTTCAAACACCATGTATTTTTTTGCACCAACCAGCGTGAAGATGGAGCGCAGTGTTGCGGCGCGTCGGGCGGGCAAAAAATGCGCGACTATCTGAAAAGCAAAATCAAAAAAGCCCACCTGAGTGGAAGCGGAAAATGCCGTATCAATACTGCGGGCTGCATGGACCGCTGCGATGAAGGGCCGGTACTAGTGGTTTATCCGGAAGGCATTTGGTATACCTATGTGGATGAGTCCGATATCGACGAAATTTTTGAGGTCCATCTGAAACAGGGGCGCATCGTCGAGCGTTTGCGTCTCAAGTGAAACGCTTCAAACTACGCATTCCGGCCCGGGCAGGTAAGGTCGAGACGGTGATCGACGATCCCGAGACACGTCGCCGGGGGTTGTTGCTGATTGCTCACCCGCACCCGTTGCACGGCGGCAGTCTGGATAACAAGGTGGTCACCACGCTGGCTAAGGCCGCGGTAGATAGGGACTGGATTGCGGTGCGGCCCAATTTTCGCGGCGTAGGGATGAGTGAAGGCAGCTTTGACGGCGGCGTGGGCGAAGTGGAGGACATGCTGGCCGTGGTGCGCTTCGTCGAAGAAAGTTATCCTGATTTGCCGTGGGCGCTGGCCGGATTTTCATTTGGCGCGTATGTGCAGCATCGCCTGAGCCCGCACATGAATGCGCGCCGGCTGATTTTGATTGCGCCCGCCGTGACCTTATATGAATTCGATTCTGTCCCCGCTGATACGGTCGTCATCATGGGCGATGCCGATGAGCTTATCCCTCCCGCGGCGATGCAGCATTGGGCCGACACGCAACATCTGCAAGTGAAGGCCATACCGAACGCCGGGCATTATTTCCATGGCAAACTCAAAGAGCTTAAGCAGGCGTTTGTGGAGGCTTGCCCGTGTTAAGGGTGCAAGGCTTGTGCAAGCGCTATGGCAATAACGAGGTCGTGCGCGGCTTGGATTTGCATGTGCGGCGCGGCGAGTGCTTCGGTTTGCTGGGCCCGAATGGCGCGGGCAAGACTACTACCCTGCGCCTGCTGCTCGGATTAATCGAACCCGACAGCGGCCAGATTGAATTGGCGGGCATCCCGGTGCCGGCTCGCGCGCGTGAAGCGCGCATGAAAGTGGGCGTGGTGCCGCAAATCGATAATCTCGACCCTGACTTTACCGTGCGCGAAAATCTGCTCGCATATGGCAGCTACTTTGGCCTGGACCAGCGCAAAATTACCGAGCGCGTGCCGATGCTGCTGGAATTTGCCGGGCTCACGCACAAAGCCGACGCGCCGATCGCGCAACTCTCCGGCGGCATGAAGCGTCGCCTGACCCTGGCCCGCGCATTGGTGCACGACCCGGATATCTTGTTTTTGGATGAACCCACCACCGGCCTCGATCCGCAGGCGCGCCATCTCATCTGGCAAGGCTTGCGGCGCCTGATCGCCGAGGGCAAAACCATTGTGCTGACCACGCATTTTATGGATGAAGCCGAGCGTTTAACCGACCGCCTGGCGATTCTGGACCATGGCCGTATCGTCGCCGAAGGCGCGCCCAGTGCGCTGATCAACGCGCATATCGAGCCTGCGGTGGTGGAGGTATTTGGCGACGGCATGGAGCTTTGGGCGCGCGAGCATGCCGCCACCCTTTGCCAGCGTTCTGAAACCGTGGGCGAAACGCTGTTTTGCTATACCGCGACACCAGAAATACCCATCGCTGCGTTAAAGCAAACACCTGGGCTGCGCTATCTGCATCGTCCCTCCAGTCTGGAAGATGTGTTTTTAAAGCTCACCGGGCGCGATCTACGCGATTGATATGAGCTTCTTACGTCTCCCCCAACTGTCCTGGCGTTTTATCCCGGTCTGGCGGCGCAACTATCTGGTCTGGAAGAAGCTCGCCATCCCATCCATCCTGGGCAATCTAGCCGATCCGATGCTCTACATGCTCGGGCTGGGATTTGGCTTGGGGAGCCTGTTGCCGAATGTGGGCGGCGCACCCTACATCACCTTTTTGGCGGCGGGTACGGTGGCCTACAGCACGATGAACGCCGCCACCTTCGAAGTGCTGTATTCAAGTTTTTCGCGCATGCATGTGCAGCGCACCTGGGACGCGATATTGAATGCGCCGATGACGCTGGATGACGTGATGCTGGGCGAACTCACCTGGGCCGCTTCTAAAAGCCTGCTTTCTGGCGTAGCGATTTTGGCGGTTATCTGGGGGCTGGGACTTTACGGTTCGTTCTGGATGACGCTGTGGATCATCCCCGTCGTCGCGTTGGTCGGCTTTTGCTTTGGCGGCATGGGCCTGGTGATGAATGCCGTGTCGCCAAGCTACGATTTTTTTCTGTATTACTTCACGCTGGTGATTACGCCGATGGTGCTGTTGTGCGGCGTATTTTTTCCGGTGAGCCAACTGCCGCCGCTGCTGCAAAGTATTTCAGCCTGGTTGCCGCTGACCCATGCTATCGATCTGGCGCGCCCATTGGTGATGGGGCAGATTCCTCAGGCTATCTTGCTGCATATCGGCGCCTTGCTGATTTATGGCTCAGTGGGTTATGTACTGGCGCTGGCATTGACGCGCCGCCGCCTGTTGAAATAGCGATTATCTGCCGCCACTAAAGCGGGCTGCGTGAATTGCGTCGCGCGTCTACATACCGAATCAGGCCATCAAAAAGCGCGCCTGGCATAAAGCTCGCCAGCATGTATTTCAAATCGCGCACACTCCAATCCGCGTTAAAAAAAGCGCGCAAAAATAAACGTCGCGAGGACTGAGTATCGCGCCGCCAATGGCAGCGATAAGCCTCGGGCAGCAAGGTGCCATACACCAGCGCTTTCAGTTGCGTGCGGGTAAGTTCGTCGGTGAGTTCGGGGTGATGGCGCACAAAATGTTCGCGCACCGACACCGCGTCAGTAATCTGCTGCCAACGCGGCACCGAGGCTAGTCGTGGATACTGGCGATAAAACGCCAGCACTTGGGGTACACGCACGAAGTGCGGGTTTAAAGCCAGCATACGTAGCCACAAGTCGTAATCCATCGCGGTGCGATGGCGCTCGGAGAATCCACGCAAACTATCGACCAACTGGCGGCGGATCAGAACACTATTAATCGGCCACGGGCAGCTTGTTAGCATGAACGCCACACCAGGCTGATCATCGAAATCAAGCGGCGCATAGGGTGTAGCGTTTTCTTGTACGCTACCTACTTGTTGCCACCCACAATAAGCCATGTCTGCCCGCGACTCGGTTAACGCCGCGTGTAACGCCAACAGCGTATTAGGATGCCAGTAATCATCCGCATCCAAAAATGCCACAAAGTTTCCCTGGGCAAGCGCTAAACCCTGATTACGCGCCGCGTAGGGGCCCGCGCGATTTTGATACAGCAAACGGATACGTTCGGGATGCGCCTCTGCCAACGCTTCGATAATTTCGGTCGAGCCATCAGTCGAGCCATCATTCACCACGATCAACTCAACCGCCGCATAAGTTTGTTGCAGCACTGAAGTAATCGCTTCGTGTAGGTAGGGCTTGGCGTTGTAGCAAGCCATCACGACTGAAATCAGCGTCGGGTCAAAGTTATCCATAGGTTTTCTCGTATCCCTATCAGCTACCCAAATTAAACTGCAAGCCAGAGCCGTTCCGGCTTTAGCATCATATTTTCAAATCGCCCTAGCCGGGCTAGCTTGGCAAAAAAATTCATGGGTGTGAGCCCAATGGACCCCATTTCTGCGCTTTAAGGGGGGCGTCCATGCTGGGCTTATCCCTATGGGAGCCCTGCATGCGCCGGGTACAATACAACGGCTGGCGGGCATGCGCCTGGCTGGTTTACTTGTCCACGGATTTTTATGCAAACCTTAAACGTTGATCTGGGTAATCGCAGTTACCCAATCCATATTGGCCCTGGTTTATTAAATCAGCCGGATTTGTTGTTGCCACATCTGGCGCAGAAGCGCGCGGTGATTGTCACCAATACCGTTGTCGCGCCGTTGTATCTTGATAGGCTGACGGTGAGCTTGCAATCCGCTGGTGTCGACATCCTGCCGGTAGTTTTGCCCGACGGCGAAGCGTACAAAAACTGGGAAACGCTCAATCTGATTTTTGATGCGCTGCTAACTCACCGGGCGGAGCGCAAAACGACGCTGATTGCATTGGGCGGCGGTGTGATCGGCGACCTGACCGGCTTTGCTGCCGCCAGCTATCAGCGCGGCGTGCCGTTTATACAGATACCCACGACTTTGCTGTCGCAAGTGGATTCGTCCGTGGGGGGCAAAACCGGCATCAACCATCCGCTCGGCAAAAATATGGTCGGCGCGTTTTACCAGCCGCAAGTGGTGCTCGCCGACACCGACACGCTCAACACCCTGCCCGACCGCGAATTGTCGGCGGGGCTCGCCGAAGTTATTAAGTACGGCCTGATTAGCGACCTGTCGTTTCTGGAATGGCTCGAAAGCAATATGCCTAAACTACTGGCGCGCGACCCTGAGGCGTTGCGCTACGCGATTGCCACCTCGTGTCAAAACAAAGCCCAAGTGGTTGCCGCCGACGAACGCGAATCCGGCGTGCGCGCGCATTTGAATTTGGGCCACACCTTTGGGCATGCGATTGAAACCGGTATGGGCTATGGCAACTGGTTACACGGCGAAGCGGTGGCCGCAGGCATGGTGATGGCCGCCGACGCCTCACAGCGCATGGGCTGGTTGAACCACGCCGACGTGGCCCGTACCCGTGCGCTCATTCGTGCCGCTAGGCTGCCCGATGTCGCTCCCGAGCTAGGCGTGCAGAGGTATCTCGATTTTATGGGCCACGACAAAAAGGTCGAATCCGGAAAAATGCGTTTTGTGCTGCTTAAAAAACTGGGCGAGGCCATCGTCACGGGTGATCTACCCCAAGCCACTTTGTGCGAAACATTAACCGCGTGCGTGCAAGCTGCGAATAAGCCTCCACTTGCCTGCTGATTCACTCTAAATTATCGGGATGTACGATGACTGATCTTGCCTCTTACGCCGCGCATTCCGGCCAAACGCGTGGCAGGCAATATGCCGAGCCCCTTGCCGCTCCGCGTTCCGAATTTCAGCGTGACCGCGACCGCATCATTCACTGCGCGGCCTTCCGTCGGCTCGAATACAAGACGCAGGTATTTGTGAACCATGAAGGCGACCTGTTCCGTACGCGCCTGACGCACAGCCTCGAAGTCGCCCAAATCGGCCGCACCGTCGCGCGCATTTTGCAACTCAACGAAGACCTGGTCGAAGCCATCGCGCTCGCGCACGACCTCGGGCATACGCCGTTTGGCCATGCCGGACAGGATGCGCTGAATGCCTGTATGCGCGAGCACGGTGGCTTCGAGCACAATCTGCAATCCTTGCGCGTGGTGGATGTGCTCGAAGAACGCTACGCTGAATTTGATGGCTTGAATCTCACCTTCGAAGCCCGCGAAGGCATCCTCAAACACTGCTCCTTACCCAACGCCGAAAAACTCGGTGAAGTCGGCGAACGTTTTCTGAAAAAAACCCAGCCCACGCTCGAGGCGCAAGTCGCTAATCTGGCCGATGAAATCGCGTATAACAATCATGACGTTGACGACGGACTGCGCTCTGGCTTTATCACGCTGGAGCAACTGGCCGAAGTCAGCATTTTTGCGCGGCATCGCGCCGAAGTGTGCGAAAAATATCCGAGCCTGAACGACCGGCGCGTGATCACCGAAACCGTGCGCCGCATCATCAATACCTTGATACTCGATCTGGTGGCGACGACCGGCATCAACATCGAAAACAGCGGCGTGCAAACGCTCGACGAAGTGAGAGCCGCGCCGCCGCTGGCGGCGTTCAGTCCCGCGCTGCTCGAAGAACACCGCGAGCTCAAGCGCTTTTTGCGGCAGAACCTGTACCGGCATTACAAAGTCGCGCGCATGAGCGCCAAAGCGACCCGCATCATCACCGATCTGTACACCGCGTTTATGGGCGACGCGCGGCTGTTGCCGCCTGAGCATCAGGCGCGGGAATCGCTGCAAGGCGCGCGGGCGGTGGCGGATTACATTGCGGGGATGACGGATCGGTATGCGATGCGAGAGCATCGGAGGATATTTGCGGTGGAGGAGATTTATAGTTGATGGTTGGGCAGTGTGGTGGTCACCTGGGCTGCGATTTTCAAGCTTCAAAAACTCAATCGTTCGTTGGCCGGGGGTTGCCCGGCGGCAAGTTACTTTCTTTTGCTTCGCCAAAAGAAAAGTAACCAAAGAAAAGGCGACCCTACATTCCCGAATTCCCGAAGTCTGAATCTGCCGGGCGGGCGTCGAAGGAACTCGGCCTGCTTTTATTGATGGTTTAAGGAGAGCAGTCCTCAAACACCTTCGCCGCTAATCCGCCCGGCAGACTCAGACTTCGGCGGGGCTGAAAGGGGGTAGGTCAAAAACAGTGGAGGAAATCCCTGACAAATGATTTTTGGACATGCCAAAGTCGGTGCACTGTAAATTATCGAATAACTGTGAGCTATGAGCCGTCCATCCAATCGTGAACTTGAGCAGTTCTACTTTGACCAGTTCCGCGTTCACTTTCCCTTACCTGCTGGAGAGATTGAGTACGGCGACAAACCAGACGTAGTGATTCATGGTGAGAGAACGCTAGGGATAGAGATAGCCAGTCTGTATCTCACCGACGGGGCCAACCCCGACAGTGAGCAGGTTCAGCGCAAGCGAAGAGAGGCAGCCGTCCGCGACGCGCAGAAACGTCACTCCCTTGCTGGAGGAAAGAAAATTGAACTGACTGTATCCTTCGACCCAGCCAGTCCAATCACTAACACGCAAGAGGTCGCGGACTCCTTAGCTACTGTTGCGCATTCGATTGAACACCTCCCGGCCGGTGTTCTGTCACGGCGGTATTTTCCCCAAGTACCCTATTTGAACTTCGTTTACCACAACCCTACTGAGTACGCTGATGCATTGTGGCGGGTTTCTCAGGTGTTCTCTGTTCCAAACCTCTCCGTTGACCGTGTGGCACAGCTCGTCGCCACCAAGCAGCAACGACTCGCTAACTACGAGCAATGCGATGCCTACTGGTTGCTCTTGGTTGTTGATTTTATTGATCGCGCCCAGGAACAAGAGATAGCTTGGCCGGTCGAGTGTTCTTCGTTGAAAACGTCCTATGAGCGCGTCATCATCTATAAGCCGCAGTTCTCGCGGTGGACTGAAGTCCCTGTTGAGAGATGACGTCTATGTTAAATGTTCGATGTTACAGTCCGCGCATATTCACAACACGGTTTTGGGAGAAACGCTATGAAAAAGTTCTCACGTCTTATGCCACTACTTCTGGCGATATTTGTCATCAATGGCTGCGCGATCACGAACGAGACATCAGTCATAGTCGGGAAAACCCGGCCACCTACAACACCAGATCAAGTCAAGCTCTACACCAAGGCCCCGGCGAAATATGAAGAAATCGCAATTGTTTCTGCCGACGCCGCACATGACTTCATGGGTAAACAAGAGTTGATGAACATAGCTATTTCTAAGATTAAGGCAGAAGCTGCCAAAGTTGGTGCTAACGGCGTTTTGTTGGATGGCGTTGGTGATTTCTATACAGGGTCTTCCGGCTTAGTCGTAGTTCCATCGGCTATACATGGCGCACCTGTCGTCGCCACTGGTCTCATGAATGCTAGATCTGGCAAAAAAGCCAGTGGGATGGCTATATTTGTAATCCAAGAAAAACCATAACGGACGGATGTGTGAAGCCCAAATAGTAACCACAACGTCGGGGTATACCCGCCCCGGTTTTGACCTCTCCCCTTTCAGCCCCGCCGAAGTCCGGGTCTGCCGGGCGGATCAGCGGCGAAGGTGTTTGAGGCCTGCTCTCCTTAAACATCAATAAAAGCAGGCCGAGTTCTTCGACGCCCGCCCGGCAGATTCAGACTTCGGGAATTCGGGGATGTAGGGTCGCTTTTTCTTTGGTTACTTTTCTTTTGGCGAAGCAAAAGAAAGTAACTTGCCGCCGGGCAACCCCCGGCCAACGGTCCATTGATATCAGCGAGGGTTAGAAGCAAACACCCCGCCTACCACGCCAAGCACAAGGTCCAGCCTAGCCTCAGCGACTATGCCTGCCTGAAATACGCTTGCAATAAAGTCCATACAGAATCTACCCACCGATTGAATGCTTCATGGCATTCCTTACCCAAGCAAGCTATACGCATGATTGCGCCTTCCGTTCGAACCTATCCATAAAAGGATAGGGTTCGCGCGATTGCGGGAGGGTGACTCATCGGCGCAAGGCACCACGTTCCCACCAAGACGTTGATTAAAATTTTAAGGATGACTTGCATGAAAAAACTTCAACTCTCATCGGCATTAATTATTGCGTTGGCAATGCTGTCGCCTTCCACCTTCGCTCGCGACATTGAGCGGGATGATTTCACTTCAACCAAACCCGTCACCATTGCAGTATTTGGTGACTGGCCTTACAACCAGAACTTGCTCCAAAACGCGCCCCTGCTAATTGACTCTATCAATGCTGATGAGAAGGTTAGTCTGGTGATGCATGTGGGTGATATTCATAGCGGGAGTGCTGCCTGCACTAGCGCGGATATTCTGCCTCCTATTGCGGCATCCAATCCGGGCTGGAACCAGAAGGTTTATTTTCAATTTCAGCAATTTATCAAGCCGGTCGTGTACACCCCGGGTGACAACGAATGGACTGACTGCCATAAGAAAAAGGAATTTTATAGTGGCGATCCACTTAAAGAATTGGCAGCCGTGCGCAGCCTGTTTTTTGCGAAGCCTGGTCATACTCTGGGCTTGAACGAAAGAACGGTGTGGACTCAAGCCCAACACTTTGACCCGGCTTATCCTACTGATGCGCAATTCGTCGAAAACACGATGTGGGTGAATGGCAAGGTGCTGTTTGTAATGGTTAATATGCCGGGCTCCAACAACGATACCTTGCCCTGGAGCGCTGCTTTTTCCAATCCGGTAGCGCAGGATAAAGAAGTGGCCGAGCGTACTGCTGCGGATATTCGCTGGCTACAAGCCGCGTTTAAACTGGCGGAAAAATCGCATGCCCAAGCGGTCGTTATCGGGCAGCAGGCCGATATGTGGGACCCGGAAGCTGTGGTCAGCAATGAACTCTATAATTACTCGCCCTACGTGCAGAAGCTGGCCGATCTGGCGGTCGAATTTGGTCGCCCTGTTTTGCTATTAAATGGCGACTCCCATGTTTACGGCGAAGACAAACCCTTGGCCGACCCCACCAGCCCTGCCGGGATGATTCATCATACCCAGGCAGTGCCAAACCTTACCCGCATTACCGTTCAGGGCTCAACTACAGCTCCTGCCGAGTGGTTGCGTCTCACAATCGATCCGCATAAGCCCCAGATTTTTAGCTGGGGAAACGTGCCTTACTGCAAAGATCCTTTGGCGAGCTGCAAGTAAGCTTGTCACTAAAAAGATGGGCTGGCGCCC
Source organism: Nitrosomonadales bacterium (assembly GCA_043779595.1). Classification (GTDB taxonomy): domain Bacteria; phylum Pseudomonadota; class Gammaproteobacteria; order Burkholderiales; family Thiobacillaceae; genus Thiobacillus. Next base: position 32,101 of record JAYWDZ010000216.1, read on the forward strand.
ATCTTTTTAGTGATTTTATTCTGACGTTCTTTAATGTCGGTCAGCTCGATAGACGTGAATGCTTGTCATGAAGTAGGCATTGGACATCGATAGAGTCGCGAGTTAAACGCCATACTAAAGTTGATCTCCGGGCGACAAGGTGCGTGCCACCACCCAGATTTGGATTTCGTCGGTCCCCGCTTTTTTTAGCGTTTTTGCCAACTCATCCAGGCTAGTGCCAGTCGTCATCACATCATCTATCAGCGCAATGTGTTTTCCGCGAACGTCGCCATTGCAGGCAAACGCGCCCCGCACATTGGCTCGCCGTTGGTCATAGGCGAGCGCAACTTGCGGCGGGGTATCGCGGACGCGTTTGCAACACGCAAAATCCATCGTCAGTTCAAGTGATCTGGAGACAACGCGTCCAATTTCAGTTGCGTGATTGAAGCCCCGCTGACCAAGCCGTGCTGGGTGTAACGGCATCGGGATTAGTACATCAGGGCGGGGGCGGGTAGCGACTGCTCCGGCAAGAGAGAGACCTAGCACTTGCGCAATGCTGAGATGGCTACGGTATTTGAGCGCGGGTATTAATTGGTTGACCGGAAAAGCATAGCTAAAGGCCGCGATGGTGTGAGTGAAGGCGGGCGGGCGCGTAAGGCAGCGGCCACATATCTGCCCTGCAGGCGTGGGAATGGCGCATTGCGGGCATTGCGGCATGGTGTGATGCGGCAGATCGATACGGCAACCGGTGCACACTCGCTCTGTCCCGGCAGTCTCGCCGCATAAAAGGCAAGCGTGGTGAAATGGATTCCACGCAGCTTTAACCGCTGAATAAATTTGAGCACCTGTTTGAGAAAAGATTAAAAAATAGGCTGATGTTCAAGCCTTCCCTGTTTAGCATTTGACAGGTGAGACCCTCCCCCAGACAATACCGACCATGAAAGCCAAACGCGTCATCCCCGCTGCTTCTTCCCGCTTCGCGGCGTTGTTATTCAACATACTCACCATTCTCGCGCTGTCTGTTTCATTGACGGCCCTGTTGCTGGGCAAATTATTGGCGAGCCAGAATATCGCTTTTTTGCCTTTCGTCATGTCATTGCCACCGGTCATGTTGTGGCTAGGCGGTTCCATTTTTGTGTATGCCAGTATTGCGCACCATCCCAATCCCCGCACCGTGTATTACAACAAATGGGCAGGGTATCGATTTTATGGCGTGATGGGTAGTTTGGTGGTGATAGGTCCGTCTATATATGGCTTGGTAGGCGGTTGGGAAGGTCTGATGCTGGTGATGGGATTGGCGGTGGCGATTATTGTGCCGTGGGCACTGGTTGACCTCTATAAAGCAGCACGCGAGCCGTGGCAGGACATTACTTTGGACATAGCGATCAATGGATGACATGACGATGGAAGGGGCGATTAGCCCTCGCGGTAGCCTCCTTAGCAGTTCTCCTCTTGCGGGGGAGGCAAACGTCCGGCCCCAATCAATGCGTGAAATCGAAGCCTTATTTGCGCTGCCTTTCGCCGACTTGATGCACCGCGCACAAAACGTGCATCGCGCGCATTTCGATCCGAATGCGGTGCAGTTATCGACCTTGCTGTCGATCAAAACCGGCGGTTGTTCCGAGGACTGCGGCTACTGCCCGCAAGCTGCGCGTTATGACACTGGCATCGAGAACCAGGGGCTGATGGATCTGGACGACGTGCTGGTCGCCGCGCGCGCCGCCCAAGCCGCGGGTGCTTCACGATTTTGCATGGGCGCTGCGTGGCGTGGCCCTAAGCAACGCGACCTGGAGCCGGTGCTGGACATGGTGCGCGCGGTGCGTGCACTGGGGCTGGAAACCTGCGCGACGCTCGGCATGCTGAAAGACGGCCAGGCCGAGCAACTCAAAGCGGCGGGTCTCGATTACTACAACCACAACCTCGATACGGCGCCGGAATTTTACGGCGACATCATCACCACCCGCGACTATCAGGATCGCCTCGATACGCTCGAGCGCGTGCGCAATGCTGACCTGAATGTGTGCTGCGGCGGCATTGTTGGCCTCGGCGAATCGCGTACGCAGCGCGGGGGGCTGATTGCGCAATTGGCGGCGCTTGATCCGCAACCTGAATCGGTGCCGATTAACATGCTGGTGCATGTTGAAGGCACGCCATTGAATGGCACCGACGCACTCGATCCGCTGGAATTCGTGCGCACGGTTGCGGTCGCGCGCATCGCATTGCCGAAAAGCTTTGTGCGGCTGTCGGCGGGCCGTCAGCAGATGAGCGAAGCAGTGCAGGCGCTGTGTTTTCTCGCCGGTGCAAACTCCATTTTCTACGGCGAAAAACTGCTGACGACCGGCAACCCCGAAGTCGAAAAAGACCGCGCCTTGCTCGACAAATTGGGCATCTCTCCGCTGACGGTATGAGCCATGCCGCGCTGACCCAGCTGACACAGGGGCTGGCGGCGTTACGACGTGACAATCTGGAACGCCATCGCGGCCTGCTCGAGTCGCCGCAAGGCGTGCGCATCCGCCTGGATGGACGCGAGTTGCTGTCGTTTTGCAGCAATGATTATCTCGGGCTGGCGGCTTCGCCAGCATTGATCCAGACAGCGCACACAGCGCTGGATGCCTGGGGCGTAGGTGCCGGTGCGTCGCATTTGATCAGCGGGCATCATGCGACGCATCACGTGTTTGAAACCGCCTTCGCGCAGTTTGTTAACAAGCCTGCTGCGCTGCTTTTTGCAACGGGCTATATGGCTAATCTCGGCGTGTTGACTGCCTTGCTGGGGCGACACGCCGAGGTCTTCGCCGACCGCTTGAATCACGCCTCGCTAAACGATGCCGCTCAGTTATCCCGCGCAAAGTTCACCCGCTATCACCACGTCGATCTGTCGCAACTTGAAGGGCAACTGGCGCGCAGTCACGCGCAGCCAAAAATGATCGTGTCGGACCTCGTCTTCAGCATGGATGGTGACATTGTTCCGGTGGATGCGCTGCTTGATCTGGCGGAACGTTACGACGCGTGGTTGTATCTCGACGATGCGCACGGCTTTGGGGTGCTAAACGAGGGCCGCGGTGGGTTGACCCCGCGTGCGGCGAACAGTGCGCGTGTGATTTATCTCGCCACGCTCGGCAAGGCCGCGGGTGTGGCGGGTGCCGCGGTCGCAGCAGAGCAAACCGTCATTGATTGGCTGATCCAGAAATCGCGCCCCTACATCTACACCACCGCCATGCCGCCCATGTTGGGGGCGTGTCTAGGGGCAAGCCTGCATCAGATTGCCCAAGGGGAGGCGCGACGCAAAATCCTGCGCGAACACGTGCTTGGATTGCGTTCGGGCTTGGCTGATCTGCGCTGGCATTTGCTGCCGTCGGATACGCCTATCCAGCCCTTGATCGTGGGCGACAATGCCGCGGCTGTAACGTTGTCGCGTGCCTTGCTGGAACGTGGGCTGCTCGTGCCCGCCATCCGCACCCCGACCGTCCCTCAGGGCACAGCGCGGCTCAGGATTACGCTCTCTGCCGCACACACAGGCCACGAAGTCGAGCAATTGATTACGGCGTTGCATGAAATCTAAACCTACGCTTGCATTGCTGCATGGCTGGGGCATGAACCCGCGGGTCTTCGACGCATTAATCGCCTCCTTAAAAGACCACTTCACATTCTTGCCGCTCGCCTTGCCGGGGCACGGCGCTACCGAAATATTAGCGACGAATACGCTCGCCACTTGGGCCACGCAAATCAGCGCACTACTGCCTGAACACACGATTCTGCTGGGTTGGTCACTGGGCGGGCAGGTGGCGATGCGCATTGCACTGAATCACCCCTCACAAATAAAGCAATTGATCCTGATGTCGAGCACGCCGAAATTTGTTTTTGATAACAGCTGGCAATCGGGGATACCTGTGGCAGACCTAATAAGTTTCGGCGAAGCGATGCAAAAAGACACGCGCGCAACGCTGTTACGTTTTTTGACGCTGCAAACGCGCGGTGCAAACTCACAAAAAATGCTGCTGGCGCAGCTGCGTGAAACTTTTTTTGCTGCGCCCCTACCCACGCCGCAAGCCTTGTCGGCTGGGCTGGAAATGCTACTTCAAACGGATTTGCGCGCAGAAGCGGTAAGGCTTGCCCAGCCCACGCTAGTCATACACGGCAGCCTGGATAAGCTGACGCCACCCGGCGCGGGCGCATGGCTCGCGAAGGCTATCCCCCACACGAAATATTGTTTGATAGATGGCGCTGCGCATGCGCCCTTGCTCTCACATCCACAACAGGTCGCCGAGGCGATTCTGGAGTTTGGATATGACTGAAAGTTTTGTACTGGATCGCGCCGAGGTGCGACGCGCATTTGATCGTGCCGCCTCTAGCTATGATGCCCATGCAATCTTGCAACGCGAGGTGTGTGACCGGCTGCTGGAACGACTCGATTTTATGAAGCTTACCCCGCAGCAAATAGTGGATGCGGGCGCAGGGACCGGGTATGGCTTGCAGCAACTGCGCGCGCGCTATGTCGATGCCAATCTTGTTGGGCTGGATATATCAACAACGATGCTGGCACGTGCGCGAACAAAATTGCCTGCGCCAACCTGGCTCGATCGAATGTCATCCCGCTTAATGCCCAAGCCTGCCGCGAGTACCGGTTTTGTGTGCGCCGACATGGAGCGGCTCCCACTCAAAAGCCATAGCGTTAACCTTCTCTGGTCAAGCTTGGCGTTGCAATGGGCGAATGATCTGGAGGCCACTTTGCGCGATTTTTATCGCACGCTGGCGCCCGGTGGCTTGTTGATGTTTGCAACCTTCGGCCCGGATACGCTGAAAGAATTGCGTAACGCGTTTGCGCACATCGACGATGCTCCGCATGTGAATCGTTTTGCTGATCTGCACGATATCGGCGACATGTTGGTGAATGCGGGGTTTGCCAGTCCGGTAATGGAAATGGAAATGCTGACACTGACGTATGCTGATCTGAAATCGCTGATGATCGACCTCAAAGGCATAGGCGCGCATAACGCTGCGGTGGTGCGTCGGCGAGGTTTGTTGGGCAAGTCCGCGTGGAAAATCCTGGAACAACAATACGAACGAAATCGCGTGGAGGGCCGATTGCCTGCCACTTACGAAGTGATTTACGGCCATGCGTGGGTCGGCGATAAAACGCGTTTGGAAGACGGGCGACAGGTGATTCAATTCAAGATTGCTGAGCGCCAAACCATTCTGAGGCGTAGCTGATGGCGCGTGGATATTTTGTGACCGGTACCGACACCGGCGTCGGCAAAACGACCGTGTCCGTGGCGCTTATCCATGCGTTGCGACAGCGCGGACACAAGGTGGTAGCCATGAAGCCGGTGGCAGCGGGGTGCACCTGGACAGAGGGCGAGCTGAGAAACGACGATGTAGTGGCATTGAGCACTGCAACGAATGTGCAGGCTGATCCGGCGTTGGTCAGCCCCTATGTTTTTGCTCCCGCCATTGCGCCGCACATAGCGGCCGCCCAAGCCGGAGTGGAAATTAGTCTCGACAAAATAGTGTTTGCCTATACAGCGCTATCGGGGCTCGCCGATGTGATCATAGTGGAGGGCGTGGGTGGTTTTTGCGTGCCGCTCAGTGAGCATCTGGACACGGCTGATCTCGCGCAGGCGCTGGGATTGCCCATCATCCTGGTGGTGGGCATGCGCTTGGGATGTCTGAGCCACGCGCTACTCACTGCTGAGGCAATACAACGTCGTGGTTTGAAATTGGCTGGCTGGATTGCCAATGTTTTGGAATCGGATATGCCAGCATTAGCTGAAAATTTGCTCACGTTGCAGCGGCGAATACCTGCGGCGTATCTAGGCAAAATGCTAAATTCGCGATCAGCGCCCTCACACAACCCGGTCGACCACATGGAGTGGAGGGAGTCGCCCGCGTGCACGCAAATATTAGGACATTAGAATAGTATTGAATAGAAATACTCAATCATGAAATCAAATACTTAATACAGGTAATAGGGGCGTAACGCCTTGTTTCGCGAGGGGGCTGCGTGGTATTGTCTGCGGCAAATTATCATCTCCGCTGGGTTCCTATCATGGAGGCATGGGGTTTAAGGGGTGACAATCAGAACGCGACCAAAGACTATGAATTTGTTTCGTGCCCCAATCGTTCTCTAACTCCCCGCCAGCAGCGGCTGGCGTTTTGGGGGCTAGTCCTACCCTGTATGGGAATTGCGGGTTTTTTTGCAAGCTTGGGCTATTGGTTGATGCTTCCGTTCGCCGGGCTTGAAGTGGGATTACTGGGGTGGGCATTTGAAAGCTTGCATGCCCGTGAGGGGGATTACGAGTCAATCAGGATCAAGGGTGACCAGTTGCTTCTGGAATGGCATAGAGCGGGTAAAACCCATAGACGAGAACTGAATACGCACTGGGCAAAAGCGAAATGCGTTTGCGAACAATATGAAAACAATTGCCGCTTTTGTGTGCATTCGCACGGCGAAGCCATAGAGTTAGGGCGTTACTTGAACGATCAGGGCCGTATAAAGCTCGCTGAAGTCGTAAGCGCTAATTTGACAAAATATAAATAATTACATTGGATGATGAGGGTGTTATGAAGCACAAAGTGTTACAAAAATGGGGTGCCGTGCTGGCAGGACTGGCGATAAGCAGTTCGAGTTGGGCCGAATACGCCTATAACCTACAAGCGCCTGCCAGCAAATTGGCGGGTGATGTGTACCATTTGCATAACCTCATTTTGTTGGTGTGCTTGGGGATTTTTGTTGTCGTTTTTGGTGCGATGTTTTATTCGTTGTTTGCACATCGCAAATCCAAGGGCCATAAGGCCGCGAACTTTCACGAAAATACGACTATCGAAGTGGTGTGGACAGTAGTGCCCTTTATTATTTTGATGGGTATGGCGTATCCCGCAGCCAGGGTTGTGATTGATATGAAAGATACTTCGAATCCGGATATGACCATCAAGGTGACTGGCTATCAATGGAAGTGGGGCTACGACTATCTCCAGGATGGAGTCAGTTTTTATAGCGTACTCACGACACCCCGGGACCAAATTGATAACCTGGTCCCCAAAGGGGAACACTATTTGTTGGAAGTAGATAAACCTGTGGTGGTCCCGGTAGGCAAACGCGTACGCTTATTAATTACGGCTAATGATGTTATCCACTCGTGGTGGATGCCTGCTTTTGCGGTTAAACAGGATGCTATTCCCGGCTTCATTCGTGATAGCTGGTTCAAGGCTGATCAGATAGGTACCTACCGGGGTCAATGCGCAGAATTGTGTGGTAAAGATCACGGGTTTATGCCGATTGTCGTTAAGGTGGTGAGCGAGGCTGATTACCGAACCTGGGTTGCTTCGCAGAAAGGCGCCGCGCTTACTGCGGTCGCAGATAATGGCAAGACTTTTACGCTGGATGAAATGAAAACGCGTGGCGAGAAGATTTACGCCGCCAATTGTGCTGCGTGTCATCAAGCCACCGGAATGGGACTTCCCGGAGCTTTCCCGGCACTTAATGGTTCCAAAATAGCCACCGGGCCGATTGACGCTCACATTCAAGTGGTCCTCAATGGTCGCCCGGGTACTGCAATGGTCGCATTTGGAAAACAACTCTCTGATGCTGATATCGCAGCGGTCGTGACGTATGAGCGCAACGCCTGGAGTAACAAGGTCGGCGATATGGCACAACCCGCACAAATCACCGCTTTAAAAGGCGGTCAAGTCGTCACCCCCTCGGCATCCGTACATTAATTTAGCGCTTTAGGAGAAACATAATGTCTGACGCGGCACACGCCCTCGACCACGACGATCATAGCCATCACCCTACCGGACTGATGCGTTGGGTTAAAACCACCAATCATAAAGACATCGGCACTATGTACCTGATGTTTGCGCTGATCATGTTGTTTTCTGCCGGCACTATGGCGCTACTCATCCGGGCTGAACTATTTCAACCGGGCTTACAACTTACCAACCCTGAGTTCTTTAACCAGCTCACTACGATGCACGGGTTAATCATGATTTTTGGTGCCATCATGCCGGCCTTCACTGGCTTCGCGAACTGGCAGGTACCGCTGATGGTGGGCGCGCCTGACATGGCATTCCCACGGATGAATAATTGGAGCTTCTGGATTTTGCCGGTGGCCGCGATTTTCCTGCTTGGCTCATTCTTTTTGCCTGGGGGTGCGGTAGCGGGAGGGTGGACCATGTATCCGCCACTGTTTATTCAAGGCGGTATTTCGTATGACCTGACTATTTTGGCGGTTCACATCATGGGTTTGTCTTCCATCATGGGATCGATCAACATTATCACCACCATCCTCAACATGCGTGCCCCCGGCCTTACGCTGATGAAAATGCCGTTGTTTGTTTGGACGTGGCTGATTACCGCCTATTTGCTCATAGCTACTATGCCGGTTCTGGCGGGCGCCGTGACAATGCTGTTGACTGACCGTAATTTTGGTACGCACTTCTTTAACGCAGCGGGCGGCGGTGATCCGGTCATGTTCCAGCATATTTTCTGGTTTTTCGGCCATCCGGAGGTATACATTCTGATTCTGCCTGCGTTTGGTATCATTTCGCAAATTATCCCTACCTTTGCGCGCAAGCCACTGTTCGGCTATGCGTCGATGGTATATGCCACTTCGTCCATTGCCGTGTTGTCCTTCATCGTCTGGGCGCACCATATGTTTGCGGTCGGCATGCCAGTGACAGGTCAATTATTCTTTATGTTTTCTACCATGCTGATCGCCGTGCCGACTGGCGTGAAAGTGTTCAATTGGGTGGCGACCATGTGGAAAGGCTCGATGACTTTCGAGACGCCGATGTTGTTTGCAATCGCTTTCGTTTGTCTTTTCACCGTAGGGGGGTTTTCCGGCTTGGTGTTAGCAATTGCGCCGGTTGATATCCAGTTGCAGGACACGTATTACGTAGTGGCGCATTTCCATTACGTGCTTGTATCCGGCGCGCTGTTTTCAATATTTGCGGGCGTTTACTACTGGTTACCCAAGTGGACCGGCCACATGTACAACGAAACTTTGGGGAAATGGCATTTCTGGTTATCGACCATAGGCATGAACATTGTATTCTTCCCGATGCATTTCTTGGGGCTTGCCGGCATGCCACGCCGTATCCCCGACTACGCATTGCAATTTACTGAGTTCAACCAAATTGCAACAGTGGGCGCTTTTATCTTTGGCTTTAGTCAATTGATTTTTGTAGTGGTCATCATGAAGGCAATCAAGGGTGGGCAAAAGGCTACGAGCCAAGTATGGGAAGGCGCGGAAGGTCTGGAGTGGACCGTGCCCTCACCTGCGCCTTACCACACCTTTGTGACTGCCCCCCTTGTCAGATAACGCCAGGAATCTTAACGTGTGAAATGACAGGCGCTAAATAATATGACCAGCAATTACAAGAAATACCGGACCGCAGTCCTACTAGGATTGCTGGCATTGGGCTTGTTTCTCTTTACTGTATTTAGCGGATTGCATTAGTCGTGGCGATCGGTAACAGACGCACTTTTACCAAACTCCTCGTAGTGACCTTGGGAATGTTTGGGTTTGGCTTCGCGATGGTGCCGTTTTATTACAAGATTTGCGAAGTGACGGGTTTGAATTCGGGCGATGAGCAGGTATTGGTAAAAAACACACAAGTCGATACTGCACGTTGGGTCAATATCGAGTTCGATGCCAATACCAACGAAAATTTGGCTTGGCAATTTCGTCCCATGCAACGGACTTTGAAAGTGCATCCAGGTCAATTAGTCCAGGTGGAATATGAGGTGGTGAACAACAGCGCTAAAACGATCGTAGGCCAGGCCGTTCCCAGCTACGGCCCGGCTCGCGCGGGCCAATATTTCAAAAAAATTGAGTGTTTTTGTTTTAAACCCCAGACAATGGCCGCGGGCGAGAAGCGGCGTATGCCGGTGTTGTTTGTGTTGGATCCCTCCATCGAAAAAGACTTAAATACGGTCACGCTTTCATACACTTTTTTCGACCTGGGTGAAAAGCCAGGAAGTACTGGACCGCAGAACAAAGGCGCATAACCGTGGCCAAGCCGGGTAGTCATTTCCATGCTGCACTAGCGATATTCTGGAGTTTTTTCGGCATACGCAAGCGGCGTGATTATGACGCGGATGCAGAAAGCCTTAAACCGGCACAAATTATTATTGCTGGCTTGATAGGCGCGGCGATATTCGTAGCAAGCATGTTGTTGTTAGTGAAATTAGCTACGCGATTTTTGTAGTCAAAAAAAATCCAAGACGATAAAAGGAGAGAACATGAGCGCAGTACAAACGGAAAAATATTTCCTGCCTGAACCATCCTATTGGCCCATTGTGGGTTCGATAGCGTTAATGACAATGTGCATTGGCGGGGTGATGACCATGCGCGAAATCGAGCATGGTGGCTGGGTATTATTATCAGGCTTGGCAATCATGTTCTTCATGATGTTTGGCTGGTTTGGCGAGGTGATTCGCGATAGCGAAGCGGGCAGGTTCAATAAGCAGGTGGATTCATCTTATCGCTGGTCGATGAGTTGGTTTATCTTCTCTGAGGTGATGTTCTTTGCGGCGTTTTTTGGTGCGCTGTTTTACACCCGCGTGCTCTCAGTCCCCGGGCTGGCAGAGGGAGAGACGATGAATCAGTTGTGGCAGGGTTTCAAAGGAGGCTGGCCTACCGCCGGGCCGGGACTCACCCACGACGGTTATCAATTTACCCCCATGAGCGCATGGGGGATTCCGGCCATCAATACGTTGTTGCTATTGACCTCTGGCATTACGGTGACGTGGGCTCACTGGGCATTGAAAAAAGGAAATCGCGGCCAACTCATTTTAGGGCTCGCGGCCACTGTGACCTTGGGTATTGTATTCATGGGGCTGCAAGCATATGAATATCACCATGCTTACACTGAAATGGGTTTAACGCTGGGCTCCGGGGTTTATGGCGCGACTTTTTTCATGTTGACCGGTTTCCATGGATTTCACGTGCTAGTCGGTACCACGATGTTGATCATAATGTTATTCCGTTCTATGGCCGGACATTTTACGGCTGACCACCACTTTGCTTTTGAAGCGGTCTCCTGGTACTGGCACTTTGTCGATGTGGTGTGGGTGCTGCTATTTATTGTGGTTTACTGGCTAATTTAATCAGCGGCTACTAGGCCGTTAACAGCAAAATAAAAGGCCGCGTCAGCGCGGCTTTTTATTTGGGATTTAAGAAATTAACGCAAGCCCGTTTCAGGGATCCATCCAAAATAGTAGGCCGTCATTAATGACAGGAATAGCACCATGGATAGTCCGATACGCACAGTCAGTGCTTTCACGACACGATCTGACTTACCTTGGTCCTTCACCAGATAGTACAAGGCGCTGCCGAGACTACCCAGGATGAAAACTATGAGTAGCAGGACAATTATTTTCATAATGGCTAAGTTTTTAAAGTATGAGAAAGAGAATAGTCTAGACGCAATTGGTTTGCTCTGCACCTATGAAACTTAGCTGGGGGAGTTGGCAATTTGCGCCCCATTTATGGCCGACAGTCGCGACCGCAGTGTTCGTCGCGTTGACCTTGGCCTTGGGTAATTGGCAAGTTCAGCGGGCCACCTATAAACGCACGCTGCAGGCGCGCGTCGATGCTGCTGAGCGAGATAGCGCTTTGCACATGGGCTCGCAGCTAATGAACAAAGAAGATGTGCTTTATCGCCAGGTAGAAGTGAAGGGGGTGTTTGATCCCACGCATGAAATATTGTTGGATAACCGTGTTTACAATGGCGTTGCGGGCTATCACGTATTAACGCCCTTGAAGATCGAAGGGCAAAATCGATATGTACTAGTTAACCGAGGTTGGGTACCAATAGGCAAGAACCGGCTCCAGTTACCCCGCATTCCCCCTCTCACATTCAGCGTTAAAATCCACGGCCTCGCATTAGACCCTAATACGCGTTACTTTGAATTGCCCGGTGCCCAGCCGAAGGGGGTTTTATGGCAAAACTTGAATTTCGAGCGCTATGCCGCGATTAGCGGATTAAGCTTGCAGCCCATTTTGCTGCAGCAAAGCAACGATACCGGCGATGGTTTGATACGTAATTGGCCTCGGCCAGATACGGGTGTCGACACCCATGTAAGTTATGCAATCCAATGGTACGGATTGTCTGCAACGCTAGTGATACTGTGGCTAGCTCTTAATTTGAAACGGAGTGTCAGCCCCGATGGCCCCACGCACTAAGTTTTTGCTAATACTCGGTTTTTTTGCGATCCCCCTGTTTGCCGCCTGGGCCGCGTATTGGGGCTGGCATCCTGCTGCCCATAAAAACTATGGCCGCTTATTGACCGTAACGCCGCTTGCGCATACAGCTGGCGTCCTATTAAACGGCTCGCCTTATCAGCTGGATGCATTACGAGGTAAATGGTTGATGGTGTACGTGGGGCCTGCGGCTTGCGATACGGTTTGCGCTAAGCGGTTGTATTACATGCGCCAGGCTCATACTTCGCAAGGGAAGGACCAGGATCGTATCGAGCGTGTATGGGTGGTAAGCGATAAAGGCACGCCGGACTCCCGCTTGTTACAATTCCACGGCGGATTGCGCGTATGGCGACCTTCACAACCGGTTTTCATCCAGCAATTTCCGGAGATGTCCAACGGCGCGCATCACCTATATGTAGTGGATCCGTTAGGCAATTTGATGATGCAATTTCCCGCAAATCCAGACCCCAAAGGGATTATCAAAGATATGAAATTATTATTGAAAGCCTCGCAAATTGGCTAGGGTCCAAGCGCCATGCTCTCTTCCACGTATAAATAATGACTGTGTATAAAAAGCTTATCCTCGCGGCACTGGTGATGACTTTTATAGTTGTGCCACTCGGTGCTTATGTGCGTCTGTCGAATGCGGGGCTGGGATGTCCGGATTGGCCGGGCTGTTATGGGCAAATCACGCCGCACCATGCTGCCAATGCCATTGATGCCGCGCTAAAAACCCGTCCCGACGGCGTCGTATCGTACGCCAAAGCCTGGAAAGAAATGGTCCATCGGTACTTTGCCGGCACCCTCGGGCTGTTGATCTTGAGTCTTTTCATTTCGGCATGGCGTCGACGCAAGCAGGCTCAAAGCACTCTTTTTTTACCCATGGTGCTGCTAGCTGTGGTGGTGTTTCAAGCTCTGCTGGGCATGTGGACGGTAACGAAGTTACTGAAGCCAGTCATCGTATCCGCACATTTATTGGGTGGTATGACGACGCTCGGATTGCTGGTGTGGTTGTGGCGACGCGAATTTACCCGTTCACGCCAAGCCTATTTTGCCCCGGTGAATCATTTACGCACAGCCGCAATGCTGGGTTTAATACTGGTGATATTCCAGATTGCATTAGGGGGTTGGGTGAGCGCTAACTATGCTGCACTTGCATGCACCGATTTCCCCACCTGTCAGGGAGTGTGGTTACCCGCTATGGATTTTGAGCATGCCTATACTTTGCGGCGTAATCTGGGTGAAACCGCGAGTGGCGATTTATTGCCGCTAACAGCCTTAACCGCGATTCATTGGACGCACCGCATCATGGCGCTAATTGTGAGTTTGTATTTGGTTTGGTTAGCGTCCCGCTTAATAAAAATCCCTGGATATGCAGGCATCGCGGGTATGTTACTGGGCGTGCTGACGCTGCAAGTCATGTTGGGGATCAGCAATGTGTTGCTGAGCCTGCCACTGCCAATTGCTGTGGCGCATAATGCCGGAGCCGCGCTATTACTAGCCGGGATGGTGATGTTGAATTTTCGCGTACGAAGGATATAGCGTGACGCCAAGCGTATTATTTTCAGGCATGAGCTGTCGTTGCCAGCAGTTTTTAGCCTTATGCAAACTGCGGGTGATCAGCCTGATTGTGTTCACCGCAGTCATAGGCATGTTCTTGGCGGTCCCCGGCTGGCCTGCATGGCGAGTCCTGTGGGCAGGCACTATAGGGATTGCATTGGTGGCCAGTGCAGCGGCGGCGTTCAATTGCCTGGTTGAACAAAAAATCGATGCAGTAATGGCGCGAACCCGTGCTCGGCCATTGCCCTTGGGCGAGCTGACCAGTACCCAAACCTTGATATTTTCCGGGGTAGTTGGCGGGGCAGGCCTCTATCTATTGAACACCTTCGTTAACACGTTGACGATGTGGCTTACCCTTGCCACGTTTGTGGGCTACGCGGTGATTTATACCATTATCCTCAAACCTGCCACCCCCCAAAATATCGTTATCGGCGGTGCGTCAGGCGCTATGCCGCCCGTGTTGGGGTGGGTTGCTGCTACGGGAGAAATTCATCACGATGCACTATTGCTGTTTCTGATCATTTTTGCCTGGACGCCGCCGCACTTCTGGGCGCTGGCACTTTATCGCAAGGAAGAATACGCCAAAGCCGGGCTGCCCATGTTGCCGGTGACGCATGGAGACGATTACACCCGGCTGCATGTGCTGCTCTATACCCTGCTGCTATTCGCAGTCACGATGTTGCCCCTCAGTACGGGTATGGCCGGATGGATTTATCTGGTAGGCGCTGTTATTTTAGGCGGCATGTTTGTTGGGTATGGCTGGCAGCTATATCGTCATTACAGTGACGCACTTGCAAAAGAAACCTTTCGCTTTTCGATCTGGCATCTAAGCTTGTTATTTGCGGTGATGTTGATTGACCACTATTACCGCTTGCCGTTATAGAAGCGTGTCCACACTGGCAATATGTATTGTTGCAGTGTCACCTCGAGTTATGAAAATCAGAACAGTATTAATGACTTTACTTCTGACGGGCATGCTGATGGCCTGTCAGCAGACAGCGCCCCCTGCGTCCACGTTTAAAACTACCGATATTACGGGCGCCAGCTTTGGGCGGGGCTTTGAGCTGACTGACCATAATGGTCAAACTCGCAGGCTGACAGATTTTCGTGGAAAAGTGGTGGCGATGTTTTTTGGTTATACCCATTGCCCTGATGTATGTCCCACTACATTGAGCGATTTTGCGCTGGCATTGAAAACCTTGGGGACAGATGCGAACAAGGTGCAAGTATTGTTCGTAAGCTTGGATCCCGAGCGCGACACGCTCGAACTATTAAAACACTATGTGCCCGCCTTTAACCCCACATTTCTGGGCTTGCGCCCACGCACAGACCAATTAAAAGCGCTAGCAAGCGAATATAAGCTTGTTTATCAAAAGACGCCGGGTGATGACAAGGCTGAATATGGGATTGACCATACTGCGAATACCTATGTTTACGATCAGCAAGGCCACCTGCGACTTTTAATGCCGTATGCCAGTAGCGTAGATACCATCGTTCATGATTTAAAGGTTTTACTCCGTTAATGGCTTGCTAAAAGTATGGGGCGAAGCATATAATCGTAGAGTTAATATATACTTATATACTGTTTATGAGCGCCGTGGCAGGTGGCTAAATAAACAGAATCAGGAGCTTGCATGGCAGTAACCACTTACTCGAGCGCCGAGCAATATAACTTCGATATCGTCAAGAAGTTCGCGGTGATGTCCTTAGTGTGGGGAATGATAGGTATGTTTGTAGGCGTATATATCGCCTCCGAACTGGCTTGGCCTTTCCTGAATTTCGACAGTCCCTATTTCTCGTTTGGCCGGTTCCGGCCGGTCCACACGACTTCAGTTATTTTCGGATTTGGCGGTTCTGCGCTTTTTGCCACGTCTTATTATGTGGTGCAGCGTACCTGTCAGGCCCGCCTGGTTTCAGATGGGATGGCAAGTTTCACTTTTTGGGGATGGATGGCGGTGATTGCGCTGGCCGACGTCAGCTATGTCATGGGGTATACCCAGTCGCGTGAATACGCCGAAATGGAATGGCCGATCGACATTTTGATCGAGGTAGTGTGGGTCACTTACCTTATTCTGTTTGTCAGCACCATCATGCGTCGCAAGCAGCCGCACATTTATGTCGCCAACTGGTTTTATCTGGCCTTTATTCTGGCCACGGCCTTGCTTCATACCTTCAATAATCTGGCGATGCCGGTGAGTCTATTTTCGATGAAATCCTACAGCCTCTTTTCGGGCACTCAGGATGCGATGGTTCAATGGTGGTACGGTCATAATGCGGTGGGCTTTTTTCTGACCGCCGCTTTCCTCGGCATGATGTATTACTTCGTGCCCAAGCAGGCTGGGCGCCCAATTTATTCTTATCGTCTATCCATCGTCCATTTCTGGGCGTTGAGTTTTATGTATATGTGGGTCGGCGCGCACCATCTGCACTGGACGGCGCTGCCTGACTGGACTTCATCGCTAGCCGCTGCCTTCTCGATCCTGCTGTTAATGCCCTCCTGGGGTGGCATGATTAACGGCATCATGACGTTGTCGGGCGCGTGGGACAAACTGCGCACCGATCCCATCATGCGATTCATGATCGTTTCTTTGTCTTTTTACGGCATGTCCACGTTTGAAGGACCGATCATGTCCTTGAAAGAAGTGAACGCGCTTTCGCATTACACCGACTGGACCATAGGCCACGTGCATTCAGGCGCGTTGGGCTGGGTGGCGATGATCACATTTGGCTCGCTTTATCACATGATGCCCAAACTGTGGGATACCAAAATGTATAGCAACAAGCTGATCGAAGCGCATTTTTGGTTGGCGACTGTGGGTATTGTGCTGTACATCGTGGCGATGTGGATTTCCGGGATCACTCAGGGTCTCATGTGGCGCTCGTTTGATGCCTTTGGCAACCTGCAATATTCATTTGTGGAATCAGTCGCGCAGATGGCACCGTTTTATGTGATGCGAGCGATTGGCGGCATGTTTTTTCTGCTGGGCATGCTGGTAATGTCATACAACATGTTCATGACCATACGACTTGCCACGCGTGAAGAAGCCGCGCTCGAAATCAAACTCGCGGCCAAATTGGCGCGCGCCGGAGCATAAAATGGATTTTAATTTCAAACACGAATGGATCAAGCACGAGTGGATTGAAACCAATATCGGCCTGTTGCTAGTGCTCACCATGCTGGCCATCAGCGTGGGCGGCCTGGTCGAAATTGCGCCGCTGTTTTTTATCGACAAAACCATCGAAAAAGTGGCTGGCGTCCGGCCTTATACGCCGCTCGAACAGCGCGGGCGAGACATCTATCAGCGCGAAGGCTGTTATCTTTGTCACTCGCAAATGATCCGTCCTTTCCGCGATGAAAAGCTTCGATATGGACATTATTCGCTCGCTGCTGAATCGCAATACGATCATCCGTTTCAGTGGGGCTCCAAGCGTACAGGCCCCGACTTGGCTCGAGTGGGCGGTAAATATTCCAACGAGTGGCACGTTCAGCATTTGCTGGCACCACGCTCGATGGTCCCCGAGTCTGTAATGCCAAATTACCCCTGGCTGTTGTCGACCCCACTCGATATTTCTGATGTGGCATTACGTATGAAAGCTTTGCGCAGCGTGGGCGTGCCCTACTCAGCCACAGAAGCCGAATACAAAAAGAATGTTAAAGAATTTGGTGAAGAAGTTGCAAAGCAATTGCATATTCCCGATGCGCAAAAAAATCTGCTCGAGCAAGCGAACTTCGGCAACTACGATGGCAATCGCGCAAACGTGAGCGAGATGGATGCGTTGATCGCCTATCTGCAAGTGCTCGGCACGATGGTCGATTTCAGCAAATATAAGGACGACGAGTTCGTCAAATACCGCTAAGCATGGAGTGGCTACTGTGGTTCTCGAAACCTGAAAACACCAAACCCGTCGCGCTGGTTATATTTTTGCTGACCTTTATTGGCATTTTGTTATTCGTTTACGGCAATCGCAAACGTGGGCAACGTTTGGAGTCCTACGGCGAGATTCCATTTCAGGATGAGGCACCCCAAGACAGCGCGCCGAATATGCAACACGACGCGAAGGAAAAGTCATGAGCGAACAAAAACTTCAATCCCAAACCGTGCAGACTACCGGCCACGCATGGGACGGTGACCTTCAGGAATACAACAACCCCTTGCCGACCTGGTGGGTCTACGCGTTTTATTGCACGGTCGCGTTTGCGCTGGTGTATTGGATTATTTACCCGTCATGGCCCATGGGCAAAAGTTTTTTGAGTGGCGTATCCGATATCACCTACGTGAACAACAAGGGCGAGACTGTCACGCGCCACTGGAACACTCGCGCGGTATATATGGCCGACATGAACGCCGCTACTGTCCAGCAGAAACCGTATTTTGATAAAGTCGCCCATCAGTCGTATCAGACGATTGCGCATGATCCTGAAATGAATGGTTTTATTCTGTCCGCGGGCAAGGCTTTGTTTGCGGAGAATTGTGCAGCCTGCCACCAAGCAGGCGGTCAGGGCCGACCCGGGTTTTTTCCTAACCTTACCGATGATGACTGGCTGTACGGAGGGGACTATGACTCCATACACGCCACGATAGTGGGGGGGCGCCACGGTTATATGCCGGCCTTTGGCGAGGTGCTGAGTGCAGGTGAAATTGATAAACTTACCCATTACGTTGCCAGCCTATCCGGCCTCGAACATGATGCAGCTCAAGCGCAGGCGGGGGATCTGCTATTTCATTCCAACACAGCGGCGTGTTTTTATTGCCATGGTGCGGATGCAAAAGGGCGTAAGGAAATTGGCGCGCCTAACTTAACCGACAAGATTTGGCTTTGGGCGGGAGTTCCCGCCGCAGAGAATGGTCGCGCGAAGCTTGCGGCAATTAACAGCGTCATCACCAGCGGATTGAATAAAGGAGTGATGCCGGCATGGGGCGCGCGCCTAAGCCCGGAACAGATTAAAGTGTTAACGGTCTATGTGCATGAATTAGGTGGTGGGCAATAAAGCACATTGACTATCAAAACCCCCGATGTCGGGGGTTTTTGTTTCTTGGGGTCGTATGCAAACCGGTTTAGAAGAGCAGCTCGGCCTCTATCAAAAACGTATCCCGATTGTCACGCGTTCGATTAAGGGCCGTTTTCGATACTTCAAGACCGTCGTGCTCATCAGCGCGTATGCAGTTTTCTTTTTATTGCCTTGGTTGCCTTGGGCTCGGACAGATGCGCCAGCGCAAGCGGTCTTGCTCGATGTTCCCGGGCGGCGTTTCCTTATTTTTGGGCTGACAGCATATCCCCAAAATATTGTTTGGCTCGCGTTGCTATTGTTCATTGCCGCAATTCTCTTGTTTTTTGTCACTGGCTTGGTGGGGCGGGCGTTCTGCGGCTACTTTTGCTTTCAAACATTGTGGACGGATTTTTTCATTTGGGTGGAACACAAACTACAAGGGGAACGCCCCGCGCGTATTCGCTTATATCGTCAGCCTTGGAATAGCGAAAAAATCCTCAAGCTTGGAGGCACGCATGTGCTATGGATCGCGTTTTCGTTTTGGACAGCGTTGACGTTTGTGCTGTATTTCGCCTATGCGCCTGATCTTTTGATGCGGTTTTTTCAAGGCCATGCCGCTGCGGCTGCGTACATGACTGTCGGCATTCTCACGGTCACCACTTATGCGGCCGCCGGGTTGATGCGCGAGCAAATCTGCACCTACGTGTGCCCTTATGGCCGCTTCCAGAGTGTGATGTACGAGCCGCAAACGCTGGCGGTGCATTACGACACCAGGCGAGGCGAAAATATTCACGGCCGTGCGGTCGCGAGACCAGGGTTACGAAATTTGGATGAGCGACATGCGAAGGGCCATGGTGACTGTGTCGATTGCAATTTGTGCGTACAGGTATGTCCTGCGGGGATCGATATTCGCGAGGGTCTGCAATACAAATGTATTTCTTGCGGTTTATGCATCGATGCCTGCAACACCATCATGGATTCGTTCCAGTTTCCGCGGGGCTTGATACGCTACGATTCAGAATCCAACCTTGCCAAGGCGACGCCTGCCCTCCCTCGTTTGCATTGGAAACGGCTGAACATTCTGGGCTATGGAATCGCCTTCACCTTGATGTCGGGTTATCTGATCTACAGCATCGTTACGCGCAGCAGTACGGAATATGGCGTCACCCAGATACGGCAACCGTTGTACGTGGTGTTATCCAACGGTGACATCCGCAATCGCTACCAAATACGCATCACCAATAAATCTGAACATAGTGTGCGCTACCAAATTGATAGCAAGGATTTGCCTGCGGCGGCGCTCGACTTAGGTAATTTTGGACAGTTACAACTCAAGCCCGGCCATAGCGCGCTGATCCAAGCCAACGTTCGGCTGAGCCCCGAGCGGGCGGCGCGCACTTCCATATTTAAATTAAATATCACCCCACAAAACCCGACTGACGCGCCAAGGGTTGTCACCACACGCTTTGATAAACCTGAGATGATTCGATGAGTACACTCAACACTTTGTTAGGCAGCGTATTGCTGATGTTGGTGCTGTATGCGGCACTTGGCGGGCTTGCACAGCTGCAGGTTGCATTGCGTGCGGTACTCGCCACCAGCCTATCGCTGCTGGCTTATTTTATGTTCACGGTGGGACGCTGGCCGGGGCTGGATGTTGTCGCGATCCATATATCAGTTTTAGCCGCGATAGGGTTATTGCTGGGGATGTTCACTCACTATCGGCGCCAGCGTGTGGAGCGTCTGCATTGGGGGCCAAAAATACTGATTGGTTTTTTTGTGCTGCTGGCCATCATTAATTCTTTCCTGCTGTATATCTCTACCCGAGGTCTGCCTCCCACGCTCGCGCATTTTATGTTACCCGGAGGAGGCAACGTGAACAGCGGGTTTTCCGGTGTGGTCACCCACGGCGAGGACGCAGCTAAAGCCGTATCATCCGAGTTGAGTCGGTCCTACTCTGCGGCACAACTCGGCTGGCACATTCAAACCGACGGTTTGCAAGAGACTGCGGAAGTGCAACAACGTGTCACGGTCAAAGTGATTGATCGAACCGGCTTACCCATCACGGGCCTCCAGGCTGAATTGCAACTGACACGGCCCGGCGCCGCCTATCCCCAAGCGAAGGCAACACTCATCCCCGGAGGGGTAGGTGAATACACGACGCTGCTGGAATTTCCGACAAGCGGCCGTTGGTTGGTAGACCTGCATTTAAGCCAGCAGGCTCACCTGGTCTATCGCGTTTCGCGTGAAGTAAATGTGCCATGAGCGGCATTATGGGTTTTTTATTCCTGCTATCAGGGCTATTTGTCGCACTGATTATTGTGGGAGTGTTCTGGTCAATTAGAAGTGGTCAGTTCGATGATCTCGAAGGCCCCGCCGAACGTATCTTGCTGGACGATGATGACCCACGTTTGCCTCACCGTCGCCAGAAACAGATTAACGCAAATGATAGTGAATAGTTCAGCTAAGCGCGCCAAAGATTCACTTGAAAATCAAAGCGTTCAAGTTGAACCCAGGTTCTGATTAAATTAAAATCGATGCACTTTAAGGAGAAGTTGTGAAAAAATATTTGACCTTGCAAAACATGCCCATGGTGTTAGTGGTGTTGCTGATTTTATGGGCTTGGGGAAGCATACTTTCTGTGCTATTTGCCTCATTTTTCTAAGATGCGTAGACATTAAAAAGCCCATTCGCGGGGCTTTTTAATAAGGCAAAGGCTGCTGCCAACCTCAATTCAGGGGATCCAAACTAGATCCCCCATGGAGCTTGAAGTTTAAGCCGGGATTTGCTCACGCATTTTTTGCAGCGCACGGGCTTCAATCTGGCGAATACGCTCAGCCGATACACCATATTCCGCCGCCAGTTCATGCAACGTGGAGGTGCCGTTATCTGTCAACCAGCGGGCCTCGATAATACGACGGCTGCGCGCATCCAGATTTTCCAGCGCTTTGGTTAAGCCGGTATGAAGATGACGTTCCGTTTGTTCGCGCTCCAATACCTGCGCGGGGTTTTCGTCCGGGCTGGCAAGATACGCGACGGGACTATAGCTTTCTTCGCCATCCTCAATCGTGGGATCTATAGAGATATCGCGCCCAGACAAACGGGTTTCCATTTCCAATACGTCCCGACGTGAAACATTGAGTTCTTTCGCCATTGCATCGGCTTCAGTCAGGCTCAGCGTGTCCAGTGATTGCTTCAGGCTGCGTAGATTAAAAAACAGTTTGCGTTGCGCCTTGGTGGTGGCGACTTTCACCAAACGCCAGTTTTTGAGTACGTACTCATGAATTTCCGCACGAATCCAATGCAGCGCGAACGATACCAGGCGCACGCCGCGATCCGGGTCGAAACGTTTGACTGCCTTCATCAAGCCGATATTTCCTTCCTGTATCAGATCTGCCTGCGGTAGACCGTAACCCAGGTAATGTCTGGCGACACTGACCACCACGCGTAAATGCGATAGCACGAGTTGGCGCGCCGCCTCCACGTCTTCCTGGGCGTGCCAAGCGCGCGCGTAAGCCTGCTCTTCTTCCCGGCTGAGCATCGGGTAGTTGTTCACCGTCTGAATGTAGCTGTCCAGGCTATAAGCTGCTGGAACGGGTAAAGCCATTGCCGAATTCATATTAACCTCCTGATGAATACGTATTTTAACATCGCCCTAACTGAGTGTTAAGGGTGCTAAAAGTTCACGTTAGCGGCTAGTTTCTACCTGGTGAAAAGTACGTGCCACGGTGAACCAGGCCCCCAGCCAGCCCAATAGCGTGGTACTGGCCAGCGCAATGCCCAATTCGACTAGCGTAGGGGGGCGCAGTTGGTACTGGGAGCCGTAAAGGGCGGCAAGTTGGGCAATAGGCGGGCGCAGCATCAAGCCTGCGATAGCCAGTACCCCAATAGCCGCCAAACCGCCTAGCAGCCCCTGTAGCCCGCCGAGATACAAAAAAGGCCGACGGATATATCGGTCGGTTGCCCCAATCAGGCGGCTGACTTCGATTTCGTCACGTTTTGCCAGAATCAGTGCGCGGATTGCATTTCCCGAGATCGCCACCAATGCAATGCCCAACAGGCCAGCGAGGAGTAAAACGCTAGTTTGGCCTATTGCAAGCGCAGCTTGCAGGCGTTGGGCCCATGCGCTGTCGAGATGAACTTGCGCCACGCCGGGGAGCTTTTCAAATTCAATTTGTAGCGCTGACATCGTTTCAGCGGTGGGGTCCGCAGGGCGCACTACCCATGCGTCCGGCAGCGGGTTTTGCTCCAGTCCGGCGGTAATGTCCGCGAGGTTTTGCGCTTCGCCCAGGGCTTTTAACGCCTGATCACGCGGCACGTAACGACGTGACGACAGTGCAGGGTGGTGTGTGAGCCGGGCGGCAATTGCATCGCGCTCGGGGGCTTTAATGGCCGGGTCCAGATAAAGGCTGATTTCGGGCTGGGCGGGCAAATCGCCTGCCAAGCGGTCCAGATTATTGAGGATTAAATACAGCCCGCTCGGCAGACTGATCGCCACGCCTAGCGCAAGCGTGGTGAGCAGACTCGCCACCGGTTGCGTGCCTAACTGCCGTAACGCCGCCTGCAAGGCGCGCACTTGCTGACGTAGCCAGTTCATGCGGAGGTCTCCGCCGTTGGCTCAGCCATTATCCGGCCATGGTCGAGAGGAATAATGCGTCCACCGCCCGCACTAATCGCGCGTTCGTCGTGGGTGGCAATCACCAACGTGGTGCCCACCCGATGAAAGTCGCGAAACATCGCCATGATGTCGGCCGCATAGCCCGCGTCGAGGTTGCCGGTTGGCTCGTCGGCCAGTAACAAGGCCGGGCGGCTGACCAGCGCACGGGCGATACACAGGCGTTGCTGTTCACCGCCAGACAGTCGAATGGGGTGCGATTTCTCGCGGCTGAGTAAACCCACTTTATCGATCACCGCGCGTGCACGTTTCAAGGCTTCACGTCGGTCGACGCCGACAATATCCAGCGGCAATACGACGTTTTCAATCACATTGCGATCAAATAGCAGTTTGTGATCCTGGAACACCAAACCGATATTGCGGCGCAAGTACGGTACTGCATGCCGCGACAGCCGCCCGACATTCTGGCCGTTAACCGACACCACGCCACTGGTTGGGCCCTCGATTGCGGCGATCAGTTTCAGCAGCGTACTTTTACCGGCGCCGGAGTGTCCCGTTAGAAAAACCAGTTCGCCCTGAGTAATATTCAACCCTACCTCGGTGAGCGCTTCCAGCCCGCCGGGATAACGTTTCGTTACCTGACTGAAATTTATCAAGATGCAAACACCGCATCAACAAACTCTGCGGCAATAAAAGGCCGCAAGTCGTCCATGCCCTCGCCCACACCGATATAACGTACCGGGATAGGCCGGGCCTGGGCGATCGCCGCAATCGCGCCGCCCTTCGCAGTGCCGTCGAGCTTGGTGAGCACGAGACCGGTAACCCCGAGCGCATCGTCAAAAGCTTTTACTTGCGACACAGCGTTTTGGCCGGTGTTCGCATCCAGTACCAGTAGCACTTCGTGCGGGGCGCCAGGTTGGGCTTTTTCGATCACGCGTTTCACTTTTTTGATTTCATCCATTAAGTGCAGTTGTGTGGGTAAACGCCCCGCAGTATCGGCCAGAACGATATCGATATTGCGCGCGCGCGCCGCGGTAATCGCATCAAAAATCACCGCGGCTGAATCCCCTTTATCCTGGCTAATCACAGTGACGTTATTGCGTTCCCCCCACACTTGCAGCTGTTCTCGTGCCGCTGCACGAAAGGTATCTCCCGCCGCCAGCAATACCGATTTGCCCTGTGCCTGGTATAGCTTGGCGAGCTTGCCAATAGTGGTGGTTTTACCCGCGCCATTCACCCCAGCCAACATCAAAATATAAGGCCGTTGCGCGCTAATTTCTAGCGGTGCCTGCAATGGCAATAACATCTCGGTGAGGGCTTTGGCCAATGCCGTTTGCAACTGGGTGGCCTCAGTTAAGTTCTCGCGACGAACACGATCTTGCAGCGTATCCAGCAGCGCTTGAGTCGCCTCCACGCCGACATCGGCGGTGATGAGTAAAGTCTCGAGTTCGTCAAATAATTGGGCGTCAATTTTGCGACCCACGCCTAGCAAGCCAAACAATTGGCCACCCAGTTTTTCGCGGGTTTTAGTGAGACCCTGCTTTAATCGCTGCGCCCAGCCCAAGCTGGTTTCAGCAGGTTCAGGGGGCGGAGTCGGCTCGGGTACTGCTGCAATTTCGGGGGGTTTTGACTTAAAGAAACTAAACACGAATGAAGACGGTCTGGGGAAAGATTCAAACAATATCTTATCATTCGCCTAGTTTCCCTCAGGAGTTAATCATGTTGATCAAAACGAGCGCGGCGTTGTTGCTGTGGCTGGTAAGCACCGTCACGCAGGCCGCAGGCATTGTGGATACTACGCTGCCCAATGGCTTACGGGTGATCGTTAAAGAAGACCATCGCGCGCCGGTGATGGTGTCACAAGTGTGGTATCGCGCCGGATCAATCGATGAATTCAATGGCACCACCGGTGTGGCGCACGTGCTGGAACACATGATGTTCAAGGGCACCAAGGACGTACCTCCCGGCGAATTCTCCAAACGCATTGCTGCGGCAGGCGGACGTGAAAATGCTTTTACCAGCCGCGATCACACCGCGTATTTTCAGCAGATGCAAAACGAAAAGCTTGAGCTGTCGATGCAGCTAGAGGCCGACCGCATGGCGAATCTGATCATCGACGACGCCTCTTTTGCGAAGGAAATACAAGTGGTGATGGAAGAGCGCCGCATGCGCACCGACGATAATCCTCAGGCGGTTTTATACGAGCGCATGATGGCTGCCGCGTATCAAGCCCATCCGTATCAACGTCCCATCATCGGCTGGATGAATGATCTGGAACAGATGACAGGTCAGGACGCGCGCGACTGGTATAAGCGCTGGTATGCGCCCAATAATGCGACCTTGGTGGTAGCGGGTGATGTGAATGCAGATGCGGTTTTAGCGCTGGCAACAAAATATTTTGGTCCACTTGCGCCCCACCCTTTGCCGGTGCGCAAGCCGCAGGAAGAGCCCGCCCAAATCGGCATCAAGCGGATCAATGTGAAAGTGCCTGCCAAGCTGCCGTACTTAGCCTTGGCGTATCACGCCCCGGTGCTGCGGGATTGGGAAAAAGACTGGGTGCCGTATGCGCTGCAAGTGCTGGCCGGGGTGCTGGCCGGTAACGATTCGGCGCGTTTGCAAAAGTCGCTGGTGAAGGAGCAGCAAATCGCGGTGAACGTGGATGCGGGTTACGATGCCATTGCACGCGGTCCGGGTATGTTTACATTGGATGCGACGCCCGCACAAGGTAAGAATGTGGCGCAGCTGGAAAAGGCATTACGTAGTGAAATTGACCAGATCAAGAATAAGGGCGTGACTGAAGCTGAACTTAATCGGGTTAAATCGCAGATCATCGCCGCCGACATATTCCAGCGCGATTCGCTGTTTTATCAGGCGATACAGTTGGGTGAATACGTCACTGCAGGTCTACCGCCTGAAGCGCTCGAGGGGCGTGTCGCTAAACTACGTGCGGTAACGCCTGCGCAAGTGCAGGAAGTCGCTCAAAAATATCTGGTTGACGATGCGTTGACGGTAGCCGTGCTCGATCCGCAGCCGCTGGAATCCAAACCGAACCGTCCCGCTGTGCCAGGAGTGCGTCATGCTAATTAAATTTCTCAGGCTGAGCCTGATTGCAAGCGCAAGTTTTTGGATGGCGCAGGTACACGCGCTGACGATCCAACGCTGGCAAACCCCGCAAGGCGCGGAGGTGATTTTTGTCGAAAGCCATGAGATTCCCATGCTCGATGTCACGGTAGACTTTCCCGCGGGCAGCGGCTACGACCCTACCGACAAGTCGGGTTTGGCGCATCTCACGCAAGGTATGCTGGATCAGGGTGCGGGTGGTTTGACTGACACCGAAATCGCGCATCGCATGGCCGATGTCGGCGCTTTACTGGGAGGCCGTTTTGAACGCGACCGCGCTGGAGTCACGTTGCGCACGCTGTCGTCGGCGCGTGAGCGCGAAGTCGCGGTAGACGTGATGACCCGCGTATTGCAGGCGCCTACTTTTTCCGAGGCCATCGTCGCGCGCGAAAAACAGCGCGTACTGGCCGCATTGCGCGAGGCCGAAGCGCAGCCGGGTGACGTGGCCGAAAAAGCGCTGTATCGGGCGATGTATGGCAAGCATCCCTATGCACATCCTGAACCTGGCGACGCCGCCAGTGTTGCTCCCCTTAAAGCGCAGGACTTACGCGTTTTTCATCGCAGCCACTACACGGCATCCAACGCCGTTGTCGCGTTAATGGGCGATATCAGCCGCAGTGAGGCCGAAGCGCTGGCGCTAAGGCTCACCGCCAAATTGCCCAAGGGTGAAGTGATCGCGCTGTTGCCCCGACCAGAGCTGACTCCAGCCAGTGACACCCGGATTACCTTTCCCTCGGCGCAGAGCCATGTGTTGGTGGGCGGTATCGGCGTCGCGCGCGATGACCCGGATTTTTTTGCGCTGTATGTAGGCAACTACGTGCTGGGCGGCGGCGGTTTTGATTCGCGTTTGCTGAAAGAAATTCGCGATAAGCATGGCTACGCCTATAGCGCGTACAGCTATTTTTTGCCGATGGCGGTACCGGGGCCCTTCATGCTGGGGCTGCAAACCAAGAACGCGCAAACTGACGACGCGTTGAAACTTGCGCGTGAAACGCTGCGCCAGTTTGTCGCGGAAGGCCCGAGCGAAGAGGAGTTGACGCAAGCTAAATCCAATCTCACCGGGGGCTTTCCGCTGCGCATCGACAGCAACAAAAAAATTCTCGAGTATCTTTCGCTGATTGGGTTTTACAAACTGCCGATGGACTATCTCGATACCTGGGTCACCAAAGTCAACGCAGTCGACGTAGCGGCGGTGAAACAGGCGTTTGCGCGGCGCGTCCATCCCGAGCAGATGGCTACCGTCGTCGTGGGAGCGGCCGCGAGTGCAAAACCCTAAGCGCGTTAAGTCTCAACTCAGTAATCAAGTACGGATTATTGGCGGACAATACCGGCGACGCTTGTTGGCTTTTCCTGACTCGCCCGGCTTGCGCCCTACCCCGGATCGTGTCCGCGAAACATTGTTTAACTGGCTAGGTCAGGACTTGCCCGGCTGGATTTGTTTGGACCTCTATGCGGGCAGCGGGGCGCTGGGGTTTGAGGCCGCTTCACGGGGTGCGACGCGAGTAGTAATGGTAGAACGCGAGCGCGCTGCGCTGGAGACGTTGCAAGCGAATCGGATTTTGCTCGGCGCGACGCAGGTTGAGATTGAGCGCGCCGATTGTGTAAGCTGGCTGGCGAATAACCAGGTGCTATTCGACCTGATATTTTTAGACCCGCCTTTCGATAGTGGCCTCGCGGCAAGCGTACTGCCAGAATTGGTGAGGCATGTGAAACCCGGAGGATTTGTCTATGTTGAACAGGGTGGCTATATCGACGCGCCGGCAAAATTCACGCTGCACCGCAGCGGCCGCGCAGGCAAATCCCATTTTGCATTACTGATTAAGGAAGCCTGATGTTGATCGCAGTGTATCCCGGCACCTTTGACCCCATCACCCGCGGTCACGAAGACTTGGTGCGGCGCGCGGCGCGATTATTTGACCGGGTGATCGTTGCGGTGGCAGCGTCGCATAACAAAAAACCATTCTTCGCGATGGATACCCGGGTAGCCATGGCGCGTGAAGTGCTGGCGGATGTGCCTCAGGCGCACGTGGAAGGCTTCTCCGGCCTGCTGATTAATTTTGTTGCGGAGCAGGGGGGCGCAGCGGTACTACGGGGTTTGCGTGCGGCGTCAGATTTCGAATACGAGTTTCAGCTGGCGGGAATGAACCGAAACCTCAAGCCCGATATCGAAACGATTTTCATGACGCCTTCTGATCAGTACATGTTCATTTCGGCCAGCATGATTCGCGAAATCGCGCAGCTGGGAGGCGATGTCGCCCCTTTTGTGCATCCATTGGTCGCCAGGCAATTAAATGAGAAAATAAGGGATAACTAATGGATAGCCTTATCTGGAGAATGTTATGTCCATGCTGATTACTGACGAATGCATTAATTGCGACGTCTGTCTACCCGAATGTCCAAATGATGCGATTTCGCAAGGCGATGAAATTTATATCATCGATCCGAATAAATGTACCGAATGCGTCGGCCATTTTGATACGCCGCAATGTGTCGAGGTGTGTCCGGTCGACTGCATCCCGCTGAATCCGGATTACCCCGAAACCAAAGAGGCCCTGCAGCAAAAATACCTGCGTCTTATCGCCGATAAAGCTGCCTGAGCCAGACAGCATTTAGCCGCGGCTTTCAAGCCGTTTTGGCAAAGATGCTGGGAGCGGCCGCAGCGCTGAGCGCACCGATGATCTGCTGATTGACCCGGGCCAGATCATTCAACTGATCCGCTACCGTATCGCTTAACGCCACCAATTCTGCAATGCGTTCGTCCAGGGTTTCGGTTGCTTCGTGAATACGACTCACGCTTTCGATGCGGCGTTTCAGCTGGCTTTTATGCTCACGTACCTGGGTTTCCATCGGCGCGATCAATGCTTTAAACCAGGCTTCAGTTTCGCGATTGGCGAGCTCAAATACCTGGATCACTTCTTTTGCCAAGGTCTCAAAAAATCGCGCGGTAATGCTACTTTGGTTCAAGGTCAGCATTTTGAAAACCGTATTAAAACGCTCATCAAACATGCGCTCCAGTCGCGCGATTTCTTTGCGGTACTTATGCAGGCTATGGCTGGGCGGGTTCACTGCAGCCAGCCCATGTTCTTCGCTGAACTTGCGATACATTGCCGCCATCATGGTTTGAATTTCAGTAATTTGCTCGCCGGATTGCTGAAAGTTTTGATCCAGCCGTCGAAAAAACAGCAGCATGGCCTCACGCAGACCCTTACTAAAATGGCTCTTTTCCATGCTAAAGCGTGTAGTTCTTACTTCCGACCGCAAGGCTTTCATCCCGATAGCCCCGCGTATTAATTCCACCTGTTTACCGAACAGATTGGTCAGCGCACGGTATTGCTGCAAGCCACGTTCAAACTGCTTTTTGTCGTCGTTAGCTTTGGTCATCATAAGTGTTATAACGTCGCGATTTTTGCCGCGCAAACTTTGCAGTTCCTCCGCTTGATCTTGAATACTGGAAAGTCGCGTTTCCAGCAACTCGGTGGTTTTTACCACCACGTCTTCCACTGTGCTGAGAGTAGAGTCGCGCACCAACTCCTGCTTACAGGGAATGAGCTCCAGACTCAACGCAGATTCCAATTCAGGCAGACGGCTTTTGCTAAGCAGGGGCGCGTCGTTGCGGATTTTTGCGACTAGTGCTTTCTGCGCAGAAACAGGATAAATCTGCGAGGCCGGAATATTCAGCAGCTTGGCGCTGGTGGCGACCTGCTTGTCGATTTCGGCAGTAATTTGAGCGGGCGATTTCAGTTCATCCCACAAGCCGTCGATTTTGTTCAACACCACTAAACGCCCGCGACTCGTGCCTTGCACCGGGGCGATGTAGTTGCGCCAGATTTCAATATCCGATTGAGTCACGCCGGTATCCGCCGCGAGCAGAAACAACACGGCATGCGCATTCGGCAGCAGATTCAGCGTCAGTTCCGGCTCGGTGCCAATCGCATTCAGGCCCGGCGTATCGAGTATCACCAGACCTTGCATCAACAACGGATGCGGAAAGTTGATCAGCGCATGCCGCCAGCGTGGGATTTCGATCACGCCTTCTTGCGCCAGATTGCGGACGGTTTCCAGGTCGTTAGGATCGATCAAGCCGTAGCGCTCTGCCACATCGCCGCTCACCTTAACCGTGTCTGCCAGCCGTTGCAGCGTCGCACTCATTTCCTCGGCAGAATTGATATTCAGCGGGATTTCATGCCATTCCGCGTCTTCGTGTTTGAGGTCGGCAATCGTGCCGTTCTTGGCGCGGGTATCGATGGGCAGTAAGCGCAATGAGGGCCGACGCGTGGCATCGTAAAAAAGCTCGGTCGGACACATGGTTGTGCGCCCAGCGGAGGTGGGTAGCACGCGCTGCTTGTAATCTGAAAAGAAAATCGCGTTGATAAGCTCGGATTTGCCGCGGGAAAACTCGGCGACAAACGCGATATTGAGCGTGTCTTCATGCAGACGATCGAGGAGTTGTTTCAGGCGCAGGTCAGATTCGGCGTCGCTTAATTGTTGGGCGCTGAGCCAATCGCGTAACGCGGAAATTCGCGCCGACACGGCGTCGCGCCAGCTACTGTATTGCTCGAATTCAGCAGTTAAAAAGGAGGGGTTCATTACAGGTGTCCGGTATAGACCGCAAAGGGGTTAACGGCGACATTAAATCGGGTCTTAAATATCAGCGTTGGCAACTGGGGCAGTAAAAACTGGCGCGTTGACCTTGAACAATGCGCCGAATGAGTGAAGTACAGATGACACAAGGCAGACCAGCGCGATTATAAACCCGGGTCTGCAATTGAAAATAGCCCAAATCCCCTGAGGTTTGAACGTAATCCCGCAATGAACTCCCCCCCGCGGCAATCGCGGCGATCAGCACGCGCTTGATCGCGGCCGCGAGCCTCGCGCATGCGGGCCGCGTCAGATTTTGTGCAGCCGTGCCGGGACGTATCCCTGCGTGAAACAGTGATTCAGATGCGTAAATATTGCCCACGCCCACCACCACATGCCCGTCCATGATGATTTGCTTAATCGCGGCGCTGCGCTTACGGCATTGCGCATGAAGATACATCCCGTCAAAAGCATCCGACAGCGGTTCCGGCCCCAAACTTGCCAGCAACGGATGCTGCATGGGGTCTGCACTCCACAACACTGCGCCAAAGCGGCGGGGGTCACGCAGCCGCAGCAGCGCACCATTGTCAAATTGCCAGTCGATGTGATCGTGGATACCGATGCCCTCGTGAGGCGCTGCAAAACGCAAACTACCCGACATGCCCAAATGCACAATTTGCGTGCCGGTGCCAAAATCAAACAACAGGTACTTGCCTCGCCTCGCCAGCCCCACCAAGGTTTTTCCGGCAAGCTGGTGACTCAGGTCTGTCGGAACTGGCCAACGCAGCCGGGCGTTGCGCACCGTCAGCTGTTGGAAGTTACGCCCCAGCAACCGGGGCAATAACCCTAGGCGCGTGGTTTCGACTTCAGGAAGCTCAGGCATGCTGCTATTCTATTCGAGTCCGCGCTGCCAACGTCAGGGCTGCCTTAACCTGCATCGACTTTCCCGCATACCCCTTATATGGAACTTCATCAGGTCTTTCTTTTGCTCTCGCTGGTATTAATTACCGCGCGGCTTTTCTCGGAGCTTGCCGGTAGACACGGTATCCCTTCCGTCATAGGTGAACTGCTGGCTGGTGTGTTGCTGGGGCCCTCATTGCTGGGCTGGGTTTCCCCCGATGCCACAATGAAATTACTCGCCGAAATCGGCATTATTCTGCTGCTATTTGAAGTGGGCATGGATACCGACTTGTTCCGCATGGCCAAATCCGGAATCAAGCCCTTAGTCGTGGCGGTGGTAGGGTTTGTGCTGCCATTTGTGATGGGTTATGCAGTGTGCCGCTGGGGATTTGAACTCAGCAATCTGGTGGCGTTATTCATAGGCGGCACGCTGACCGCCACCAGTATCGGTATTACCGTGCGAGTGCTGGAAGATATCGGGCGACGTCACACCGACGAGGCACAAATTGTAGTGGGCGCGGCGGTGCTGGATGACATTCTGGGCGTATTGGCGCTGGCGTTTCTGTACCAGTTTGCGATACAGGGCGAAGTGTCGGGCCTGATTGTGGGTAAAGTCGCGCTGTTCATCGTGCTATTCATGCTGCTTTCGCCCTTCGTCGTCAAAATCGCCGGCGGCCTCATCGACCATTATGATCAGCGCGCCGCTACACCGGGTTTATTGGTCACACTGGCGCTGGCGTTGATTTTGTTTTTTGCCTGGCTTGCCCACGTTGTGGGGGCACCGATGATTTTGGGCGGCTTCGCGGCCGGAATTGCGTTGTCGCAACATTTTCGGTTTGATCTGATGCATCGTCTGGGCTGGCCCAAGCTGGATCGCTGGTTTGCGCCCAGTCCCAAACTGGCTCAGCGGCTGGAAGCGCAAATGCGTCCGCTGATCCATACTTTTGCCCCACTCTTTTTCGTGATGGTCGGTGTGTCGCTCAATCTCAATGCCGTCAACTGGGGTTCAGCGCGCGTCTGGCAGCTTGGCGGCGCGCTAATTGGGGTGGCCATACTGGGCAAATTGGCTGCCGGATTTTTTATACGCGAATCGCGTTTTCGGCAAATCGCTATTGGTTTGGCGATGATTCCTCGCGGCGAAGTCGGTCTGATCTTTGCGCAACTCGGATTACATCAAGGTATTTTGAACGCCGAGACTTATGCCGCGTTATTAATTGTGATTGCGCTCACTACGCTTTTGCCGCCGTTGTTGCTGAAGGCCTATTACGCCAAAGCGCACCACATATTGGGAAACATTCCTTGATCGGTTTAGGCCGCAACCAGCTGATTTTGTAAGCCTGAATGTTTTTCAGAGTGGAACCTGATAAGCTAAAGTCACTCTACAGTTCGTTGAGATTCTTTTCAGGAGGCATCATGAATCAACAAGTTACTACGCTCGGCCAAACCCAGTCCGGGTCGCTTTCCACCCAAAAAATGATACGCAACACTTATATGTTGCTCTCGATGACGCTGGCGTTTAGCGCATTGATGGCGGGCGTATCCATGGCACTGAATCTGCCTTATCCGGGTTTTGTCGTGATCATGGTAGGTTACTTTGGTCTATTGTTTCTTACCACCAAGTTCCGTGAGAGCGGGCTCGGCATTGCCTTCGTATTTGCGCTGACCGGGTTCATGGGCTATACGCTAGGGCCGATTTTAAACATGTATCTTGCCCTGCCCAATGGGTCGCAGATCGTGATGATGGCCATGGGCGGCACTGCGGCAATCTTTTTGGGCCTTTCGGCGTATGTGATGATGACCCGCCGTGATTTCAGCTTTATGGGAGGCTTCCTGGCAGTGGGCGTGCTGGTCGCATTCCTGGCGGGGTTAGCCGCAATGTTCTTCCATATGCCTGGCCTATCGCTGGCGGTATCGGCGATGTTTGTGTTGCTGATGTCGGGGGTGATTTTGTACCAAACCAGTAGCATCATTCACGGTGGCGAAACCAATTACGTGATGGCGACGGTAACGCTGTACGTGACGATCTTTAACCTGTTCACCAGCCTGCTGCAGTTGCTCGGGTTCGCAAGTAGAGATTAATACCTAAGGGTAATCTCCAATAAGTAACGGCGTCTTGCGACGCCGTTACTTATTCTGAGGCCGTCTTTGAAGCCCTAAGCGACTCAAGGCCGCACTACTCAGGATCAGGCATAGCGACGCAAGCGGACAGAGAACTCTTGTAGAGACTGAATACCGCTGGTTTCAGCGCGTTTGCACCAGGCTTGTAATTGTTCTAACAATTGTTCGCGGGTTGCGGTTGAACGGCTCCAGATAGCGGCTAGTTCCTGACGCATGCGATAAACCGTCTGCAAACGCTCGCTTTTCCCCAGCACCTGTTCAAGCCCCGCCTTGTCGGCCGCGCCCAGATCGGCAGGCTCGAGATGCAGCCACCGACGGAAGAGGGAGAGATTCAGGCCCTGCGGCAAGTGAGCGCCCGCTTTAAGTTTGGAGAGCTCGGCGGTGTACTCGTGCCGGGTACTGCGGACATAGCGCGTCATCACATCGTAGCGATGCGTGATAATGGCTTGCAACGAATCCAGATCACACAAGGGCTTGGCAATCTGCCATTTCACGGTGGGGGCGACTTTGCGTACGGTCGCAAGTCCGACGTAAGACATCAATTTAATGTAGAGCCAACCGATATCGAACTCGTACCATTTGTTGGATAAACGGGCTGAGGTGCCATAGGCATGGTGGTTGTTATGCAGCTCTTCGCCGCCGATCAGAATGCCCCAAGGGAAAACATTGGTACTGGCATCCTCGCAGGCAAAATTACGGTAACCCCAATAATGGCCAAATCCGTTGATGATGCCAGCCGCAGTGACTGGAATCCAGGCCATTTGCACCGCCCAGATGGTGAGACCAATGGGCCCGAACAAGACGACATTTATCGCCATCATTAACATAATGCCTTTGGCGGAGTGACGGCTGTAAACATTTCGCTCCAACCAATCGTCAGGGGTGCCGTGACCATATTTTTCCAAGGTTTCGGGGACTTTGGCTTCGGCCCGATACAGCTCGGAGCCTTCCCAAAAAACTTTGCGAATACCGCGTGTCTGGGGGCTATGCGGATCTTCAACAGTCTCACATTTGGCGTGGTGTTTACGATGAATCGCGACCCATTCTTTGGTAACCATACCGCTGGTGAGCCATAACCAAAAGCGGAAAAAATGACTGACGATGGGATGCAAGTCAACGGCGCGATGGGCTTGCGAACGGTGCAAAAAAATAGTGACTGCAGCAATGGTCACGTGAGTTAAACCCAGCGCGACCAATATGTAACCCCACCACGTTAAATCCAATAAGCCTAATTGCATTTAATTTCCTTAAAGATTTTGGAAAATCCGAACCGGGAATTGTACAGTAAAAACCAATAAAAATCAATGGTTAAGAGTATCTTTACGGCTCAAATCTCAATTTCTATAGGGCGGAAGTGGTAGTCTTCGCGCTTTATCCAATTGCTTAAATCAAAATGGATTTTCACACACTGCTTTCTGCGCTTATTCTCGGTATTGTGGAAGGATTGACCGAGTTTTTACCCGTATCCTCGACGGGCCATCTCATCCTGGTAGGTCAGCTACTGGGATTCAATGATGAAAAAGGGAAAGTTTTTGAGATTGCGATCCAGTTTGCGGCGATTTTGGCCGTGGTTTGGGAATACCGTGCGCGCTTGAGTTACGCAATAGTGAGTTTGCCGACCGACTTGGCCTCGCGACGGCTGGCCCGCAATTTAATCGTGGCGTTTTTACCTGCGGCGATCCTTGGTTTTTTATTCCTAAAGCAAATTAAATTTTATTTGTTTAATCCCATTGTGGTGGCCACTGCGCTTATTGTGGGAGGTATATTGATACTCTGGGTTGAGCGGCGTCAGCATGTGGTCCACGCAGAAACCATTAACGACATTACCTGGCGAGACGCGCTGAAAGTGGGCTTTGCCCAGGCAGTGGCAATGATCCCCGGCACCTCACGCTCAGGCGCCACTATTATCGGCGGCTTGTTTTTTGGGCTGTCACGCAAGGCGGCGGCAGAGTTTTCATTTTTTCTCGCCATTCCCACGATGTTCGCTGCCACGTCATACGACGTATATAAGCACTGGCAACTGTTCAGCATGGACGACATTGCGCTGTTTGCGGTCGGTGGTGTCGCCTCATTTGTGAGCGCACTCATGGCAGTTCGCGGATTGATTCGCTTCATCAGCCGTCATGATTTCACGTTGTTTGCCTGGTATCGGATTGTGTTCGGGGGGCTGATCCTGCTGACCGCGTACATGGGCTGGGTGAATTGGGGCACCCCGTAATTAGGAGGGCGGAGGCTAGATCTAGCTGCCGCTGGGACCTGGAGGCTAGAGTGCCTTCGTAGTCATCACTGAAATTATTTGTTACACGCTTAACTCCCCAATTTATCTAACCTGACACTTTTTGCGGAGTTTTCGTGCACATCCAGTCATTGTTTCGGGCCATTACCGCTGTAGCGATACTTTGTTTCAGTTGTATGCCAGGCAAGGCCAATGCAAGTTGCGGAACGGCATTCTGTAGTTTGAATACGGACTGGGATAGCCAAACAACATGGGGCGAGAAGGACGCCACCACTCGCTTAGATTTACGCACCGAATACATCAAACAAGATCAGCTGCGTTCGGGCACTGATAAAGTTGCTGCATCCGGTACGGTCGGCGAGCATGATGAAATTGAAACCCGTAATCTGAACTGGATCGCGAGCTTAAGTTATGCGCTGAGTCCCTCGCGCAACCTGGCACTGCAAATACCCGTTGTGGCGCGCGATCACACCCATGTGTTTAAACGACCCGATTCAAGCTGAACGTGAAGACTGGCAATTTACGCGTCTGGGTGACATCAGCGCACTCGCGCACCTGAGATTGGATAACGCTCAATCGTCACACGACCTCGCTTATGGTTTGATTGGCGGGCTGAAGTTACCCACGGGTTCGCGCAAGGTGCAAAATGCATCGGTGAGCTTGCGGAGCGTACATTGCAGCCAGGATCAGGTTGCACTGATTTGATTACGGGTGCATTTCTTTCAGGCCGATTTGACCTCGCAAACTGGTACACCCAGCTGCGCTGGCAACATCCTGTGACTCAACGTAACGGTTTTGAGCCGGGTGATCGGGTGAGTCTGGATGTCGGCACGAGTTACCCATGGGGAAAGGCGCAAGTTCTGGCTCAACTCAATGTATTGTGGCGCGAAAAGGATACGGGCATAAATGCAGAGCCCGCAAATAGTGGCGGTAGTTTTGTGTTTTTTTCTCCTGGTCTTGCCGTGCGGGTAAGTGACTCGGCTCAAGTCTATGGCTTTATTCAGCTGCCTTTATGGCAGGATGTTCGCGGTACCCAACTCACGGCAGACTGGGCCACGACTTGGGCATAAGGGTGTGCTTTTAAATGCAATTTCAAAAAATAGTTCTGTCGGTGCTGGGTGCACTCGCTCTTCAATCTGCATGGGCTAACTCCGTTACGGTGAACAATGCTTGGGTGCGTACTACGGCGCCGGGGCAAGTCGTAGCGAGTGCGTACATGGACATTACCGCGCAGGAAGCTGCCCGCCTCGTGGGAGTGCGTAGCCCGCTGAGTCCGACTGTCAAACTCCATCTCATGCAAATGGACGGCGACATTATGCGCATGCGCGAAGTGCACAGCCTTGCGTTGCCTCAAAATAGCGCGGTGAGCTTAAAGCCTGGCGGCTATCACCTGATGTTGATGAAATTAAAAAAGCCGATTGTGGCGGGAGACAGAATTCCGTTGACACTGATAGTGGAAACCCGAGGTAAACGAGAAATGATTGCGGTTGAGGCAATGGCCCGAAACCCTTTAAATAAGGGAGTCAGCCCGGATCATGCGCACATGCACCCTTAAGCTTAAATAGCGGTCCCCAGAATGACGCCGCGTTCTTGTAAATTTTGCATCGTTGCGAGCCCGCCCTGAATAACAAGCGCCAGATTGGGATGTTGGCTCTCGGTCGCTACTGCCTGTAACGCAGCCTCACCCGTGAGATTGCCCGGCTCCAGCAATTTCAGCAGCCGTGCAGTAAACACATTGATTTCAATAAACTGGATGAGATCTTCTGCATCTCGAAATACCAGTAAATACGTTTCAGCGGGCGTGGCCTTGCGGCGCGGGCTAATACGTTGCACTGGCCACTGATAACACAGATTAGCCAGCACTGGATTTAATACCGGGCGCCCATGAAGCAAGTCGCCCTTCACCTCAATGTGCTCCCCATCCAAAGACCGATTGCTGACGGCAAGCCCTAACTCTATCCATTCATAATGCGCAAGCGCTAGCACATACGGAGGATAGACCTCGGGGCGCTGCCACTCGGCTTGCAGGTATTGGATAAATTCATCTGGTATCTGGCGGAAATACGGCGTGTGGCTGAGGTGCATGCTGAAAAACCCACGCACCAGTTTCGCCCACTTGGCCTTACCCAATACGCTGCGCAAGACCGGAAAGCACGACAGTAAAAAACTCTCGGTATTGTTATAAACCAGCGCGTTGTAAATATTCATGCGCCGCGCTTCGATGCCGGGCGGGCGAGGATGCGCTTTCGGATCCCGAATATGCGCGGTGAACGCATATTGAAAACGCTGAAACTCAGGGAGCGGCACGACGCGCTTGCAAGGGTTCGTACTGCGCCTGAATTTGTGCAATATGCTCCACTTCCAGAATTAATTCAGCGAGTGGCGGAAAATTAAAATCGCGTTCGAGCAAGGTCGGCGCGACGCCATGGAAGCGATACGTTTCATCGAGTAAGGCCCACACCGGACCAATTACATTGGCGCCATGCGAGTCCACAATCAAATCGTCAGCTTCGTTATGGTGGCCGGCCATGTGCATATACACAATGCGCTCGGTCGGAAGCGCGCGTATAAACTCAAGTGGGTCGTAGCGATGGTTCACACTGTTGACGTAAACGTTATTCACATCGAGATGCAGATCGCAATCGGCTTCGCTCAACACCGCCTGGATAAATGTAAGCTCGTCCATCTCGGCAATTGACGTGCCGGTATAAAACGATGCATTTTCTATCGCGATGCGGCATTCGAGAATGTCTTGTGCGCGACGAATGCGTGCGGCTACATATTCGACGGCTTCAGCGGTAAAGGGAATCGGGAGTAAATCGTACAAATGGCCGTTATCGGAACAGTACGAGAGGTGCTCGGTATAAAGCGTGATGTCTTGCTGGTGCATAAACTGACGGGTTTTGTGCAACAGCATTTCATCTAAAGGGAGGGGGCCACCCAAAGAGAGTGACAAACCATGGAGTACAAATGGGT
Organism: Nitrosomonadales bacterium; assembly: GCA_043779595.1. Classification (GTDB taxonomy): domain Bacteria; phylum Pseudomonadota; class Gammaproteobacteria; order Burkholderiales; family Thiobacillaceae; genus Thiobacillus. The sequence continues at coordinate 71,376 of JAYWDZ010000216.1, forward strand.
AGCGTTCGGTGAAGCTGCGCAGCGCTCGGCCGTACGCACCACCCATATCGATCCAGTTTTCCGGAGCGATTTCAAAAAATTGAATGGCTTCGGGAACATGGGTTTTCAGTTCGGGTAATAATTCGCGCCGAAAACCCAGCCCCGCGCCTGCAAGACGCAGGGGGCTCATGCAGAAGAATTACTTCTTAGCGCCGCATTTGCCTTCCATGCCTTTCATGGAGCCATCCATACCTTTCATCGACCCGTCCATACCCTTCATCGAACTCATCATCTTGGCCATTTCGTCTTTATCGATAAAACCGTCTTTATTGGTATCCATTTTTTCGAACATGGCGTTGTGCTGAGCGGTGAACTCTTCCTTGCTCACTTTTCCGTCCTTATTGGTGTCGGCCATAGACATACCGCATTTACCTTCGCCACATTTTCCTTCCTTCATTGCCTTGCCTTTGGATTCATGATGGTCGGCAACCATGTAGCCTTTGTCCAGAGATTTAAGCGCAAAAGGATTCTCGGCTGCGAACGCCACGGGTGCTGCCCCCAAGGTGGCGGCGAAAGCGGTACCCACTGCAACAGAAATCAAGGTTTTTTTGCTAGACATAGTGTTATCTCCTAAATGTTCAAATGAACGTAAGTGCAAATACACCGAAATCGGTGCGGGATTATTGCAAAGCTCAAGAATCGAGCTTCTTCTGCAATTCGGTTTCGATACGATGCCTCGCCTCTTGACTGAGCGTGGCCTCGTCTTTATCTGGGGCCGGGGCAGTGTGCAGCAGGCGGCGAATCATATTCAACTGTACAGCGAAACGCGCGCAATTCGCACATATGCTGTGATGAAGCTTTAGCGCGAACCGGCTGGATAAAGGCAGGGTTTCATCCATCGCACGTGAAGCAAGCTCCGACGCCCCTTTACAACTCACCCATAAGCTCAACTTGCTGCCTCCGAAAACCCGTTCAACTCTAGGCATTCTCTTAAAAATAAACGTGCGCGATGTAAAAGTACCCAACAGTTGGTCGCGCTGATATTGAGTTCCTTACAAATTTCCTCGGTTTCCAGCCCCATCACTTCGCGTAAGTTGAAGACGCTCGCCATCATGGGTTTGAGACCGTCGATGCACACTAGCAAAATGACGCGTAGTTGCGCGAGTTCGGCTGCATGCTGCGGGTTGTGCCATTCACGTAACGGACTCACCCAATGGCCATCCGCTTTAAATAGCGCTTCCCAGTCCTCGTCCCCGTCATCATCGCGAGGGATTTCCACCTCTCGCCCCTGGCGTCGAATTTGGTCAATGATCTTGTGCTTGAGTATTCCAGTCAGCCAGGTACGCGGGGCTGCGCCTCCGGTGTAACGGTCGCGAGCGGATAACGCGGCGAGTAAGGTTTCCTGAACCGCGTCTTCCGCCTGGGCGTCGGAACGCAGCTTTCGACGTGCCATCCGAAATAGATAATCGCCGTGTTCCGCTAGCCAGGTACGAGGATCGAGAGCTTCCATTAATAGGGTTCGTAGCGATTACGTATAGCGCGTTAATTTAGATGCAATTCAGTATTGCAGCAAACCGGCTACGATACCGTTTTTTATTAGCGTAAAATTCCGTAACCCAAAATCGCCCTTGCCATGACCCTAACCGCGTTTACCCCTGCCGATAAAGCCCACATCCTTTCTGAAGCGTTACCGTACATTCAGCGGTTTTACGACAAGACCATCGTTATCAAATATGGCGGCAATGCGATGACCGAACCGCATTTGATGGAAAGCTTTGCCCGCGACGTGGTGCTCTTAAAGCTGGTCGGTATGAACCCGGTAGTGGTACATGGAGGTGGGCCGCAGATCGCGTCCTTACTCAAAAAAATCGGCAAGCAAACTGACTTCATCCAAGGCATGCGCGTCACCGACGAAGAAACACTCGATGTCGTCGAAATGGTGCTTGGGGGCTTGGTGAATCAGGACATCGTCACGCTGATTAATAAATATGGTGGCAAGGCAGTGGGACTTACCGGCAAAGATGGTAACTTTATTCACGCACGCAAAATGCTGGTGCCCAGCACGGACGACGCCAGCAAATTGCTAGACATTGGACAGGTCGGCGAGATTGTGGACATCGACACCGAAATTATTGAGTTGCTGGATACGCGTGATTTTATTCCGGTCGTCGCGCCATTGGGAACCGATGCAGAAGGCAATTCCTACAATATCAATGCCGATGTGGCAGCGGGCAAAATGGCCGGTAAATTGCGCGCCGAGAAAGTTATTTTCATGACCAATACGCCAGGTGTGCTCGATAAAACCGGCAAACTATTGACCGGGCTGACTGCCCACGAAGTCGCTGCCTACATAGCCGACGGTACGATTTCAGGCGGCATGCTACCTAAAGTAGGACATGCCATTGAAGCGGTTAAAAGCGGGGTCAAAACTGCCCACATCATTGATGGTCGAGTGGAGCATGCGCTGCTCTTAGAGGTTTTGACTAAGGAAGGCGTGGGAACCTTAATAAAAGGTTTTTAAAATTCAGAAATAAGCTAGTCTAGTCATATCGCCCAACGACCTCGTTTACGCATAGGTGAAGAACATTATGGTCTACCCTGTAATTGCTTTTCTTCATCGTGATGTTTTGTCCCGCCCTTGGCGAGCCTTAACCTTAGCCTTGGCAGTGAGTGGGAACCCCGCCTTGGCCTTTGAATTCCACAACGGCGATCTAACAGGCAGTTTCGATACAACACTTTCTTTGGGCGTCGCCCAGCGCCTCCAAAGTCGCGACGCATCGTTGGTAGGGATTGCGAATGGAGGCACCTCGCGCTCGGTCAATGAAGACAACGGCGACCTGAATTACGACAAAAACGATTTATACGCGGCCACTTTTAAAGCCACGCATGAACTCGAATTGAAATACCAAAATTTTGGCGCATTTTTTCGCGCCACGTATTTTTGGGATGCGGTCAACCACGACAAATCCGAATTGGGCAACGTTGGAAAAGAACGCGTAGGCCAGGATTTTGAATTTCTGGATGCCTACGTGCATGGCAAATTCTCGATAGCCGACAAGACGCTCAATGTGCGTTTGGGTAATCAAGTCGTCAACTGGGGTGAAAGTACCTTTATTCCTAACGGCATCAACATCATCAATCCGGTAAATGTGAGTAAATTGCGTACGCCGGGGGCGGAATTACGCGAAGCACTGTTACCTACTACGATGCTCTGGGTTTCGCAGGAGTTGAGTAATACGCTGAGCGTGGAAGGGTTTTATCAAACCCACTGGAAAAAAACCCGCATTGATCCTCGCGGTACATATTTTAGTAGTAATGATTTTCTTACCGACGACGGAGATCGCGTCTATATCGGATTTGGGCGGCGCAAAGACGAGCGCCAAGCTTTAACCAGCCCATTAGCCGATCCGGCTGCAGCAGTATGGGCCCCACGCAACCCTGACCAGCTGCCAAAGGATAGCGGTCAATATGGGCTGGCTGCACGCATTTTTTTACCCACGTTAAATAACACTGAAATCGGGCTGTTCCATATTAATTACCATAGCCGTATTCCCTATGCCTCAGGAATACGCGGCACGGTAACCAGCAGTTTGACCGGCACGCCTACAGGAACCGCAATTGGCCAAACCGGCACTGCACGCTACTTTGATGAGTATCCGGAAAACATTCGGCTGTGGGGCGTAAGTTTTAATACGTCTGCGCCCGGCGGTATCGCGCTACAAGGCGAGTATTCGTATCGCCCAAATTTACCGCTTCAACTCTCTGCGCCCGAGTTGTTATTGGCGGCACTGGGTTTGCCTAACGGCATAGGCACTTTTGCTACCGGACAAACCGTTACTGGCTATCGCCGGGTAAAAGCGCAGCAGGTTCAGATTTCCGCCACCAAAGCTTTCGGCCCGACGTTGGGGGCGGATGATTTAGTCGTTGTGGGGGAGGTAGGCTACAACCACCTTGATCTGCCCGCTAACTTACGCTTCAATGGCCCGGGCGTTTATCTGCCCTCGTTGCAGTCATCCGCCAACCTGATTTCTTTCGGCGCGATCCAAACCGATGGTTTTGCGACCAAACAATCGTGGGGCTACCGTCTGCTGGCGCGCATGGATTTCGCGAATGCAATCGGCGCGGTCACTGTCTCGCCTCGCATTGCGTTCTCGCATGATGTGGACGGCACCGGCCCCAATTTTAATGAAGGTGTTAAGGCAGCAACGCTAGGTTTAGGTTTCAACTTCAAACAAAACTGGCAGGCTGATTTGGCCTATACGGCTTTTTTTGGAGGGCGCACCTATTCGGGTACCGATCCTATAGCTAATACAGCAGGTCAGCCGCGCACCTATGCGTCGAGCGCCAATCCCCTCAAGGACCGCGATTTTATTGCCGCCAGCCTGACGTATTCATTCTAAATCGGTATTCATCAAGTGAAGGAAACCCAATGACAGCTACGCAGCGCTTGACTCACGCTCTATGGATTGCCGTCCTGTTCACGGGATGGGCGCGGGCTGAGGTGCCTGCTGCTGAAGCGGCAAAATTGGGTACAAGCCTCACGCCGCTAGGGGCCGAGAAGGCAGGCAACACCGCGGGCACCATTCCTGTCTGGGACGGCGGTTTAACGCGGCCCATCGCACCTTACAAACGCGGCGGTCATTATCCCGACCCTTTTGCGGCGGACAAAATACTGTTTACGATCAGTGCAGGCAACGTCGAGCAATACCGCGACAAGCTTTCACCTGGGCAGGTCGCGTTGCTGAAGAAATATCCCAGCTGGAAAATGAATGTCTACACCACCCGGCGCTCAGCTACTTATCCGCAAAAAACATTGGAACAGACGAGGGGCAATGCCGGTCGGGCACAACTTGTTGACGCGGGAGGTGTCACTGGCACTGAGGGTGGGGTCCCTTTTCCTATCCCGAAAACCGGGCTGGAAGTGATCTGGAATTCGATCCTGCGTTACCGCGGGGATACCTATGCCACCGCCTGGAGCCAAGCGGCAGTCACGCGCGAAGGCGATTACACACCCGTGCGTTTTGAATACGAATACGACTATCACTACGGCAGCCTGACGAAACCCGCCAAGGATATTGAACCGAATAAATTGTTGAATTTTGTGCAAACCGTGACTGCCCCTGCGCGCCTGGCGGGCCAGGTTTTACTAGTGCATGAACCCGTTGATCAAGTGAAACAACCGCGCACGGCGTGGATTTATAACCCCGGCCAGCGTCGGGTGCGCCTCGCGCCCAATGTCGCCTATGACAACCCCGGCACTGCGGCCGACGGCCTGCGTACTAATGACGATTTCGGCATGTATAACGGCGCGACGGATCGTTACGACTGGAAGCTCTTGGGCAAGCGCGAAATGTTTGTACCGTATAACGCTTATCGTCTCTCCGGCAACACGCTTAAAACCGCGGATGTGTTGCGCGCGGGCCATTTAAATCCCGACGCGACGCGCTACGAATTGCATCGAGTCTGGGTAGTCGAAGCGACGCTTAAACCCGGTACCAGCCATATTTACCACAAGCGGGTGTTTTATATCGATGAAGATAGCTGGGCGATTCTCGTCACCGACAAGTACGACGCGCGCAACGAACTGTGGCGGATGGCGGAACAGCATTCGATCAACTTTTACGATGTGCCGATGTTTTTTGGCACGGTAGAAGTGCATCACGATCTGCAGTCGGGGCGTTACATCGCCCTCGGTCTGCGCAATGAAGAACCCAAAGTGTTCGAGCCCATTACGCGTCGCGCCAGCGATTTCACGCCGCAAGGTTTACGCGGACTCGGCACTCGATAGAGCAGTGGCGGTGCGGCGCGTTAGCCGGATTACAACGTGCATCGCCGTTATTGCGTTCGGATTTATCAGCCTGGCTGCCTCGTCTCGCACGCCCGAACTTGCGCCCGGATTTGAAACCCGTCTCTTATTGTTAGATGCCGAAACCCTCGGGCAGCGACAGATCGCAGTGGGCGAACGCGGCTTCATCCTGCTGAGTGACGACGGACAACATTGGCAACCCGCAAAAACGGTAGGTACTGCCACGCTGACAGCGATTACCCGGCAGGGTGGGCAATTATGGGCTGTCGGGCACGACGCGACCATTCTTAAAAGCACTGACCACGGCGCAAGCTGGCGACGCGTGCATTACGCCCCGGAACAACAACGCCCGCTGCTAGACGCGCTGTTCGTAGATGCCACCCACGGGTTTGCGGTGGGTGCCTATGGTTATTTTCTGGAAACGGTAGATGCCGGAGCACACTGGGCGTCTCGCGCTATCACCTCGGGTGACCATCATTACAACGCCATCGCGAGGTTAGCCAATGGCAACCTGCTCATCGCCGGAGAAGCTGGCACCTTGCTGCGCTCAACAAACGCAGGCAAAACCTGGCAGCCGCTTATTTCACCTTACGCCGGATCATGGTTTGGCATATTGCCGGTTGGAAAAAGCGGCGCAGTAATATTTGGCCTGCGTGGTCAACTCTATCGCACCGAGGATACGGGAGAACACTGGACAGCGCGGGTTTCCCACACAGGCGCCGCACTGATGGGGGGGCGGGTATTAGTCGACGGCACCGTAGTCGTGGTGGGGCAGGATGGCGTGGTGCTGACCAGTGCCGATCAGGCGCAGACTTTTACGTTGCGTAGCCAGCCGGGTAATGCCACATTCGCCACGCTACTCGGCAATGATCGCCAGTGGTGGCTATTAGGTGAAAGCGGCGTCATCCGCTCAGCACCATTGCGATGAACGTATCTTCTCAATCCCCCGGACCTACGGAAAACTCTCGCATAGCCGTGCTGGCGCAATGGCTGCTTGATCATCGTGCCGGACTCTTGATTGTGTTTACCCTGCTGACGTTACTGCTCGCTTACTCGGCGATGCACTTAAGGGTAGATGCGGGTTTCAATAAAATGATTCCGCTGCATCACCCTTACATGCAGGTCTTCACCGAATACCAAAAAAGTTTTGGCGGGGCGAATCGAGTGCTGGTCGCGCTGATGAAAAAAGACCAGAGCAAAAGTAGTGGTGACATTTACCAATCCGCGTATCTAAAAACCTTACGCGCATTAACCGACGATGTTTTTTTTATCCCGGGGGTAGATCGGTCGACCGTGACCTCGCTGTTTACGCCCAATGTGCGTTTTACTGAAATCGTTGAAGAAGGTTTTGTCGGGGGCAATGTGATTCCGGCAGGCTTCTCCGGTAGCACCGCTGAGCTCGAAACGGTGCGCCGCAATGTATTGAAATCCGGACAGGTCGGGCGACTGGTAGCCAATGATTTTCAGGGTGCGCTAATCAGTGCCGAGCTACTGGAACTGGACCCGGCATCTGGCGTTAAGCTCGACTATTCAAAAGTCGCACAGCAGTTGGAACACCTGCGCGCGCGCTATCAAAATAACCATTACGACGTGCATATCATCGGCTTTGCGAAAGCGGTAGGCGATATCACCCATGGCGCACGCGGCGTGCTGATATTTTTTGGCGTTGCGTTTGTATTGACCGCGGTGCTGCTGATTTTTTATTTTCGGTCAGCAAGGCTGGCGATACTGGCACTTGTGTGCGCATTAGTGCCGGTAATCTGGCTACTCGGACTGTTGCCAGTTTTGGGATACGGCATTGATCCCCTATCGATATTGGTGCCGTTCCTGATTTTTTCCATCGGCGTCAGCCATGCGGTTCAGATGACCAACACCTGGAAGCAGTCCCGTTTGCAAGGTGCCGACGGGGTGGCCGCTTCACATGAGGCATTTGTAAAACTGTTCATTCCTGGCACGATAGCGCTACTCGCGAATGCGATTGGTTTTTTGGTGATCTTGCACATTGATATTGCGATGGTGCAAGAAATGGCTGTGACTGCGAGCCTCGGCGTCGCATTGATGATACTGACCAACAAAATATTGCTGCCAATTTTATTATCGTATCAATCTTTTGACGCCACCCAATTAGTCCGCATGCGCGCCACGCCGACTCACGGCGTATGGAAGTTTCTCAGCAGAATTGCAACCCGTAAGGGCTCGCTTGGGCCATTGGCTGTCGCGATGTTGCTGCTGGTGGTGGGAGTATGGAAGGGTGCCGAGGTTAAAACCGGCGACCTGGGCATTGGCGTTCCTGAACTGCGGGCCACCTCGCGTTACAACACCGACACGGCGGCCATCATGCGGCACTTTTCGATTGGCGTAGACGTACTCGGCGTAGTTGCGCAAACCGGGATCGCCGACGCCTGCACGCGTTTTGAGATTATGGATACGCTCGACCGCTTTGAATGGGAAATGAAAAATATTCCAGGGGTGCAATCGGTACGAAGCCTGGCGGGCGTGGCTAAATTGATCAATGCCGGGTGGAACGAGAATAATCTGAAATGGCGAGTGCTATCTCGCAACCCTCAAGTTTTGGCCCAATCCGTCACGCCTATCGACACCGCTACGGGCTTGCTCAACACCGATTGCAGCGCGATGCAGATCATGATTTTCACAGCCGATCATACTGATGCGACGCTTGCGCGCATCGTGCAGGCGGTCAAGATTTTTAATGCGGAGCACGGCTCACAGGCGTTGCAATTCAAACTCGTCACCGGCAACGCAGGCGTGATGGCCGCCACTAACGAGGCCGTCGACGCGGCTGAAATTACGATGCTGGTTTCGTTGTTCGTCGCGATTTCGGTATTGGTGGTGGGGGAGTTTCGTTCGCTCACTGCGTGGATTTGCATCGTGCTGCCGCTCACCCTCGTGTCGTTGCTGTGTAATGCGCTCATGGCGATGCTGGGGATAGGGCTCAAGGTATCGACGCTGCCGGTAGTGGCGCTCGGAGTGGGCGTGGGCGTAGATTACGGCATTTATCTATATGAGCGTATGCAACATTATTACTACGCGCGCAATGAAACTTTAAGCGACGCTTTTTATCTGGCGTTATGCCAACGCGGTACCGCTGCCGTATTCACCGCAATAACGATGAGTCTAGGCGTAGGGAGCTGGGCGTTTTCGGCGTTAAAATTCCAGGCCGACATGGGATTGCTGCTCGCCTTCATGTTTATCGTCAACATGCTCGGCGCGATTTTGCTGTTACCGGCATTGGCGGCCTGGACCTTCAGGCCGCACCCACCATTTACTCACGCTAATCCTTGATCCCATGCGCTACTGGTTAATGAAATCCGAACCTTCCGACGTCAGCATCGACGACCTGGCCACGATGCCGAAACAAACGGTGGCGTGGTACGGCATCCGCAACTATCAGGCGCGCAACTTCATGCGTGACCAGATGAACGTGGGCGACAAAGTCCTGTTCTATCATTCCAGCTGCGCCGAGCCAGGGATTGCCGGGCTGGCAAAAATTAGCAAACGGGCTTATCCGGATGCAACACAGTTTGATCGTAAAAATAAATACTTTGATGCCAAAGCCACGCCCGAGTCTCCGCGCTGGGTCAACGTTGACGTCAAACTGGAGAAGAAGACGCGTCTGCTATCGTTGGTGGAACTGCGTACCCATCCCGAGCTCGCCAATATGCGCGTGTTGCAGCGCGGCAATCGTCTGTCGATTACGCCCGTCGATCCCGCGGAATACGAATTTATTCTGACGCTATTGTGAGTTTACTGGCGGCCTACATTGCGCTCGGTCTGGCTGTGGGTTTCGTTGCCGGGCTCCTCGGGGTGGGGGGCGGGCTGATTATTGTGCCAGTGCTGATTGCTTTGTTTCAAGCCTTTGCTATCGCGTCAGGCATTGAACCGCAAGTGGCGTTGGGCACCTCGTTGGCCAGCATTCTTTTCACATCAATTTCAAGTATGCGTGCGCATCACCGGCATGGGGCGGTGGAATGGGCGCTGGTACGTCGAATCGCGCCGGGCATTGTCGCAGGCACGCTGGTCGGCGCAGTGCTGGCGACACAGATGTCTGCGCAAATTCTGAAAACAGGTTTTACGATTTTTTTGTTTTATGCCGCGACCCAGATGTGGCTGGATTTCCAGCCGCGCCCGCATCGCAGTCTGCCGGGCATCGCCGGTACCACTTTTGCAGGCTCGGTCATCGGTGTCGTTTCAAGCTGGGTGGGCATCGGCGGCGGTACGCTCTCCGTGCCGTTCATGCTGTGGCATAACGTCTCGTTGCATCGCGCCATCGCCACGTCTTCGGCCATTGGATTGCCTATTGCGATAGCGGGGGCAACGGGCTATGTGCTGGGGGGTTGGGGCACAGCCCATTTGCCGGAATACAGCCTGGGGTTTGTCTACTTGCCTGCGCTCGCAGGTATTGTAATTGGCAGCGTGATCACTGCGCCTATTGGCGCGCGCACTGCCCACCGGTTGGCGGTCAAGCCACTCAAGCGAGTGTTTGCATTGCTGCTGTATGCGTTGGCAATTCGGATGCTGTTCCGGTAGCCCCACGAGCAATATGGCGACGGGCAATATGACTTAGCGAAGCCATATTGCCCGGATAGACAATCTAGCGAGCAGATTCAGCCACAAAAATCTCGACGCGGCGGTTCATCGCGCGACCGGATGCCGTGTTGTTATCGGCGATGGGTTCGTGAGAGCCGCGACCATTGATGCTGATGCGGCTTGAACTCACTCCGCGTGCAGCCAGATAATCGCGCGTCGCGGCGGCACGATTAACTGACAACGGATCATTGATAGCATCCGAACCGGTGTTGTCTGTGTGCCCGATGACGTTCACCGTGGTCACTGGATTGTCGTTTAGTGTGCTGGCAAAACGATCAAGGACCGGACGCAAATTTGATTTAATGTCATAGCGGCCGGTGTCAAACGAAATATCGCTGGGGATGTCGAGCTTCAAGCGGTTGTCAGCAGTCTGGCTTACACTCACGCCGGTTCCGCGCGTGGCTTGTTCCATATCAGCCCGCTGTTTTTCCATGTGTTTGGACCACATATATCCGCCACCCGCCCCGACTGCGGCACCAATCGCTGCACCTGTTGCGGCGCTCTTACCCTTGTGGCCCCCAGCTGTTGCAGCGCCTATGACTGCTCCCGCCACTGCGCCTATCCCTGCCCCTGTGCCGGTAGTTTTTTGAGTTTCAGACATGTTGGCGCAACCGCTCAGACCGATTGCAATAGCGCTAATAGAAATAATGATTTTTTTCATGTGGTAATCCTTGGTGGTTTGAAATTTTTACAACGTTTTGATTGTAGGCCGCAGTCAAGGCTTGTCTGTAGGCAAATGAGCAGTTCTAACCTCAGACGCTTAAACAACTGAGTCATAAAACCCAGCGGTAGCACTTGAAACAACCCGCTTCGCCCCTATCTATTGGCCCATCGTTCATTTTGGGAGATTAGCGTGACCACTACCGCCAATAAAGAAACTCTCGGCTTTCAGGCCGAGGTCAAACAGTTGATGCAGCTGATGATTCATTCGCTGTATTCCAACAAGGATATTTTTCTGCGCGAGCTGATTTCGAATGCGTCTGACGCGGCGGACAAGCTGCGCTTTGAGGCGCTGTCTGATCCGGCGCTGTTTGAAAATGACAGCGAGCTGAAAATTAATGTGGCATTCGACCGCGACGGGCGCACGCTGACAATCAGCGACAACGGCATCGGCATGAACCGGCAGGAGGTGATCGAGCATATCGGCACCATCGCCAAGTCGGGCACGCGCGAATTTTTCTCGCAGTTGTCGGGCGACCAGAAAAAAGACGCGGCCTTGATCGGGCAATTTGGCGTAGGTTTTTACTCCGCGTTTATCGTCGCCGACCACGTGATGCTGACCACGCGTCGCGCGGGGTTGACGAGCGAGCACGGCGTGCGCTGGGAATCCGAGGGCGCTGGGGAATACACGCTTGAAACGGTCGACAAGCCTACCCGCGGCACCGAGATCGTGCTGCATCTGCGCGAGGGCGAAGACGCGTTTTTGTCGGACTGGAAAATCAAGTCGGTGATCCGCACCTACTCCGACCACATCACGCTGCCGATCCTGATGAAAAAATCGGAATGGAAAGACGGCGTAGAAGTGCCGACCGACGAGGATGAAACCGTCAACCGTGCGTCAGCCTTGTGGACGCGCGCCAAGAAAGACATCAGCGACGACGAGTACAAAGCCTTTTACACCCACGTCGCGCACGATGCCGAAGCGCCGCTGGCGTGGTCGCACAACCGCGTCGAGGGCAAGCAGGAATATCTGTCGCTGCTGTACGTGCCGTCGCACGCGCCGTTCGATCTGTACGACCGCGACCATCGCCACGGCATCAAGCTCTATGTGCGGCGCGTGTTCATCATGGACGACGCCGAACAGCTGATGCCGCAATACCTGCGCTTCGTGCGCGGCGTGAT
>JAYWDZ010000217.1:0-1737 GCA_043779595.1 Nitrosomonadales bacterium
GCTCGCTGCGCAAACACTGCCAGAATATCAATGATCGGAAGTCCGAGGAGCAACGCCGGTAGGGCGGGACTAAGCGCTGTGTTTGCGTTTTGGGTCAATAAAACCGCGAGGACGCCGAGAGTGAAGCCAAGAAACTGGCTCCCACCGTCCCCCATGAACACCCCGGCTGGGTGAGTATTGTAACGCAGAAATCCTAGGACGCCCCCTAGGGTAGCAATCGCAATCGCAATAACCTGGTAGCCATCGGTGAGAGAAGCCAAGTAGGCGATACAACTTAGGCTCAATACTGACAAACCCCCAGCCAGGCCATCCAGACCGTCGGAGTGGTTAACCGCATTGATCATTCCGACGATGGCGAACACGGTGAAAGGTTTGCCTATGGTCGGCGATATCGGCTCTAGATCTGCAAATGGCAAAGTTTTGACGTAGACATCACCGTAATACACCACTGCAAGTACCGCGACAAATTGGCCGATAAATTTCACATAGTGACCAAGCTCTCGCGAGTCGTCCCAAAGCCCAAAGACAAGAAGAATCAGGGCGCCAAATAAGTATGCAACTATGGCATTGTCCAATGGAACCCAGAGAAGAATCGGGATCAGGCTGCCAATGACGATACCTACGCCTCCCACCCGTGGAGTCGGTATTGTATGGACCTTGCGTGGGTCCGGTAGATCTACCATCCCAAGCCTGGGGGCCAGGCGAATCATTACCGGAATAATGGCAACGCTAACCACCAGCGCGGTAAAGAATATAAACAGATTGCTCACGGTCGTGCTCTCATTTCCGAAACATAGGGGTTAGGTCTCGGACTATCGAGTGTATATTGGCAGGTATTTTCTTATTTGCTATTACCTTCTCATTAATTAATTTGAACCAGCCAAGACAATTTAGATTGAATGCATCCACGCCCCCTTAGTACGGCGACGATTGAGGTTATCGACCGGCAAAATAACCCTATTTAACCAGATTCGAGTTTAGAATACCAAAACCGTGACTGTTTTGGCGACATTATACTATGCGCATAGCGCTTGTCCCCGTTGTATTGATGTTAGAAATTCAATGTATTAGTAGCGTTTTTAGAGAAGGGATTATTTGTAAGTTTTACGAGCGGTTCCGCCCAGAAAATTCAAATTCAACAACATTGGGTACTGTTGTCATGAAAAACTTTTCTAGAATCATGAACTCATTCGGGGGCGTTGATTTGAGACCATGACCCAGTGGCCCGATGCGAAGCTTTGCCAACGATAAAGCAGGTGCGACGTGTTGATTCCCATTGGTGTCTATGAGACTTGGGCCGGAAAGAAACGCACCCATAACCCCGCGATTAGCATAATGACGAATAGACCAAGCGCGTCTGGTGGGCGCATTTTTCCCATGAGAATTGCTGCATTCTTTTTTCTCCGCATGCGATTAGAGCTTCCGATCTTTCAGAAGACATTAGAACTCTCTCAAACGCGTGGGCGATGCTCTCAATAGATAATGGATCAAAGTATTCTGCCGCATCCCCAGCAACTTCGGGAAAAGAACTGCAATTGCTACAAATAACTGGACATCGGTATGACATAGCCTCCAGCAGAGGAATTCCAAAACCTTCATAAAGCGACGGGTAGACAAATGCAGAGGCATGCGAATAGAGATTCGCCAATGAATTATCATCGCCACTCAACTGAACAACATTTTCCAGAATATTAAGGCGCTTCATTTCACTGATTTCATCGGTGTTAAAGCGACCTC
>JAYWDZ010000218.1:0-1735 GCA_043779595.1 Nitrosomonadales bacterium
CAAGATCGAGTTTATAGCACCTGGCGCGAATGCGTCCGAGTGGAGAGTGGCGCTGCAATGGGCACATACAATAACTACAGCTGAAGATCCAACAATACAAAAGGTTTACGCGGGCATGCGTGCAGCGTGGTACTTGGAAGGCATCATGGCTACAGCAAATTGCGGAACCCTGGGCGGCCCCCCAGAGTCTTCGGTTAATCAATGTGTCGTTACTCCTGTGCCTACTGCCTCGTGGCTACTCGGTTCCGGTCTAGTGGGTCTGATCGGTCTCGCTCGGCGGAAAGTCGCATAATAAATTCACTTTCTTCTTGGAATTATGGCGAAAAATAGGGGCTATTTAACTGGGCGGAGTCAAAAACCAACCGCGACAGTTAATGTGTGCTGCGATTTGTTCGGGTGACCAATCTTTCTGAAGATGCGCCGTCACAAACTCAAATAGAGGGTTACCTACCTCAACCTTCAATGCCTTGCGTGGTTTGAATCGCGGCAGCCTCGCTTGTATACCCCCGCGTAAGTTCACGCGAAATAGGCTGGGGGAACGTTTCGAGAATCGCCCCATTTCCCGTAGTCCGTTTCCTTCTTGTTGCATCAGCTAATCGTCACCCATTCTTCAGCATTCAACTGCTTGCACCTCTTTTCTGGTTTTTCATTCCAACACATGAACGTGTTCTAATTTTTTTTCGGTTGATTATTGAGCGCGAAGACCCGAGCGGCGTAAAGGCTGAATGATTGATCATATGCGCTCGCTCGATATGCCAGCGTTTTTAATAATTCATTTGACATACCAAACCAGGGCCAGTAAATTTGGCAAGAAGCCGAAATATTTGAATATTTTACTTAACCATCGAATAGGGAAAAAAATCTGTTCGTTGGAATTTTGACGGGAGGCTTAAACATGGATGTGCTACTGAAAAAATCGTCTATCGCTGCAGCAATTACCATAACTTTCGCAGTGTCCAATGCTCAAGCTGCAGCGGTTACGGGTTTCAAAATTATGGATATTGGTCAGGTGATTGCCGACACAAGTGCATCAAACAATAATGCCGGTAATTACAGCGGCATTATTGATGGTAAATCTGGCGCTTTTATGTTTAAGAGTAGAGCGGGTACAACGATTAATGCAAAAACGTTTTCGGGTGCCAATTTGTTTACTGGGGACATAGGTACCGGTACTATCAACATGGGCACGGCTAATGCAGACAATAGCTTTTCTTCAGGCTTTATTTTCGGACCTTCTTTATTTACAGTGAATACTTTTGGTCCTAGCGTTGCAGATATAACTGGTGGGGTTTTTACGTCTACTAATATTGCTTGGGGTGGCAAGCTTGGCGGCGATGCTTTTAACAATCTTAGCGCTGATGCGAGTGATTCTATCAAGATTGAGTTTATAGCACCTGGCCCGTATGCAGACCTGTGGAGAGTCGCGTTGCAGTGGGCACATACAATCACCACAGCTGAAGATCCAACAGTACAAAAGGGTTACGTGGGCCTGCGTACAGCATGGTACTTGGAAGGCACCATGACTACAGCATGTGGCGGAGTTGTTACCGTTCCCTTCCCAGAGTCTCCGGTTAATCAATGTGTCGTTACTCCTGTGCCTGCTGCCTCGTGGCTGCTCGGTTCCGGTCTAGTGGGTCTGATCGGTCTCGCTCGGCGGAGAATCGCATAATAAATTCACTTGCTTCTTGGAAATATAGCGAAAAATAGGCTCTATTTAACTGGGCGGAGTCAAAAA
>JAYWDZ010000219.1:0-1733 GCA_043779595.1 Nitrosomonadales bacterium
ATCTGTTAATTTATCCATTATTTCTATGCTCCTAAGTAAAATTACTGCTAACCCATCCATCAAGCGGGACGCTACGCGCCCCTTATATCATACGTTAGCTTTTTATTCCGAGGGATTTAATGATTCAATTTGAAGAGCAAATAGTTATCGCAGCACCACCGGAAAAGGTGTTTGCGCTGTATGAAAATGTCGCTGCTTGGTCGTCATGGGATCCTGACGTAAAGAAATCGTCCATTGAGGGTTCGTTTTCTTCTGGTGCATCAGGTTCACTTCAGCCTTCTAGTGGCCCCAAGGTGAGAATCAAATTCACAGAAGTCATGCCTAATCGGTCGTTTACTGTGGAAAGCAAATTACCTTTGTGTGCCTTACGTTTTGAGCATGAACTCACCCTCCTTCCTTCTGGCACAAACGCAAAGCATCGAGTCACTTTCCAAGGTTTTCTTTCTCCGTTTTTCGGGCGGGTTATTGGATCTCAAATACGCAAGGCGTTGCCAAATGCCTTGCAAAGTCTAAAACGTGCTGCCGAACATCAAAGCTAACCCGACGCTCAAGCGGGACTGCGCAAAAGCGCGCAGCCCCTTAGCTTTACGTTAGGCTTCCAGCTCTTTACGTTGCTCGATTACATTACAAGTCAAATTATTTGCGGCTTCTTTAGCTACAGTTAAAATTCCGTCAGCGCAGATAACAAAAATCTTGTCACACATGCTCGGCGTAAGTTTTAGTTCTACGTTACCAGCTCCACCAATAAACTCTGCCTTACCTTCATACTGCCCGCCATTTTCTCGATAGCTTGGTATAAGTTCAATTTTAAGCAATTTTAAAATCATTTTGTTATCCTCATGTTATGTTTATGCCTAACCCATCGGTCAAGCAGGACGCGCTAAAGCGCGCCTCTTACCTCAAACGTTGGGCGTTATGAAAATCCTCGCGATCTCCGGCAGCCTTCGTGTTGCTTCTCTCAATTCCGCACTGCTTCGTGCTGCCGCTCGTTTGGCGCCAGCTGGCATCAATGTAGTAGTCTATCGTGGCCTTGGCGATCTACCGCTGTTCAATCCCGACATTGAGGCCAATGATCCTCCGCCAGTTGCAGAACTGCGTACACAAATCCTATCAGCCGACGCGCTGCTCATCGCGAGTCCAGAGTACGCACACGGCGTTACTGGGGTCATGAAAAACGCCCTCGACTGGATGGTTAGCTGTGAGGCTTTCGTCCACAAACCTGTCGCACTATTGAACGCTTCGCCAAGAGCCGTGCACGCTCAGGCCGCCTTAAAAGAAACTATCACTGTCATGTCCGCGCTCATCGTCGAAGACGCATCCATCACAGTACCAATCCTCGGCTCAAATCTCAGTGAAGATGAAATCGTTCTTCACCCTGTCATCTCTGCCTCATTGCTCGAAGCACTTGTCGCATTGCGTGCTGCTGTTGATTTCGCATACACCGATGATGTAAAGTATCAAAAAAAACGCCCAACCCGGCGTTCAAGAGGGACGCCGCAAAAGCGCGGCGCCCGGTTAGCTCTACGTTAGGTCTTATTCAGTTATAGCGCAGTGAAGGTTACAAAGTTTCAGGGCTACCGCCAACCTGAAAGGTTAATTCGTTGAGGAAAGTTTGCTATCCGTTTGCATCACGCCACTGAACGCTTTTTATGTTTCCTCATAGGTTCTGTGTGTGGCGCGATGCAAGCCGGTAAACCGTAACTCATGTTATCCTGCAACATGCACTAGCAGGG
>JAYWDZ010000220.1:0-4443 GCA_043779595.1 Nitrosomonadales bacterium
CGCGTGTCGGGCTTGGGCAACGCAGTCATGGCGATCCCCACCTTGGCCGATTTGCCATAGACAGCTGATTTGTTCAGTTCAACAAAAGACTGACGCGGCCCTGCACAACCCACGGCCAGAATGACCACGCCGGTCAACAACAATATGGAACGCATTTTCATACTCCCTCCCCAGAAAAATAATTGGCCCAAAATCCCGCTTTTATTTTTTTAAAACCAACAGCTTTATTGTTGGCGCCCCATCAAGTGCAAAACCAGGCTAAATATTACCCTGCCACCCACTCTTTGCTAATAGCTTACCTTCAAAATCCGGGTCAGTTCAGCCTGGCTCCTTGATTCGCTAAATTGTTCGACACTGCTGACGGCTGCTTCAACACCATCACGATCATCAGCAAGGCGGCGATGAAAACGACGATGGTTGACGGAGCAAGAATGGATTCGATTTGCGCTTCGGGAACGATGCCTTGATACAGCAGGAACAAGCCGGTAAACATCGTCAACGCGCCGGCCTGATGCGCGATGAGTTGAATCCTGGCGAGCCGTGAAGTCTGCTCGCCCAGCCATAGTTTGTGGATGACGGCATAGATGAACGAAACCACAAACCCCACCAGCAGGATGTGAGCGTGCGTCACCTGCTGGACATGGTTGTGCGATGCCGCCATATAAATGCCCAAGGCCATGCCAGCTGCCACATAAGCCAGCGCCCACACCAGGTATTTTCTGTCGAATCCCATCGTGCCTCTCCTTTTTTTGTTGACGTGAAAAAACTTGAATTAACTCGATTGGGGTCCCTTTAATTTGCCCCTGTCTTCTTGCCCAGCCAGTAAGTATCGATCATCCCACCCAGCCAGCAGCCGATCAGCACGAAGGTGGCGATGCTGCTTGCCGAGCTGCCTGGTGTCTGCGCCACCAGCTCGGAAAGGTGGCCAGCATCGAGTGCGGTTTCCCCGGATTGAAGTTGATCGAGCACGACCGTGGCTTGCTGCAACACGCTAGACCCGATGATCCACAGGCAAATCAGGCTCACCACGATCAACACCGTGCCGCGCAACACGTGTTTCAGGTAGAGCTGACCCGCGCCCGGCAACACAAGCGCGGATAACAGCATGGCGGTGGTGGATCGGCTCATCGCGCTATCGCCTGCGATGCGTGCCTGGCCATTTTAATTTTTTGCGTCGGCACGCAACACCTTCAGTTCGGTGTGTAGCCACTGGCTGCTCGGCACAGGCGTCTGATTGCTGCATTGCACCTGGTACGGCTTGCCGCTCATACTGCTCTGGCTGGCCGCGCGCTCGATGAACTGCTCCGTGCTCGCGACCGCTCCCTTGTTCTCCAGATAATCCAGCTTGCGGCGCAGATGCGCCTGCGCCTCACTCGCCGGATGCCAACTGCCGTTGCGCTTGAACTGGCAGCCCGACGCCGCTAGCCGCGACAGCAAGCCCTCGATTTCGCCCCGGGCGGCGGGGAGCAGCGATGCCGCGTAAAGCTGCGACGCACTGAGTAGCACGACCAGTAGCATGCCTTGGATAGCGCGTAGCGGTTTCAGAGGACTCATGTCGATTGCGTTTCCATAATTGAAGTATCGAGGTTGACTTAGGTTTCCTATGGAGTTATCCGAGTTAGGCTATTTTAGCTCCACACGCCGCGCTCTCTTGGTCACGTACATAGCTGCGTCTGCCCGGGCCAACACGGCCTCGCAATCGCGCTCGTTGGTGTCCGAAGTCACTACGCCTACGCTGGCGCCCGTGTAGTTCAGCGTGGACGTGCCGATCGTAAACTGCCCGGTGGTCATCCGTTCCAGCCGTTCGCGGATAGCCATGCGGCTCGCATCGTGGGACGCGGAGGTCGCGGGCCCAAACACCACAAACTCATCGCCGCCATAGCGCGCCACAAAATCGCCATCGCGCATGCCGCTCACGAGCGCCTTGGCAATCTCAATCAAGAAACGGTCACCCGTATCGTGACCATATTGGTCGTTGATCGACTTGAAATCGTCCAGATCGACAAACGCCACATGAACCGCCGTGTCCGCGCGTCCTGCATTGGCCAGCGCCCGCGCGAGCTCGTTCATCAGCGCACGCCGGTTTGGAATCCCTGTGAGCGGATCGGACAGCGCATATTGGCTGAACATGCGGTTCTCGTCCTGCAACCGGGCAAGCAGGCGGTCGCGTTCCAGCTGACGCGCAATCAATTGCGAAAACATCTGCAGCAGTCGGCGCGTGTCGTCCGTGATCTGGATTCGCGTCCTACTGGCCACGCACAGCGTGCCGTAAAGCTCACCCGCCGCCACATGAACAGACTCACTCAAATAGGTGGTGATTCCCAATGCGCGCGCCGCTTCCGAATCGCCCCAGCAGCCCGCCACATCGTCCACATAGGGACGGCCCTCGTCGAGCGCACGTTTGCACAGCGTATCGCCCCAGGGCACTTTCAGTCCCTCTGGAATAGTCAGCGCCTGAGTGTTGCGTGCAAACACAATGTGCTGAACATTGTGCTGCAGATCGATCATCGTCAGATACGTCGACTCCATGCCCGTGACCGACTCCAGCAAGCCCAGAAGCGGACGCACCAAGCTCTCCAGATCCTCGCTGTCCGATACGGCTGCTACCAGTTTGTCGAGAAAGGGGTCCATGTCCAATTGGTTTTAGAATCTAGGTTGCAGGTTCGAACGTTAGGCTATCAAATAAGGAAAACAGTTATGTGCTGACCCTCTCATTCTTTACGTCATGGCTCGTCATCTCTAAAGGCAGTTGATCAACTCTACCCTAAACCCGCCCCGAAAGACTGGGAGCGCTTGGTCCGGATCAAATGTCATTGCAAGAACCGACCCCCTTTATTTGCTATGCGTTAACGCAGACCTGACCCTGTCTAACCCAATAGAGCCCGCATCTCTTTCGCAATAACCGGGTATTTCAGCACGGCGTCGATAGCAAACAGTTCCAGCAGCTTGCCGATGTGTGCGACCTCGCCAGGCTGCATGACCACGATGATCATCGCCTGAGGTGCAACGGCCTGCAGGGTTCGCAGCGTGACGTCCAGGTTCGACACAGTCGCCCCCGCGTAATCGTTGCCCCAGCCATAGACGAACTCCCCCACAAAAAAATCCGGCGTCTTTTTTTGCAAGGCCCGGTGCAGGTTACGGGCAGAGTCGAAACGCTCCGCCACGATGCCCAGCTCCTGATACAAGTCAGGAAAATCAGGTGGGAAGGGGGATTGGATCAACGAGAAGAGGGTTTTCATACGACTACTATTTCAGGGGAGATTAGTCGGTATTGTGCCGAAACCACGTGAAGTAAATGGTGTTTGACCGTTTATGTTTCTTTCGGAAAAGTAAAGTCCACAGCTGTAACTTCGAGCCTTCGATTGCCCTACTTGTTTGGATATTTTTTCTTAAGCCACGCCAGCACTTCAAGCTGGTCCACGCCTGTCGCGCGGCGAATTTGGATCAGGAGCTTTCGCGCTGAAGGCCTGTCGGCTGTCAGGTTCTTGGCGCCCTCGTTGCACACCGAGCAAATCGCGCGAAGGTTCGATACCTCATCATTGCCGCCCATGCTTTTATCGATCACATGACCGAGATGCAGTCGCGTCTTTCGAGTAGGGTCATAAACATGCGGCTCACCTGCGACCGCGCCACACATCTGGCAGGTAAACCCGTTACGGTCTAATACCAGCGCACGCGTTTCTTTCGAGATATTGCGCTCGAACGCGGGCTCGGGTGTCAGCACTTCAAGCAAATATTCGCCGGGCTTTAGATTTGCGCGGTCATTATTAGTAAGGATTTGATAGCCCTCATCAAGGCGTAGCTCACGCACACGGCGCGCCCACTCGCTAATGCCTGCAACTTCTCGCAATTCATCCGAATTCATCACGCGCCCAAGGTTGGCGAGAAAATGTGTGCGAAGTTTTGCGCGCGCGCCTTTGGATGGCTTGGCCGTCCTTTCGTTTTTGGTGATTTTGGGCGGCTTGCTCATGCCGCGACCGCAAACAGCTTTCGCACCGACAGGCATTTGGCGATTTGCTCACCCACCGCTTGGGCAACCGGCGGGGGGAAGGCATTGCCAATCTGACGATACGAAGTCGTCTTGCGCCCGGCAAATTGCCACGTATCCGGAAAGCCTTGAATGCGCGCGGCCATACGCACGGTCAGGCGCGGCATCCCCACAAAATCCGCTGCGGGCGGCTCGTTGGCGATGCCCATGCCGTCCACACCCAGCGACGCCCATGCGCGTTTCGCACGCGTAGGGCCAAGGTCCGGCCCGCCGTGTTTCTTCGACCCGCCCACCAGCGTCGGCGCAATTTCATTCGCGCGCTCGGCCCACGCCCGGGCACCCCTCCAGCCTTCTTCAGCCATCAAATCGACAAGCGTCTCGCCGACCGTCGGCGCTTTGAGCTTGCTCGCCTCCGGCCAGGAAAAATGACCGGCACACTCTTTGCGAATCGCCAC
>JAYWDZ010000221.1:0-11060 GCA_043779595.1 Nitrosomonadales bacterium
GTGACCCTCAATCCCGAGCGCACCCAGGTGCAGGCGAAAATACATAAATACATGCAGGATGCTTGACGATTGAGGCGACAACTACCTTGACACATACCGAAGCAAAAGAAAGTGACTAGCCGCCGGGCTACCCCCGGCCAACCCAGTCTATAAATATCTGGCATAACTCGGGAAACATTAATCGAATTGATGCAGTGCCACTAGCTGATAGCAATAAATACACGCACCCACATAGCTATCAAAACAAAGGTGCTTAGCGCAAAAACAAAAAGGCGTTGAAGGATGTGATTGGATGTCAGATGAATCACGCTATGAACTACACGCAGAGTCACGTATGACCATGCCAAGAAAAGCGCAACCATGTCCACGCGCTGCGTCACATATAACAACAAACAAACAACGTAAAACAAAACCGGGAGCTCCAGCAGATTGATGTAGTTTTGATTGGGAAGGCTCACGTGCGCGGGCACGTTTTTAGATTCGCCCAACTTGAAGTCGTCCGCTACAAGTTGCCTGAGGGCGACGGCTTTGATGCGTTTGTATGGAATTAACAGCAGGATGGCAAATGTCAGCCCAGCGAGAGCGAAGACCGGAAAAAAGATGGCGGTTTGATTCATTTAAGTGTCTCCAGAATTATTATTCAACTTAAAACTGTGGGTGCGCAGGTGCAACTTGGCTACTTCGTCGGCATCACTTCAACAAAACTACTAATCCCCACAAACTCCCCACAATCCTTGTGCGGCTGCCGCGAATCGGGATTACACACAGCAAGCAGTTGCGCAATGCCGAACCGCTGTGCGCTACGCAACACCGGCAGGCTGTCGTCGACAAACAAGGTGCGTTGCGCATCGAACGCTTCGAGGCTTTGCAGGCCGCTCCAAAAATCCGGGTGCTCTTTAGGCAGACCGACTTGGTGCGATGAAATCAGCGCGTCGAAATAAGAAGCCAGCCCGGTCTCATTCATTTTTAGCGCGAGGCTTTTGGGATGGGCGTTGGTGACCATCACCACGCGTCGGCCTGCGTTGCGCACGGCATTCAAAAATGCAGGCACATCGGGGCGCACGGCGATCAGGTGGGCGACTTCTTGTTTGAGTTGCACGATATCCAACGCCAGTTCGCTGCTCCAAAAATCGGTGCAGTACCAGTTGAGGGTGCCGCTGTGGCGCGCGAAGCGTTCGAATAGTTGCGCGCGGGCACCTTCGATTTCGACACCGTGGTATTCGGCATAACGGCGCGGGACATGTTCCAGCCAAAAATAATTGTCGTAATGTAAATCCAGCAGGGTGCCGTCCATGTCCAGCAACACGGTGCGGATGTTCGACCAGTCCACGATCAAAACAACTCGTCCTTGTTCATGCCGCGACGGCGCAACATCTGGCGCAGCACGCGCAACGATTCCATCTGGATTTGGCGCACCCGCTCGCGCGTGACGTGAAGCTCTAGCGCGAGGTCTTCTAGGGTGCAGGGTTCGTGTCCATTCAGACCGAAGCGGCGTTCGATCACCCAGCGTTGTTTATCATTTAATAGGTCGACCAATCCGTGAATGTGATATCCAATTTCATCGAGCTGCAACGCATCTTCCGGCAAAGCCGCGTTGTCATCCGCAATGCCTTCGCCTAATGACAAGCTTGGGTCGACGTCGAGCGGTGCGTCGAGCGAGGCCATGCGCTCATTCAATTGCATGATGCGGCGCACTTCGTCGGCGGTGTGGCCGGTAAGTGCGGCAATGTCATCGAATGAGGCATCGGCGACGCCGTGGGTTTCCAGATGCCGTTTGGCGCGTAGATAAATGTTGAGTTCTTTAATGATATGAACCGGCAGCCGTATGGTGCGGGACTGGTTCATGATGGCACGCTCGATGTTCTGCCGTATCCACCAGGTTGCATAAGTCGAAAACCGAAAGCCACGCTCGGGGTCGAATTTTTCCAGCGCGTGTATGAGGCCGAGATTGCCCTCTTCGATCAGATCCAGCAGCGTGAGCCCGCGATTGGCGTAATGCTTGGCGATATTCACTACCAGTCGCAAGTTACGCTCGATCATGATTTGGCGCGCGTCAAAATCACCCAGTTTGACGCGACGCGCAAGCGCGACTTCTTCAGTTGCGGTGAGCAACGGCGATTGACCGATTTCGTTGAAATAAAGCTGGGTGACGTCGACTTGCGGCTCATTCAAAATGGCCGACGCCAGATCATCAGGCAAATCGTCTGCGGCGCGATCTGTTGCTATGTCTTCCTCATCCGAGTCTTCCGGGGGAAGCTCGTCATTGTCGTCGACAGCGCTTGGCGTCATGGCGGGCTAGGCAGATATTTCAGTGGGTCTAGCGGGCGGCCATATTGGCGAATTTCAAAATGCAATTTAACGCGGTCCGCATCGCTGTCGCCCATCAGCGCTATCTTTTGCCCAGCACTGACGGTGTCGCCCTCTTTCACCAACATTTCCTGATTGTGCGCATAGGCGCTTAGAAATTCGCCCGGATGTTTGATGATGAGCAGCCGTCCATACCCGCGCAAACCCGCCCCGCTATACACCACCCGGCCTGGCGCTACCGCGATTACCGGTGTATTGCGTTCGGCTACGATATTAATTCCCTTGCCCCCACCCTCACCAAAGCGGCCTTTAAGCTGCCCCTTGGCAGGCCATAGCCAGCCCTCAGGTGCGCTGGCTGGCTGCGGCGTAGTGACGACGGTCGGAGGGACAACCGCAGCCACCACGGGAGGTGTGGGCGGGGGGGTAACGACTGATGGGGGCGGACTGGCTGGCGCGATCACAGGAGGCGAACGTGGCGCAGGGGTGGCGGTAGCTTTCGCCCAATTCGCTTCGCTGTAGGGCAATAGCACAGCTTGCGGCTCACGCAGCAGCGGCGTCTCTTGCAAGGGTTTGGCCTCGGGGCGGGATTCGGTTTTGAGCGGTTGAATTTCCACGCCTTTGCCAACCACCGTGGCGCCTTCCGGGGGAGTCAATCTGAGCACCTGGCCGATCTTGATTACATCCACCGATTCCAGATTATTCCAGACGGCCAAGTCCTGAAAGTCGACGTTATTTGCGAACGCTATGCCGTGCAAAGTATCGCCTTTTTGCACGATATGCAGGCCATTTTCAGAGGCTGCAATCTGGCGCGGACCGGGACGGGAAGAGGCAGTATCCGCGCCCTTCGGAGAAGCTTTCGTTTTGGCGCTAGGGGAAGACTGACCGCGTTCGCTTACCGGTGCTGGACTCTGAGAGACGCATCCGGCTAACACGGCGCACAACCATATAATCAATGCGTTTTTCATGCTACACCCGGTAACAATGGGACGAACTTGACGGCTTCCAATTGCTGCTCGTGAAAGTGTTTGCCCTCGCGTTCGACCACACACAATGTTTGCGCAGTATTGCCAAGTGGCATCACTAATCGCCCGCCGTCGGCCAATTGCAGTTTGAGTGCCTCGGGCACTTCGCCAAACGCTGCGGCTATCACGATAGCGTCAAAAGGCGCCATATCTTTTAATCCCGCCATGCCGTCCCCGTGCTTGGGTTTGACGTTATTGATGCGTAGCTCGCGCAAGCGTGGTCGGGTGCGCCCCACTAACGCAGCGATACGTTCCATCGAAATAACCTCGCGCGCGATACGCGCCAGCACCGCAGCTTGATAGCCACACCCCAACCCAATTTCGAGCACACGCCCCAGATCACGCGCGTGTCCGGAGCGGTTCAAGCGCGCCAATTCACACATTCGCGCGACCACATAAGGACTGGAAATAGTCTGGCCGAAACCAATCGGTAAAGCGACATCTTCGTAAGCGCGACTCTCTAATGCCTGATCAACAAACAAATGCCGCGGCACAGCGCCCATCGCGGCCAGCACCATCGCATCGTGTATACCTTGCTCGCGTAAACGATCCACCATGCGGCCGCGGGTGCGGGCGGAAGTCATGCCAATTCCTGCGCGGGTATTACTTATTTCAACCATGCGCGCACTTGCTCCATCTGGTTGAAACGCGTAAGGTCAATTTGCAATGGGGTGATTGAAACGTGGCCGTTAGCTACCGCGAAAAAATCCGTACCGTCGCCAGCGTCCTGCGCCAAGCCTGCGGCCCCCACCCAATACACCACCTGCCCGCGCGGATTGGTGGACTTGACCACTGGCTCGGCAGTATGGCGCTTGCCTAGTCGCGTCACGTGCGTTGCGCCCAATTGCGCGGCAGCACAATCGGGCACGTTGATATTGAGCAGCATCGGTTCAATAAAAGGCTGCGCTTGGATACGCTGCACCAGCTCAACCACCACTTGTGCGGCGACATCGAAGTTGCCCTCTTTGTAATCAGCTAAAGAAACGGCGAGTGATGGAATGCCCAACAAATAGCCTTCGGTAGCTGCCGCTACGGTGCCGGAATAAATCGTGTCGTCGCCCATGTTCGCGCCATGATTGATACCAGAAATCACCATATCCGGCAGATGGTCCAGCATGCCGGTGACAGCCAGATGGACGCAGTCGGTGGGCGTGCCATTGACGTAATAAAAGCCGGTTTGAGCCTGGCGCAAAATCAGCGGACGGTCGAGGGTGAGGGAGTTGGATGCGCCACTGCGATCACGCTCAGGGGCGACTACAGTAATGTCCGCCACCCCCTGCAAAGCTTTAGCCATCGCCGCGAGCCCAGGGGCGAAATAACCATCGTCATTGGAAAGCAGAATACGCATTTAGGGTTTGCGCAAGAACAGGGAACTCATGCCCATCGAAGTGAATGCTGAGCAATTCAATAGGGAAATCGAGTGAAAAGGCTGAGCCGCAAACATGCGGTGATTTTAGCATCCGCGCCTCCGCTTATGCGGCTTGTACTTAGATTTTGCCGTGAGAGTACGCGATGATTTTTCGAATAATTGGTCGGAGCGAGAAGATTCGAACTTCCGACCCCTTGCACCCCATGCAAGTGCGCTACCAGGCTGCGCCACGCTCCGACGAAGCCCGGGATTCTACCAGAGCTAGCGCATGCGACCACAGCTTCACTTCAATATTTTCAGAATTTCGGTAAGTTCTGCGCGCAGCATCAATGCACTCGGCATATCGAGTGGCACATCCTTAGTCGCGCTTGCTTCTTGTGCGTGTTCAAGCTGTTGACGTGCCCCATTGAGGGTAAAGCCTTCTTCATATAACAACTCACGAATGCGTCGGATCAACAGGACTTCGTGATGTTGATAATAGCGTCGATTGCCGCGACGTTTGAGCGGACGCAACTGCTCGAACTCTTGTTCCCAATAACGCAGTACGTGTGCTTTAACCGCACACAACTCAGACACTTCGCCTATCGTGAAGTAACGCTTGTCCGGGATGGGGGGCAGCTCACTCCGAGCCTGGAGTTCCAAGGTTGGCGCCTTCTACCTGGGATTTGAGTTTTTGACTGGCGTGGAACGTCACCACGCGGCGTGCCGAGATGGGCATTTCTTCGCCGGTTTTGGGATTACGTCCGGGACGTTGCGGTTTTTCGCGGCACTGAAAATTGCCGAAACCCGAAAGTTTCACAATGTCACCTTGCTCGAGCGCATTGCGGATTTCATCAAAAAACGATTCCACGATGTCTTTGGCTTCACGTTTATTCAAGCCTACTTTTTCGAACAATAGTTCGGCCAGATCCGCTTTGGTCAGAGTTGTCATGATGCTTTTTTGAGCCTATTGCAATTTCAGGAACACAGCTTATGAACGTAGCGTCGCATTGAATTCACGGAGCACCGCATCGGCCAGTTTGGCCACCGCGTCTTCCACTTCTGCATCCGTCAGCGTGCGTTGAGTATCTTGCATAACTACCCGGAACGCAAGGCTTTTTTGGTTTTCGGCGATGCCTTTGCCGCGGTATTGATCAAACAATGCCAGCTCCAAAACAATGGCTGAGGCAGCTTGTTGCAGGGTGGCCAACACATCGCCAACAAGGATGTTGGCATCCATTACAAATGCCAAATCACGCCGCACCATCGGCAAGCGGGAAATACTCGCATGACGCGGCAAGGGCAGGTGTGTCACGGCCTGCAGATCGAGTTCAAACAACACCGGCGCAGCGGGCAAATCCAACTCTTGTACCAAGCGCGGATGCAGTGCGCCCAACCAGCCGATCGGCTGACCATTCTGCACGAGTTGCGCACACTGCCCAGGATGTAAAGTGGGATGCTCACCCCGCCAGGTATCCACGGCGCCGTCGAACAGCCGTTCGAGATCGCCTTTGACATCAAAGAAATCGACCCGCCGCGCAGGGCTTGCCCACTGCTCAGGTACGGCCGCGCCCATCGCCAGTCCCCCTAGACGCATCGGCTGCTGCAATTTGCCATCGCCACTTAGATATACTCGCCCTAGCTCGAAAATCCGCACGCGCTCGTGCTGGCGATTGAGATTGTGGCGCAGTGTTTCGATCAGTCCGCCCCACAGCGAAGTGCGCATCGCGGATAACTGGCTCGCGATGGGGTTAACCAGCATAAGCGGCGTGGGGTTGCCCAGTAGTGTTGCTTCCATCGTAGGATCAACGAAGCTGTAGGTAATCACTTCCTGGTAATCAAGACTCACCAGCGCGTGGCGCAACGCATCGTCGCTCAACTGGGTTTCGTCCTGCGGCAGCATCATCGAAGGCGCGGCGGGAGGCTGCGCGGGGATGTTGTCATAGCCGTATAGGCGCACGGCTTCTTCGATCCAGTCTTCTTCGATGGACAAATCAAAGCGAAAAGTCGGTGCAGTTACCTTCAGCGTATCGTCGTGACGCTCGACCTCAGCGCCCAGCGCACGCAAGTCGCGCATCACATTGTCAGCATCAAGCGGGACACCCGCCACACGCGCTAAACGCGCCAAACGCAACGCACTTGGATTGCGCGGTGGCAAGTCCGCGACACACGCTGCAATCGGCCCGGCGCGCCCGCCACAAATATCGATTATCAGTTGTGTGGCGCGCTCCATCGCATTGCGCGTGGCGCCAAAGTCCACGCCGCGTTCGAAGCGATGCGAGGAATCGGTAGACAATCCCAGTCGACGTGCCCGCCCTGCAATTGCAGCAGGCGCAAAAAATGCGGCTTCCAGAAAAAGATCGACCGTAAAACGCTCCACACTGGTGGGCTGGCCGCCCAAGATTCCGGCCAACGCAATGGGCCCCGTGTCGTCCGCGATCACCAACATATCGGGCGCGAGGTCTACCGTTTGCCCGTTCAACAATGCCAGCTTTTCACCCGCACACGCCATCCGTACTTCGATTGCGCCGTGCAAACGCGACAGCGCAAAAGCGTGCATCGGCTGGCCCAGTTCGAGCATGACATAATTGGTGATATCGACCGGCGCGCTGATGGGACGGATGCCGCTGCGCTCAAGTCGCTCCGCCATCCACCGCGGAGTGGCGGCTTGTGCATCCATGCCTCGCACCACACGACCGAGATAAAGCGGGCACGCCTGCGGTGCGGCTACGTTTATCGTCAGCGTATCGTTAATTTCATTCGTCACCTGCCCCATAATCGGCATGCGCGTTTCAGTTTGCGTAATCGCCCCTACCTCGCGGGCGACGCCCTGAATCGACAAACAGTCTGCGCGGTTGGGCGTGAGCTTTAAGGTGATTAGCGTGTCGTTCAAGTTTAGATAGCTGCGCAAATCCTCACCCACGGGCGCATCGGCATCCAGCACCATCAGGCCGTCGGCTTCGGCATTCAAACCCAGTTCCTTAGCGGAACACAGCATGCCGAAGGATTCCACGCCGCGCACTTTCGCCACTTTGATTTCAATGCCGGGTAGCCGTGCACCCGGCCGCGCGCAAGGCACTCTCAATCCTGCAGTCGCATTCGGCGCGCCGCAGACCACGGTCACCGGCGCACTCTCGCCAACATCGACCTGACAAATGCGCAGGCGATCCGCATCAGGATGCTTTTCGGCACTTAGAATTTCAGCGACAACCACCTTATCGAACGCGGGCGCGGCTGGGGTCAATGCTTCTACTTCTAGACCAGCCATGGTTAATTGATGCGCTAGCTGCGTTGTATCAAGCGCGAGGTTAACCAAGGTACGCAACCAGGCTTCAGAGAATTGCATAAGAGCGCCTTAGGTCGTTAATTAAATTGTTTGAGAAAGCGCAAATCGTTCTCGAAGAACAAGCGCAAATCGTCGACGCCATAGCGCAGCATCGCGAGTCGTTCTACCCCCAGCCCGAACGCAAATCCGAGGTAACGCTCGGTATCGATATCGACGTGAGAAAATACATTGGGGTGCACCATGCCACAACCGAGTACTTCCAGCCAACCGGTGTGGGAGCACACGCGACACCCTTCGCCTCCGCACATCACGCAAGCAATATCCATTTCTGCAGACGGCTCGGTGAACGGAAAAAACGATGGGCGAAAGCGTACGGCCAAATCCTCCCGCTCAAAAAAGTTGCGCATGAAATCGGCGAGCACGCCTTTCAAATCTGCAAACGATACATTCTCGTCTACCCATAGGCCTTCGACTTGATGGAACATCGGCGTATGCGTCACATCCGAATCACAGCGATACACTCGCCCCGGCGCAATGATGCGGAGCGGCGGCTGATGCGTTTGCATGTAGCGCACTTGAACCGGCGAGGTGTGCGTACGCAGCAACTCGCCACCCGATAGTTGATCCTGGCAGAGATAAAAGGTGTCGTGCATCGCCCGCGCCGGATGGTCTTCAGGAATATTCAGTGCGGTGAAATTGTAGAAATCGGATTCGATCTCAGGGCCGGTCGCGACTTCAAAACCAATTGAACGAAATAGACCCTGGATGCGCGTGAGGGTACGCGAGACCGGATGCAGTCCACCGCACGCTATGCCTCTGCCGGGTAAAGTGACATCGATCGTTTCAGCTGCGAGCTGCTGCGCTAATTCCGCTTGCTGCAAGGCTTCGCGCCGTGCTTTCAATACCGACTCGACCGCCTGCTTTGCCTCATTGATGCGCGCGCCAGCAGCTTTACGCTCGTCGCCAGGCATGCTGCCAAGGCTTTTCAGCAGCACCGTTAGCGTGCCGCTTTTGCCCAAAAATCCAGCTTTTACTTGCTCCAGTGTAGGCAAATCGGCGCAGCCGTTAATTGCGCTGATTGCTTCGCTGACAATTTCGTTGGGGTTACGCATAGAGTTGTCTCTGGCTCACGCAAACAAAAAAAGGCCTCTCGGCCTTTTTTTGTTACTGCACGAGTCCTCAAGCTGCCAGTTTGGCCTTCACCTGGTTAACGATGCTAGCGAACGCACCCTTATCGAAAATGGCGATATCGGACAGCACTTTACGATCGATGCCAATCGCGGCGCGGCTCATACCGTTCATGAACACGCTGTAGGTCAGGCCGTGCTCGCGGGCTGCGGCGTTGATACGTGCAATCCAAAGGGTTCTGAACTGGCGCTTGCGCTGGCGACGGTCGCGGTATTGGTACTGACCCGCTTTCATCACCGCCTCGTTGGCGACCCGGAATACGTTCTTGCGGCGACCGCGATAGCCTTTGGCTAACGCAAGAACACGTTTGTGACTGGCTCGGGCGGTTACACCCCGTTTTACGCGTGGCATCTATTCTCTCCTTATGCGTAGGGCATCATGCGGCGAACTTCTTTGTGATTGCTGGCACTGACTGTTTCCATGCCGCGCAACTGACGTTTCCGCTTGGTGCTTTTCTTGGTGAGAATATGACGCATGAACGCGTGCGCGCGCTTAAACTTGCCGCTACCCAGTGCGCGAAACCGCTTAGCGGCGCCGCTCTTGGTTTTCATCTTAGGCATACCACTTCCTTTTTCATCTATGCAACCGCAGGTGATTCCTTGTCGGAATGCTTCACAAACCCGGCCACACTTATTGTTGGCGCTATGGGAGAAGCGCCGGTCTCTGATGCTTTACTTCACAAACTCTTAAATCTTTTTCTTCGGCGCCAGCATCATCACCAGCTGGCGGCCTTCCATTTTCGGAAACTGCTCGGTCACCGCGTGTTCCGCCAGATCGGTTGAAATCCGCCGCAACTGCGCCATGCCGATTTCCTGATGCGCCATTTCACGACCGCGAAAGCGCAGCGTAATTTTGGTCTTGTCACCTTCTTCCAAAAACTTGATCAAGTTGCGGAGCTTAATCTGGTAGTCGCCTTCGTCGGTACCCGGACGAAACTTGATTTCCTTGATCTGCACTTGCTTTTGTTTCAGCTTGGCATCGTGCAGTTTCTTGCTTTCCTGATACTTGAACTTGCCGTAGTCCATCAAGCGACACACCGGAGGAACCGCCTGCGGTGCAATCTCAACCAAATCCAACTCGGCCTCTTCCGCCATGCGCTGCGCATCTTGAACCTTGACGATGCCCAGCTGTTCCGAATCTTTTCCTACTAACCGTACCTCGGTGCCTGTAATTTCTCCGTTGATACGTGTCTGCTTTTCCGTCGCGATAAGTCGTACTCCAAATCAATGCGCGCATGCGCGAAAAAGTTGAGGAGCGAAAGCCTGCTTCGCTCCTCAACTGTCTGTCTATTTCCGGTCGTGAATTTCCTGCTTCAACCGGGTAATAAAATCTGCCAAGCTTAGCTGTCCGAGGTCCTGATTGCCCCGCACCCGAACAGCCACTAATTCCGCTTCCATCTCCTTGTCGCCGACCACCAATTGATACGGCAACTTCTGCAAGCTATATTCCCGAATTTTATAGGTAATCTTGTTATTACTCAAGTCCGATACGGCGCGGATACCCGCTTGCCGCAAGGCCAATGTGACTTTTTCGGCATATGCTGCCTGGCGCTCGCTGATATTCATCACCATCACCTGCACCGGCGCCAGCCACAGCGGGAAATTGCCCGCGTGGTGCTCGATCAGAATGCCCAGAAATCGCTCCAGCGAGCCCAGAATCGCGCGGTGCAACATCACCGGCGTGTGCGCCTGGTTGTCCTCGCCAAAATATTCCGCCTCCAGCCGCACCGGCAGGTTGAAGTCGAGTTGGATCGTGCCGCATTGCCATAAACGGCCCAATGAATCCTTCAGCGTAAATTCGACCTTGGGGCCATAGAATGCGCCCTCGCCCGGCTGCAGGTCGTAGGCGAGGTGGTTCTGCGCCAAGGCCGCCGCCAGCGCCGCCTCGGCCTTGTCCCACACCTCGTCCG
>JAYWDZ010000222.1:0-1730 GCA_043779595.1 Nitrosomonadales bacterium
CGTCTGCTCGCCGTATCACGCGATATCACCCATCGCAAACAGGCTGAGGATGCGCTACGCGACAGCGAACAGCGCTATCGCACGCTATTCAATCAGATGGACGAAGGGTTTTGCCTCATCGAACTGATATTTGATGCGA
Organism: Nitrosomonadales bacterium; assembly: GCA_043779595.1. Classification (GTDB taxonomy): domain Bacteria; phylum Pseudomonadota; class Gammaproteobacteria; order Burkholderiales; family Thiobacillaceae; genus Thiobacillus. The sequence continues at coordinate 140 of JAYWDZ010000222.1, forward strand.
ATGAAAACGTAGTCGATTGGCGTTTTCTGGAGGTGAATCCCGCTTTCGCGAAACTGACCGGCATCCCGGATGCGCTCGGAAAACGCATACGGGAAATCGCACCCAATCATGAAGATTACTGGTTTGAGATTTATGGAAAAGTATGTCAGGAAGGCGAGCCGATTCGCTTTGTCAAGAAGGCGCGTGAATTGGACAGCAACTGGTTTGATGTCTATGTCTTTCGGATCGGCGACCAGGGCAGTCGCAAGCTTGCCGTCATTTTCAATAACATCACCGAACGCAAACAGGCGGACAAAGCCTTGCGCGATTCTCTGAACGAATTGCGCATCACAGAAGCAGAATTGCGCAGTACCCAAGCGGCCTTGTTCCGCGAAAAATCCGCATTGGCGGATCATGTGCATCGGCTGCAGCAGGTAAACGAACACCTTACGCTGGCTACCCTGGAAGCACGCACGTTTGCCGAGAAAGTTGAAAAGGGCAGAATCCGCATGGCCCATCTGGCGCAGCACGATGCGCTTACCGATTTGCCCAATCGCATTTTGTTGGGAGACCGGCTGGCCCAGGCCATCTCGCTGGCGCATCGGCACGGCAAGCAATTTGCGCTGATGTTTCTGGATCTGGATCGCTTCAAAGAAATCAACGACTCGCTTGGACATGCTGTGGGCGACCAGCTGCTGCAATCGGTGGCAAAACGGCTGACCGCAGCGGTGCGCAGCTCGGACACGGTCTGCCGATTAGGCGGAGATGAATTCATCGTCCTGTTAGCAGAAATCGAACATGCCCGCGATGCGGAACTGAGTGCAGATAACATTCTTTCCGCCTTGATACCCACTCACCGCATCGATCAATTTGAGCTACAAGTCACCGTCAGCATCGGTATCAGTATTTACCCTGACGATGGCCGGAGTATGGATGCGCTGATCAAAAACGCCGACGCGGCGATGTATCAAGCCAAAGCCTTTGGGCGCAATAATTACCAGTTCTTCAGGCAGACACCAACCAGCCCCACTATGGACTAAGGGATGAGCCCCCACTGCAATACGCCGCCGGATGAACTGCGCCGCGCACAGGATAGGTAATCCTGGCCATCAAGACCGACGACACAAGGCAGGATGCAGAGTATCCTTGACCGGTCCGCTCTGTGTCCCTGGTCTCCTTGGGCAGCCTTGAAACCCGTCCTCATCCCTAAGCCTTTGTATGCACCCAGTACTGCCCGGGCAGATTGGGTGACACAAGCAGTGTTCCGACGTATGCTGACAACGAGGAAAGAATGCACCCCAGTACTGCCCGGGCAGATTGGGTGACACCTTTCGGGAAGCCGAAGGTCTTGATGTGCGGTCGATAAACAGGTAAGTCCATGTCTGAAAGTTCACTCAATTCCCTCATTGGCGACGACGCTGCCGCGACCGAGGGCATCACCGAACTCCGCCGCCAGGAGGCGCTGCTCCAGGCGGGGGCCAGCAAGACGCCATTTTCAACAGCGCCAACTTCTCAAGTATCGCCACTGACGCGAACGGCGTGATTCAGATTTTTAATGTCGGCGCCGAGCGCATGCTGGGCTACACCGCCATCGAAGTGATGAACAAGATCA
>JAYWDZ010000223.1:0-4425 GCA_043779595.1 Nitrosomonadales bacterium
CGCAACCGGTCGCGCCGTTGTTTGATCTGCTTGAATTTCAGGTCGCAGGTAATACGGTGTTGACCCAGGGAGCCATTGAGGAAGCGGTGTATCCGCTACTGGGGCCGGGCAAGACCACCGCCGATGTGGAAAAGGCGCGTATTGCGCTGGAGCAGGCCTACCACGATGCGGGTTATCTGACGGTCTATGTCAGCGTGCCGGAACAAAAAGTGGATAACGGCGTGGTGACGCTGAAAGTAACCGAGGGCGTGATCGAACGCACCCGGGTAACCGGCGCGCAATACACCCTGCCTTCGCGCATTCGCGCGGACGCTCCCTCGACCGCAGAAGGGAAGGTGCCTTATTTTCCCGATATGCAGCGCGAACTGGCGGCCGTCAGCCGGGCGCCCGGCGTGCGCGTGACGCCCACACTGGAGGCCGGGCGCATGCCGGGCACCACGGTGCTCGAACTGAAAGTGAGCGACACTCCGCCGTTCACAGCCTGGCTGGACTACAACAATGCGCACAGCGCCAACACCTCCGACACCCGGCTGGCGGGTGGCGTGAGTTACAGCAATTTATTCCAGCGCGCCCATACCTTCTCTTTGCAATACCAGACTGCGCCCACTAACCCGTCTGAGGCGAGCGCCCTGTCCGCTTCCTATGTGGTGCCTCTGGACGACTATCAGCGTTTTCTGTCTTTGTATGCGGTGCACTCCACCAGCAACATCGCCACTTCGGCCATCAACGTCGGCGATCAAACCCTATTCGGCAACAACGATATCCTGGGCATGCGTTACATCCTGTCTTTACGCGCTAGAGGCAACCTGACGCATCAGCTAACCCTGGGGATGGATTACAAGAATTCCAGACAGAAAGCCAATGGCCTTGACACGCCGTTGCGCTATTGGACCCTGAACGCGAACTATGGCTTGGGTCTGACCGATAACGGCGGAAGTTGGCAGTTGGGCACGGCTGCAGTACTGGGTTTACGCGGTGTGGGAACGGGGGAGGAATCCTTTGACGGACGGCGGAGGGGGGCTCACAACAGCTTCGCCGTCCTCAAGCTGAATGCCCAGCGGTTGCAGAACTTGCCCCTTGGATGGTCACTGATGGGCAGCGCGGACTTACAGCTGGCGGATCAGCCCTTAATTAACAACGAGCAGTTTTCCGCGGGCGGGGCGGGCAGCGTGCGCGGCTATCTGCAATCCGAAGCGGCCGGTGATCAGGGCATGCATGTCAGCCTGGAACTACGGGCACCGCCCTGGACGCCCAGCTTTTTACCACTGCTGAAAAGCGTGCAGCCCTATGCGTTCTACGACGCAGCCTACCTGCGCGTGAACGATCCGCTACCAGTGGAAATCGCTTCGCACACGCTGGACTCAGTGGGGCTGGGGCTCAATTTACGCGTTGGGCGCGCTTTTTCGCTCGGTTTAAGCATGGCCCAGGCGCTCACAGGCGGCCCCAAAAACGATCTGAGCACCTCCCCCCCTCGGCCCTTTACCCGGGCTAATGATTGGCGCGTGCATTTCGATTCACGGCTGGACTTCTGAACTGTGTGATCCCATGAAAACACCCATTCATTCATCCTCGCGGCGCATCGGACGAGACGTTCTCTCCAAGCGGTTGCCGGCGCAACCCCAGTTCAAGATGCGCTTGCTTACCCTGGCGATTCTATCCGCGTACGCATCTGCGCCGCTGGCGGCGGGGAATCGCTTCGCCCCCCCTCCCCCTGGCAGAGAGCTACCTACTCACGGAGTGGTATTGAGCCCCGGCACCGCCAGTATTGACGGCAGTGTGCCTCACCTGTTACAGATCAATCAAACAGCTCCGAAGACCACGATCAACTGGAAGACCTTCGACATCGCCCAGGGTTACACAGTCCACTTCAACCAGCCCAGCGCCTCGGCCGAGGCGCTGAATTACATCGGCGGCGCCAATCCGTCAGTAATCCAGGGCACCCTGTCGGCCAATGGCAAGGTTTATCTGGTTAACGCCAACGGCATCCTGTTCGACGGCACCGCCCAGGTCAACGTCAATACCCTCATCGCCTCGTCGCTGCACATCTCCCAGAGCACCTTCGATAACGGTATCACCTCGAGCCTGGTCGGCAAGACAGGTCCGACCCTGGTGGCGACCATGGTGTTGAACACCGCCGGTCAGGTGATCAATTACGGCACGATACGCAGCGTCAGAGTAGACAAGGACAGCGGACAGGTAGTCACTGCGCCCAAGGTGGATGCCAAGACCGGGCTAACCGCGCAGCAGCCGGTGGCTGAGGGCGGGGCAATTATGCTATTCGCCCCCCTGGTGGAGAACCACGGCATCATCACCGCCAACAACGGTCAGGTCATCCTCGCCGCAGGCACGTCCGTATATCTGCAGCTTTATAGTGATCCCACTCTCGGCGGTAACGCCAACGACCTGTCGATGCGCGGTTTCCTGGTGAAAGTAACGGCCGCTGCCGAAGGCTCGCTAGACCTCACCAAGCTCATCGCCACGCAAAAACTCAATAGCGTGTCCAACATCGGCGGCGAGATTCGTACCGACCGCGGCAACACCACGCTGATCGGCATGGTGGTGAATCAATCGGGCCGGATTTCCGCCAACACGGCCACCACTGTGAACGGCTCCATCTGGCTGAAGGCGGAAAACTACGACGCCGCCAGCAACAAGACTACCTATGATCGCACCCGACTAACCACCAGCAAGGATAGCGTGACCGAGGTGTTGCCCGAAAAAGATACCACGACCCTGGCCGAGTCGGCCTCCTATACCGACAACAATTTGTACAACCCGGCTGGCTACCAGGGAGTCATCAAACTGCTGGGCAAGACTGTCGTTCACGAGGGCCAGGCGCTGGCCCCAGGCGGCCGTATCGTGCTCGGCAAAGAGTATGTCGTGGCCAAGTCGCCCACATACACTGGCCGGGTCTATCTCGGCGCCAGCAGCGTGCTCAGCGTGGCCGGGCTATGGGCCGATCTCGCTTATGCGGACAACTATCTGACCTTTAAGCTGGGCAGCCTGGATTTGAGCAACGCGCCCCTGCAAAAAGGGGGATTCCTGATCAATCAGACGGTGACCGTGGATAAGCGCCTGCCCTCGCCCTTGCTGTTCGATATTGCCGACAAGATCGGTGGCGTGCAGCGTTCGGTGACTGAGAAGGCCACCGCCGGCGGCGCCATTACCGTGAATACCGGGGAATTCATCACGGCGCGCAACGCCAAAGTGGACGTGTCGGGCGGCGGCTATCGCTACGGCGACGGCATCGGTACCAAGACTTATCTGGTATACCACGGTCGCCTGTACGACATCGCGACGGCGCCGGCCAACCTGCAATACGAGGGAGTCCGGACCAAAGCCGCGCGGATGAGTGGGTATGTCCAGGGCAAGAGTGCAGGTTTGTTGGCCATCGACGCGAAGCAGATAATCCTCGGCGGAGATTTTTCCGCCGGCGTGACCATCGGGCCGTATCAACGCACGGTCAGCGCCATGCCAGCCCTGGGCAAACTGGTACTGGGTACCCAGGCCATTTTCAACACCACTCCCGAGTCCACTACGATTTCGGATGGAACCACGGCCAACAATCTGGATAAGGACACGCCGCTCTATGCCTTGCAGAACGTTACGTTTGGCGCAAGCGCGGCAACCCGGCAGCAACTTGCGGATGCCTTGGCCAAGGTGAACCCAGCAGACCCTGTCTTTCCGGACGCCTTGACAGACAAACTGCTATTGCCGGCGGACCTGTTCGGCGGCACCACGTATCGCAACGCCCAGGCAACCGCCAGCCAGGGCTTTGGCACGCTGGCGCTGCGCGCAAACAGCATTACCGTGCCACAGGATGTCACCCTGGATCTGGGCGCACGCGGCTCCCTGTTGTGGTTGGCGCCACAAATCGATGTGGCGGGCACTGTGATGGCGCAAGGGGGTTCGCTTGCCCTCAATAAATTCTCCGATAATGCCTTATATGGCAATACCCATTTGGGCGCGCACGGCGTTTTATCTGTGGCGGGAGGCTGGATTAACGATGCCGCTGGCGCGATTGCCCCGGTACCGAATGTCATCAACGGCGGGGCTGTAACGATCAACGGCTTCACCAGCACACTGGATTCGGGCAGTCTGATCGATGCTTCCGGCGGCGCCCTGCTCAGCAGCCCCGGTAAGCTGAGCTATGGCAATGGCGGCAGCATCACACTGCCGACCATTGCTTTGAATGGCGTGACCTTGAGGGCGTATGGAGGCAAGAAAGGCGGCTCGCTGACTATAGATCCGCGCACCATAGGTGAAAGCACGATCAATGTCGGCGGCAATTCAGGCACAGCTCTGTCTGCCGATTTCTTCACACAGGGGGGGTTCAGCCAATACACCCTGGCGGGGCTCTCCCAGGTCAATTTCAGGGGGGACATCCACCCCATCGCCTATCAGCGCATCGCCAAAGCCAACGCG
>JAYWDZ010000224.1:0-1719 GCA_043779595.1 Nitrosomonadales bacterium
AAATAGGTATTTTCAGGAGGCTGGCGCCGCCTCAGGGACCGGGCTCGTCCAACAAACGGTTCAGATCGTGGCTTCGCACGATCTAACCTTATTCGTTAGGCGCGGCGACGGTAGGTCTTCTCCGACTCGCTCGGAAACGGTCTCGGGCGCTCTCTCTCGTCAAGGCGTAACAATTGACTGAACATATTGTTCATTCCCGCTGAACAATTTCCCCGGCGCTCCTTCCCCAGCGCGTAGGTGCGGGCCAGTGGAGAGACTTGCCCGCTTGCTAGAACCCGTCTGATCCATGACCACTCAAGAGTTTCCCGTGGGATCTTTTTGGGTCCCGGCCTAACGTCCCAGCTAACCCGCCGCGAAACAACACCCACTAAAAAATGCGGGCTATTATGCGGTCGGGTTCAGCGCCGTGTTGGGCGGCATGCACTGCCTTTCAATTTTCACTAAAATTTGTGACATATTAGTCTAATCAATAAGACCAAAGGTCTTCCACATGGGAGGCGCGTACTGGATGGCGAGCCCGGTGCCAGCGGTGATATTCCCGGACATTGTTACAGCAGCACCAGAGATCGCGATGACTCGCTTGGTATCCCCGTTGATGGTTAGCATATCTCCGACTCTGAGCACGGCTGATGGAGTGCTGAGAATAACGGCCGCAGTGCCATCCGCGGTTGCGGTAAGCCCCTCTGCATAGGTGCCTGCCGTACCGCTGGTTGTACAAACCCAACCAGCTTTGCCCCCGGAGATAGGGAACGTATTGAAGTGAACGTCTCCCACGTTGTTTGTGCCAGTTGAAGGCACAAACGAACCATTGCTGATCTTGTTCTGGTCGAGGTAAAAACCGCTGTTGTCAAAGACCGGGCGACCTGGAAATGGAGCCATCGGCCAAGACGTGAGTTGTGCGTTCTGACCAGCGATCATTAGCCCGCTCCACCCGTTTATGTTAGCAACATTGAAAGCGTAGAAGCCAGAGTTGAAGCCCCCGTAACTCTGAAGTACAGAGGATGTGTATCGTCGCTGTTGAAGAAGCTGAGATAAGCTTGAGAGCTATCGGTGGAACCGATGGCAACAGACCCAGACTTAGAACCTCCGGTCATGCTGAACTGCAAGGGGTTAACTGCCCCAGCCTGAATCTTTACGCAAGTGCCGGTGACGCCAGGCGCGATTAGCCCCCCGAGAACCATGTTTGGGAAATCGATTTGCGACGGACCTTCGTTGCCTTCCGAGTAGCAATTCAGGAACATGTTTCGCTGACTATTCAGGAACATGTTTTGCTCACTTGACCAGGACCCGCGCGCCCAGTAACCGCCGAAAGCTTTGTTGTAGCTGGGAATGCCTTCGGGAGAGATGGAATAGCCGTTGCTGGAGCTGTGAATGCCGATATAGGTATTCCCAAGAAAGCTTTCTTCGTAGATTCCCCACGCTCCGTTATCAGAAGTGTCAAGGCCAATGCAGATGCCTGCGTTCGAGTCGCCGCCCCGGACAATGAGCCCATTCCCGGCGTTAAAGACCGAGCGGCAATTGAACATCCTCCACACGTTCGCATTGGTGACTGGCACCACATTAACTGACGCATTAATATGAAAACCGTTGCCCGCGAAACCCAGGACCTCGACATTCTCTAAACGCGGCGAGTAGCCCTTGCAGAAAATCCCATGTGCTTCGGTAGTCTTGCCAAGAGCCACAATATAGAGATCGGAAAGTACCGTCCAGTCAGCGCGA
>JAYWDZ010000225.1:0-1714 GCA_043779595.1 Nitrosomonadales bacterium
GCCGATGGCCGGAATCGAACTGGCGACCTTCGCATTACGAATGCGCTGCTCTACCAACTGAGCTACATCGGCGTGGCGCGGATTATAGCGGAACTGCGCAATTGTGTGACGCGGCGCGGGTCACTCCCCGACCAATGCCGCCTTCATTCGCTCGATAACGCGAGCTTGTCCTAGCAACTCCAGTGTCGCGTCTATGGCAGGCGTATGCGTATCGCCGGTCAGCAGCACTCGAACCGGCATCGCAAGTTTTGGCATTTTGAGATTATGCGTAGCGAGGGTGTCTTTTAATGCGGCGCTAATAGCCGTTTTCTCCCAGCGAATCTCAGCGAGCCTAGCGCTAAGATCGCGCAACGCGGGGATGACGTCGGGCGTCACGTGGAGCGCCACGAGTTCAGCGCTAGGGGCTGGCGTGCGGTAAAACAAGGCCGCCGCTACAGCTAATGCTTTAATCGTGTCAGCGCGATCTTTAAGCAACGCACACACCGCGGCAAGTTCTGGGCCGTCGCTTATGTTGTAACCCTCGTGCTCGAGAAACGGGCGGGTGAGTTGGGCCAATCGCGTGTCATCCCCCACCTTGATGTAATGCTGATTAATCCAGCGCAGTTTCTCGGTATTGAACTGCGCGGCAGACGGCGTGATGTGCTTCAGATCAAACCATTCGACGAATTGCTCGCGGCTGAATAATTCAGCGTCGCCGTGCGACCACCCCAGTCGCGCCAGATAGTTAATGATCGCTTCGGGCAAATAGCCCTCGTCGCAATACTGCATCACCGACACCGCACCATGCCGCTTGGAAAGCTTGGTGCCATCGTCGCCCAAAATCATCGACAAATGCGCGTACTGCGGAATAGTCGCACCCAGCGCGCGCAGAATATTGATCTGGCGCGGCGTGTTGTTCACGTGATCGTCGCCGCGGATCACGTGGGTAATCTGCATGTCCCAATCGTCCACCACCACGCAAAAGTTATACGTCGGCGTGCCGTCGGCACGGGCGATGATCAGGTCATCGAGTTCGGCGTTTTCAAATTCAATCGCGCCCTTGACCATGTCATGCCAGCCCACACTGCCATCAATGGGATTGCGAAAACGAACCACTGCACTTGCGTCGGTAGGCAGCGCAGGCAACGTCTTGCCGGGCTCAGGTCGCCAGCGTCGGTCGTAGCGGGGCTTCTCACCGCGTTCGCGTTGTGCCTCCCGCATCGCCTCCAGCTCCTCGCTGCTGCAATAGCAATAATACGCAGCGCCACTCGCCAGCATGGTCTGGATCACCTCTTTGTAGCGATCCATATGCTGCATTTGATAGAACGGGCCTTCGTCGTGTTGCAAATCCAGCCACGCCATCCCATCCAGAATCGCCTGCATCGCCTCAGGCGTCGAGCGCGCCACATCGGTATCCTCGATACGCAAAATAAATTGCCCGCCGTGATGACGCGCAAACGCCCACGAAAACAGCGCCGTGCGCGCGCCGCCGATATGCAGATAACCCGTGGGGGAGGGGGCGAAGCGGGTGCGAACCATAAAAAAGCCCAGCAGTGAAAGCGCACTATTTTACTTGAATGCCCCGCGCCAAATTGACCTTGAGCGCCCCCCCATGGTTTAATTCGCGCCGTTTCGGGGCAGTTAGCTCAGTGGTAGAGCATCGCCTTCACACGGCGGGGGTCACAAGTTCGAACCTTGTACTGCCCACCACCCGAATTGTTTTTAAAAAGCCCGG
>JAYWDZ010000226.1:0-1703 GCA_043779595.1 Nitrosomonadales bacterium
TCGTCCATTTCAAAATTCGTTGCGGCAAAGTATGCTGAATTTATGCACCTGGCGCAATGTGCCTAGCTTATTGGCCCCTACGGAATCTGCCTTGCCGTTGGCTGTTCCGTGCGGGTATCACTGCCACGCTGGTAAAGCCAATTGCTCCAAACGGGGCCGTAGGTGTAGGGAAGTTATGGTGTCTGACCTCATTATTCCGCTATCCCTAATGAATAGGAATATCTCTATTAACTGAATTGAGTCTGACTCAACTTTTAACTTTACTCACTGTACCCAAGCCTTGACAGGCTTTTGCACGGTTGCTGTTGCCAGCTCAGGGCTAACCTTGCATGATGTTTTTTCATCACGAGGATGAACGTTATAGCCAATACGATAAAACAGCTTTTTTTATTAAGCAACTACTGTCCCATTTTAGAGAATAGGAGGGTGGAAACGGCTGTACTGCCAAGAAGGCGAGCTGAAATGACCAGATAATTTATCGTGTCTGACTCCATTTCTTTCATTCGGCCTACCATAAAATTCAGCTGATCCGGCTTAACTTAGCGCCATTCGTGTCTGACTCCATTTATTGCTGATGGATGAGGGGCTGACTCGCGATGAGGATAGGGCACTTTTTGAATTGACGGTCAGCGAGGAGCCTGCCAAAGAGCAGGAACCGTAGGAGCGAATTCTGAGAGCAATGAAGTAGGCGCATCCCGAATACCGGAGGGGATGGCTTTTTATTAAGGAAAGAATTCTCAGCTTGAAGCCAATAAAGCGGGGTTTTAAGCCCCGCCAAATAAGACAAAATACATAAAAATAACAAAGCCAAACATAGCAATTGTTACTTCATACCATTTTGCGGGTGCATATTTTCTTCCGGGAAAGACAAAAAAAGTCTTCGTCCTTATGCTGTAGGTTAACAGCCCAATGGACATCACAACAAAACCTAGCAATATTGGAGCATCACTACTCATCACTTCCTCCTATTTGCATTCACAGTCCTTAATACCTTTGTCAACAACCCATGCGCGCCCAGCAACTCCTGCCACACTTAAATCAATCCCACCCATTGGGGATGGAATCAATCCGGATAAGGACGATGTGGCACCACCTAGCTGAATAATGCCGCCACCAAATCCTCCGCCCAACGCAGCCCCATAGGAAACTTTCTTATATGCCCCATTAAAAATATCAGGGTCAACGTAATTCAAATTGTCCTCAAAAGTTACTGATCCTCCTCCACCCGCAATTGCCAAGCCAAATCCGACAGCCGATCCTGCCGCATGTACTTTGGCATACCCCTGTTTACCATTAACACATGGGCTACGAAGTGTATAAATATCAAACACTCCCCCGCCCCCCGGTATAACACTTACAGAAAACGCACTGCCTTTCCATTCGACTAACCCAGACGGGTCAGTTTTAGCCAGTGGATTCCCTCCGACATAGCCATATCCATTCATTCCACCCCGCAAACCGATTGGATCGAACTCCACATACCTCCCACTGCTGGAGTCGTAATCCCTAAAATAGTTGTAATGCAGCCCAGTCTCCCGATCCGCGTACTGCCCCGGCAATCTCAGATTATTCTCAATCGTACTGACCTTCACCGAAGCCTTGCCAAAAGGATCATAGTCCGCCTTCCACACCACCGCGCCCGCACCGTCCGTCATCACCTGCGGCGTACCCAGATGATCGACATGGTAGTAATAAATCGTCGC
>JAYWDZ010000227.1:0-1700 GCA_043779595.1 Nitrosomonadales bacterium
CTTAGATACCCACTGGGACACGCTTACGGGTATCGAACTTGGTTATCAAATCAAGCTCGGAGATCAAACGCAAAGTTTCAAAATCCGAAAACCCTCAAAACGTTGGAGTTTCCCCGAGAAAAGGTATCCGCGGGGCGTGTATTGGTTTGACGTTGCTCGAACGCTTCCTCTGGACGCAACTGCTGGCTATGCACGTGTCGCTCGACTCGCCGCAGGAGAGATTTCTACGGAGGCTCTGTTGGATGATTTTCGCGACAATCTCTCGTACATCCTTGGACGGGAATACATGAACGCGCGTTTCGCCGCCCCAGATGTGAATGAAAAACGCACGGTTGGATTGCTTCAGCGGGAGTTTGGAGAAATCTCACAATTCCATCAGGGCGCAGGTGAGGATACGACCCTGGATCTTATGCGAGCATTGCAGTCGGTACCCACTAACTCATTACTTATCATTGATGAGGTTGAAGCGTCGCTCCACCCACGTGCTCAGCGACGGCTTATCAATTTTTTAATCAAGCTAAGTCGTTTACGTCGCTTGCAAGTCATCGTTTCGACTCACAGCCCTTATGTACTGGAAGAACTCCCAGCAGAAGCTCGCGTGCTATTACTCCCCACGAGCGAAGGTCCGAACGTTTTGTACGGTGCAAGCCCAGAGTTTGCCCTCACAAAATTAGACGAAATTGTCCACCCAGAAGCCTTCGTCTATGTGGAAGATCGTTCTGGCGAGGTTTGGGTTCGAGAAATTATCGCCCGTCATGACGAAGGCCACACCGTCATGTCTCGAATCAAAATATCTCCCGTTGGGCCTGCCAACGTCGTAGCAATGATGGGCAAACTTGCCCACGATAACAAACTGCCTCAACCTGGCTTAGCGGTACTCGATGGAGACCAGCCCCAATCAGTCGGATGCGTCACGTTACCCGGAAACGATGCTCCGGAACGTGTTGTCTTTCTTGATCTCAAGGCACACAACTGGGCGATGTTGCATGAGCGTTTCGGAATTGGTGCGGGTAACTTGCACACGTATTTAGACGACGCTCTGCTTAACCCTGATTTTCATCAGTGGCCCAGCTTGATTGGAGATCGAATTTTAAAAAGTGCTACGAGTGTATGGGAGACGATGGCAACAGAGTGGTGCCGCGTATGCCTAGCCGATGCTGATCGAGATGTAATCGTCGATGCTATTCAAGCAGCACTACCTGCAGGTGTGTAGCTGTAGACGATGACCGCTCAACCACAATAAGCTGACATTCAGTCTGCAAGTACTCGAATGGCAGCAGTGGGTCGATTCCGGATAATCCCCACCAGCGATAAAAAAGTATCCTCTCTTCCGATGGTCGCCTTTCCGGATACGCTCGATTGTCAACCGAACAGGCCCTTGAAGAACAGGCGGATGCTGTCCCAAGTGCGACGGAAGAAACCGCCTTGCTCGACGCCTTCCAGCGCCACCACATCGGTCTGCTTCAGCACTTTGTCGCCCTGACGGATTTCGATTTTGCCTACCACCTCGCCCGCCTTCACTGGCGCAATCAGCTGCGGCTTGAGCGTGAGCTGCGTGGTCAACGTGGCGGCTGCTCCGCGCGGAAAGCTAAGCGCCAGATCGCTTGTCAGGCCCACCTTGACGGTGCGCGCCGCGCCTTTCCATACTTGCGCGTTGGCCAGCACAGCGCCTTTTTTGTGGAAAGTTTTGCTCTCGAAGA
>JAYWDZ010000228.1:0-1699 GCA_043779595.1 Nitrosomonadales bacterium
GTGGTACTCACGCCGCAAATCGACATCCACGCCGATGCGCTCGCCACCGTGCGGGCGCTGTGGGAAGCGGCGGGGGCGCAAGTGGAAACGCTCGATGCGGACCTCCACGACCGTGTATTTGCGGCAGTCAGCCACCTGCCGCATCTGGCCGCGTTTGCGCTGGTGGACGAGTTAGCACAGCGTGCCAATGGCGACACCTACTTTCATTTTGCCGCCAGCGGCTTCCGTGATTTCACCCGCATCGCAGGCAGCAGCCCAGAGATGTGGCGCGATATTGCGCTGGCGAACCGTGAAGCGGTGCTGGTTGAACTGGATGCCTACCTCGCTGCGCTGCAAAGCTTGCGCACGGCTATATCAGCGGAAGACGCCGCTGCCTTGCTGGCAGTGTTCTCGCGCGCCCGTGCGACGCGTGAACACTGGCTGGCGACATGATTAATTTGAGGCGGGCAATCCTATCAAGTCCCTTGACGAGTATAAACTTATTGTTTACACTCGGCTTTGTGATTCAAACATTCGCAAACCTTGAAACCGAACATTTCTTTGCTACCGGAAAATCTCGCCGGTAGCCAACAGAGATCCTGAAGCGGGCAGCGATGCGTCTGAATCAGGTTCACGCTGCCACGCGAGTCGAGGATTTGCGTCTGCCGCCGTCCAACCAGCTGGAAAAACTTTCCGGCGGTCGGGAAGGTCAATGGAGCATAAGCATTAACGGTCAGTGACGAGTGTGCTTCAGGTTCGTGGAAGGCCACGCCTTCGAAGTTGAAATCGTCGATTACCATTGAGGGGTTTTGTCATGATTAAAAACGGATTACCCAGCATCCACCCCGGCGAATTTCTGGCCGAGATATTGGAAGGCTTGGGCATGTCACAAGCAGCGTTCTCCCGGGCGATAGGCGTGTCACCCATGCGCGTATCGCATGTCGTTAAAGGATCCCGCCCCGTCACAGCGGAACTCGCCTTGCTGTTTGGCCGCGCTTTTGACCAGACCCCTCAGTACTGGCTGAATTTGCAAGCCGATTATGATCTCAAGACAGCCGAGGTCAGCATGGGCGCAAGGTTGAAGGCGATTCATGCTGTTGCGCATGTTTGATAGAACGTCTGCTAATACTGTGGTCTGTCCCCAGTTGTACCGCACTGAGCTTGTGTACCGCACTGAGCTTGGACGTTAGACTTTTATGGTGAGCAAATCATGACGTTATTTGTACGCCCAGAACAAGCCGGATCAAAACTTCATCGGCTTCTCATTTTTCACGACGGTAAGTATATTGGTGAGTATGAAAAATCACAGGATGCCGACATTGAGAGAAAGAAAGCTGAAATTAGCGACGCAGAATCTATCCTGCTGGAAGTCTTCAATAAATACGGCGAGTTCTGCGTTAGATGGGATAGCAAAGAAAGAAAGAAATCTGTTCGCGTAAATGGCGTTGAGGTAACGGTGATACCTAAATCGCTTTGGAAGAGCCCATCTTGGCAAAGCAATGCAACAAGAAAACCTGCCATTCGACCAGGCGCCCTAATGTCTGACGAAGCGCGACCAACAGACAACCAAAAAAACGAATCCAGTACTCCATCGAAGACCTACGATAGGAGCAAAGGAGATGATCTACTCTCTCCAATCAAAAATGAATCTAATGAACTCAAGACCATGATTCATCTTGCAGCGCACCTTCATGAAGGTGACTCGGTCACTATGCTTAAA
>JAYWDZ010000229.1:0-1696 GCA_043779595.1 Nitrosomonadales bacterium
AGCCGCATCGAGCACAGGGTAATACTGTTCAGAAAATGCCATGGGTTTATCGCTGCCGTGTGTGCTGCGCCTGCTTCCCCAGGATGCGACCGGCCAGTGTGCAGGCTGGGCAAAATCCAGAAGCCAGTCATTGCGATACCCGCTCCCGCTGTTATTACCAGCCAGCCTAACACGCCTCTAATAGCCATACCGGGATACGCTGCAACCGTCATGCCCACACTTAGACGCAACAAACGTTCCCACCAGGGCAGGTTTTTTACGTAAAGTATTTTGGTCCTTTGTGCGCAGACGTGGATAAGCATGCGGCTAAGAGGTATGGAAATGCGCCATGGATTCGCGTTAGCGTAAATAAACCTTGAAAAAACATTTGATCCACGAAGGACACGAAATATCAGGGACGGATGCAGCTTCCCGGCACACCCAATGGGCGAGGCCGGGAAGCACCTGCAGCGCTTAGAGTTTCTTCGGGTGCTTCGTGGATAACTGAAGTTTTTAGGATAAATGGGAAATTTGGCCGTTGCGCCGATTTCCGCTCAAGTCACTACGATCATTCCCGCCATCTCTTCGTGACCCGAGCCGCAGAAGATGTCGCAGTAAAAATCGAACTTGCCGACCTTGTCCGGCGTAATTCTAAGCCGCGACACCCTGCCCGGAATAATGTCGGAACGGACTTTAAGATCGGGCACGTTGAAACCCATCACGACATCTTCGGTCGTGAGTTCAAGTTCGACTGTTTCGCCTTTTTTGATAGAGATCGTATCAGGCGTGAAAACAAACTTCCGGGCAACCACCTTGATGACGCGAGGCGTTGACGCCTCTTTCGCGTAAAGCTGGCCTATCCCAAAGAGCGCGGCGGCGGTCAGTAGCAAACGACGTTTCCGATTGATGACCATACTCAGCCTTTCTGCACAGGCAATTCGGTGAGGGCATAGGCATCACGCTTTTTCTTGGTCTGGACTTCACGCACGCCGAGTCCGCGGTAAGGGTGTTCCGCATCCCAGGCCAGCGGCGCGCGTTTAGGCTGGGAGCCGGGTGCGGGCAGTGGAAACATCAGCGATTTGGCGGAGTGGTGGGCGATGTGCCCGGTCATGTGGTGGTTTTCCTGATGGATGTGGCCATAAAACACCGTCACGCTGGCGTAGGGCATTAACAGGTCAACGGCCTTTGCACCGTCGCGCGTCGCCCAGTCCCATTGCGGATTCAGATCGAACAGAGGGCGATGCGCAAACACCACGATTTTGGCGTCTTTAGGCAACTGCGCAAGATCGGCGGCCAGCCAGGCCAGTTGCGCGTCACCAATGCTGGCGGTGGGATCGGACACATTATCCAGTGCGATGAAGTGCACGCCCTTGTGGTCGAAGGTGTAATGCAGATCGCCAAAGAGTTCCTTGTAGGCCTCGCCGCGATCCAGCGATGCATCATGCTCGCCGGGCATGAACAAAACTTTCGGTGCTTTGAGCTCAGCCACAATCTCGCGGAATTCCGCCATGCGTACGCGCCGCTGTTTGGGATCATCCGTGGTGTGCGTCAGATCGCCTGTAAAGATGATGAAGTCCGGGGCATGTTCCAGCGCATTCACGGCGGCCACCGCTTTTTTAAGCGTGCCTCGGGCATCGGGATTGGGCGCGCCCTCGAAGCCCCAATGGGTGTCGGACATCTGCACAAAATAAAAGTCATCGGCAGCCATGCGCGCATC
>JAYWDZ010000230.1:0-4362 GCA_043779595.1 Nitrosomonadales bacterium
ATCGAGTTGATTGTCGAGTTGCTTCGCAAGCGTGATCGGTGCGCCGGGGCGGGCTACTCCGGGAGGTGAAATGCCGACCGGGCCATTCCACACGCCAGCGTCAATCACCCACATGACGCTTACAGCGCCACTGCTGTGAACGAAAAGTGCATCGAGCTGATTGTCGAGTTGCTTAGCAAGCGCGACCGGCGCTCCAGGACTGGTGGATTTGGGCGGTGAAATCCCGATGAAGTCCGACCATACCGCTGGACCGGTCGTATAAGCGACGTAAACTGCACCGTCGGCTCCGACGATCACACAGTCGCGCTGATCTCCAGTTTGATGCGCTATCGACAAGGCACCATTGGGTGCTGCTATGGGCGTTGTGGGCAGCGAACACGAGATGGCCTGTCGACCGCCGATTCGTCCGATTTGGGAGAAGCAAGCGCCCGGAGCAAGTTCGAAGACGACATAGTCTGGCTCGTCTCCATGCGGTACAAACTGTACCGGAGCGGTCGCTTGCCAAGCGTTTATCGCATTTGTGATCGCAGTGCGTGCCACGGCACCAAATGAATCAGAAATCTCATACGGAACGCGCCCAAACGGCCAACGGCGCTGTAAGCGGGACGATGTCAAAAAGCCCATATTCAACCTCCATAAGAACAAAAGTAAGCCCAACGTTTGAGTTCAGCGGCGTAGCGTAGTCCGCTGGAATGCCGGGTTAGGCATAAGACCCCTTAAGAAGTCCCCAAAGTAACGCAGCGGATGCGGCAATAATTGGCTAGGGAGCTCCGTTTGTGTTCCTGCGGTCGGTGCCACCAGTAACACTAGCTATCCACAGATTTGAAAATTGCCACTGAGAATCAGGGGCCAGCATATTTCCATAACTGTCTTTCTGCACGAATTACTGACCACTATCTGCGAAAGACGATGCGGGGTAAATATGCCAAACGATATAGGCCAGAAGTGTTAGGAGTAGAGGGCATAACGAGGCTGCATAAAAAGCCTCTAAAATAATCATCCCCGCATCTTGCCCAGCCTTCTGTCTGCATCAACATCGCGCATTGATTTTGCGATGGAACCGACCGCATGGCGCGCTACAAACACATCGACACCAGCCCGCGTTTCCTTGCCGCTGACCTTCAACGGCAACTTCTCCCCGGCACCTTCGAACACGCACTCAATCACCTCATTGATCACGAGCTTGATCTATCCAGCTTCAATGCCCGGTTCAAGAATAATGAAACCGGCGCTACCGCCTACACGTCCGCGATGTTGCTCAAGGTCGTGCTGTTTGCTTACAGCCAGAGCATCATCTCCAGTCGCGACATCGAAGCAGTCTGCCGCGATCACGTCACCTACATCGCCTTGTCCGGCGACACCCAGCCCCACTTCACCACCATCGTTGGATTTGTTTCCAGCCTCGCCGAAGACATCACCCGCGTTTTTACCCAGGTGCTCTACCTGTGCGGCCGACAAAGGCTGATTGGGCGCGAGATGTTCGCCATTGACGGCGTAAAGCTGCCCAGCAACGCCAGTAAACAGAAGAGCGGCACCCGTGCCGACTTTGAACACCAGGCCGCCAAACTCGAAACCGCCGCCGCGTCATGCTCCAACGCCATCGCGAAGCAGACAACCAGCCCGTCGAAGCCGACCTTCGACAGAAAGAGACCCAGCGCATTGCCCGTCTGCAAACCGACGCGGCCCAACTGCGCCGGTGACTGAGCGATCACTGGCAGATCGCAAAGGCAGCAAAAGGCACGACTCAAAAGAGCAACCGCACCGAGCGCGGAGCCTACCCTCCGGGTACAACGAATCGGCAAGATGTCCACGAGAAGCTGGCGTATCACGGGTATGCGCAGTAGGAGGGGCAGTGAGCCTGCATTATGCCTCTCAGACGACACTATGGCCTGATCAAAGAACGACGTCGAAATGGCAAGTCGAATTGCACAGCAGGAATTGAAAACGGCGTGGAAAAATCCACGCCGTTTTTTTGTGTCGATGATTCGGCTGAAAAAAAGTTTTTCTACAGCGTCAACGGATGCTCTTTACGCCGACGGTCGGGCGAACCTTGCGGCCCTCAAGATAAGCACGTCCAGCCGCAATCACGATAGGCACGACACCAAAGATAATGAATACCAGGTCGCCGGGGAAGCGCAGCCACTCCAATAAGCGCGGCAGATCGCCCGCGGTGTAGGCGAGGCTCCTGGCGTGCCAATAGCCGTTTTCCAGCACATCGACGAATTGCAGCACGCCAGCCGGAAACAGACTCATGACGACCATCATCATCAGGCCGCCGTTGAGGCCCCAAAAACCCACGCGTATGTATTTTTCAAGGTCTCGCCAGAGCGTCTCGCTGGCTGTCTGGCGAATGACGAAGACGATGAGGCCGATACCTAGCATGCCGAACACGCCCATCATCGCCGCGTGGCCATGGTTAACGGTCAGTAGCGTGCCCACTTCGAAGTAATTGATGATCGGCAGGTTGATGAGAAAGCCGAAAATTCCGGCTCCGACGAAGTTCCAGAAGCCGACCGCCATCAGGAAATAGAAGGTCCATTTGTGCGGCACATCTACGCGCGGACGCGTGGCATCGGAACTGGGTCGAGATAGTCGGACAAAATCCCAGGCGTCGAGCGTGATGAGCGTGAGCGGCACCACCTCCAGTGCGGAGAACAGCGCACTCAAGGCCATGTTGAAGCTGGTCTGACCGGTCCAGTACCAATGATGGCCGGTACCGATGAATCCGCCAGCGAAATAGAGGATGGCATCGAGATAAATGACGCGCGTTGCCGTGAGGCGCGACACGACACCGAACTGGAGAAAGATGATCGCCACCATAACGGTGACGAAGAATTCAAAAAATCCTTCGACCCAGAGGTGGATGATCCAGAAGCGCCAGGCGTCGACTATCGAGAAATGGGTGGTGCCGTCGAAGAACATCGCCGGCAGATAAAATACCGGAATTGCAATCGCGGCGAATAGAAACAGCCCGGCGATCTCGCGGCGTTCGGGATCGCGCAAAGCCGGGAGCACGGCGCGAAACAGCAGCCCGAACCAGAACAGCAACGCGACTGCGAGGAGCATTTGCCAAGCGCGACCCAGTTCGAGATATTCCCATCCCTGGTCGCCGAACCAAAACCACAACTGCGGCAGCAGTTGGCGCATGCCCGCCCATTCACCGATCAGGCTGCCAACCACGACCACCACCAAGCTCCAGAACAATACATCGATGCCTTTTTTCTGCCCCGCCGGGTCGCCGCCGCCAAGCGCCGAAGCGAGGAAAAGTGCACCAGCGACATAGGCGGTAGCGATCCAGAAGATCGCCAGTTGCAGATGCCAAGTCCGCACCAGGTTGCTGGGCAACCAGGCGGCGAGATCGAATCCATAAAAAGAGCCGGGGTCGGCGCGGTAATGGGCAACAGCGCCCCCAACCAAGGTTTGCGCCAGCAACAGCAACGCGACCACGGCGAAATATTTCAAGGTCGCACGCTGAGCTGGGGTAACGCGATCTTCCAATAGTTTTGGGTGCAGATACCCGGGACGGGCCTTCCAGCCGAGATAGTCGAACTTGCCGAACGCGAGCAGCACCAGCGCGGTCCCCGCGAGTAAAAAAACCAGACTCAAAGCGCTCCACAGCACCGCGTCCGCGGTCGGCGTGTTGCCCGCCACGGGATCGTAGGGGAAGTTGTTGGTGTAGGAATGCGTGGTGCCCGGCCGGGTGGCGACCGACGCCCACGCCGTCCACGCGACGAATGCGCTGAGCTGCTTTAGTTCTATGGGATCACTGATGGTTTTGGCGCTGAGTCCACCGTTTCTTGCCGGAGTGGAAAAGTATTTCTTCCACACCTCGGGCTGATTTCGGAACCAGTCTCCGAAAGCGGGGCCGACGGCCAGCACGTCGGTTTTAGGATCGTAGCGGTTCTGTTTTAACTCAGTGCGCACTTCCGCCTCGACAATGGCGCGCTGTGCGGAAGTTAATTTGTCGGGTGTTAAACCGTAGCGCTGTTGGGCAAGGCTCGTCGCGCCATGCAGCGCCAAGGTGTGCAGATACTCGGCCGAGAAATCGGGACCAAGCATCGCGCCGTGGCCCCAGATCGTGCCGTTGTCCATCAGCCCATACTTGAGAAATACCTGCTGGCCCTCGCGAACATCGTCGCCGGTAAACACCACCGATCCATCGGGAGTGATTACCTGAGCCGGGATGGGCGGCGCTTCGTGATAGACCTTGAAGGTGAGCAGCACGAGCACCGCGAAGCCGAGCGCCATGGTGAGTAAGCTGAGGCGCCGCCACCAGGGGGACAGCGTCTCGGTGGTGGGGCGTTCAGACAGGGGCGCTGCCCGGCCGGTGATCTCGTTCAACATACCAGCTCTCCCTGATTC
>JAYWDZ010000231.1:0-1692 GCA_043779595.1 Nitrosomonadales bacterium
GCAGCACTCTTATTTACCTATTTTGTTTTAATGTATGGGATCAGTAGTGGCCGGACATTTAATTAAATAGATTCAGTTGGTTATTGTCTTGTGATAAATGCATCTGTTGCTCCATGTTTTTAACTAATTGATCGAGTGGTGTTTTCTCGAAAAGAGTGAGGCTTAAAATCTGTAGGATGGTATATAGCGAAGCCTCGGTATTAAGGCGCTTTTTCACGATGGCAACCAAAACGTAAACGGCGATAGCGATCCATATTTGTGTTTTGACTGCGTTCTCGGTGGTGCCGTAAAACCGCTTGATCCGAAGGTGCTGTTTGATCCATTTGAAGAATAGTTCGACCTGCCATCGGCAACGATAAAGCTGAGCGATTGTCAGCGCAGGCAAATCGAAGTTGTTGGTTAGGAAGACCAGGTGCCTGTCGTGTTTGGCATCGTAAAATTTGATTCGTCGCAAGTGTTGCGGGTAATCGTGGCTTGCCTTGGGAGCGGTCAATGCAATGGTCTGATCGCAACGCAGCCCAGTGGACTTGTCTACGACGCGCGAGTAGATGCGACGACAGAGCAGATTGGATTTGCCACGAATAACGAAGAACGCCTGTGCTTGATGCAGCGTAAACCAGCGAGCGAAATCGGTGAAGCCCCGATCCATGATGTAAAAACTGCCAGCTTCGGGTATCAGGATGTCGAGCACATTGACCTCGTGCATCTTGCCGTCGCTGATGTGGATGAAGGTTGGAATATTGCCGCGCAGGTCGAGTAGCGTATGCATCTTGACGGCAGCTTTGGTGGAGCGGAAGCGTGCCCATGGAAAGACGCTCAAGCACAGGTCGATAGTTGTGGTATCGAGCGCATACGCGGTATGTTTCAGTTCCACGGCAAAACTGTCGTTGATGTAGAGATTTCTGGCGGTCTGGATTAGGCTCAGCGCGAAATCCTGATAAATGCGCCAGTCGCGAGATTCGTTGGCATCGGCCAGCGTGCTCTTGGCGATGTTGCCCCGGATGCCCAAGTGATAGAGCTTGGCTTGATGGGCACGCAGACAGGTTTCGATGTCGCGCAGGCTCTCGCGATAAGTCAGTTGCGCGAAGGCAAGGCAGAGGAACTGATCGAGATGTGAGAATTTGAGTGTCGGATATCGGCTTGGATACTTGGCTACGCACTGACGGAATGTGTGCAATGGCAGATGCGCCATTAATTGAGCGAACACCAATTTCCCTGTATGCATATCCAGACTCCCGACAAATGTCAGAAGTCTGCTGCAAGTTGAAATCGGTTACAAAAAAATATCGCATTTAATAAATTGTATTCAATTAGTTACTGTGTGTTTAAATTCGAATCTCCGGACACTACTGATATAAACTAAAAAAAATAGAGCTCTAGTCGAACCCTGAGCTGCCCCGTTGGCGAAGAGAGAAGTTGTAGCGCAGCTCGCTTCGGCGACAGCGCCGCAGAACACTCCGCTCAAGCGGACGCTCCTTACTCACACCGCTTAGCTCGTTGGGCATCTCTCTCACTATTTCATCAACGGAGCACAAATATATGTCAAACGTAGTTGCATGGTTCCTGTTTGTCTTGGGTGTCGCACATATTGCATACGGTCTGGTCAAATTCAAGCTGCCCCTTATCGAGGCAGCGTCTGCCGGGTATATCGGTCAGTTCAAGGCGCCCGAGGTTAGACGCACGGCTTTTTGG
>JAYWDZ010000232.1:0-1689 GCA_043779595.1 Nitrosomonadales bacterium
GATATTGAATTTGGAATAGCTTTGCAAACAGGTGCACCAAGTATGGGCTTGCCATATTCCAGCCTTGGCACCTGATTCGGCACCTGCTTCAGCGCCATATCTGGTGGTTCAAAAACTTGCCGATAATACTCTTTATGGACTTTATTCTGGAATGAGAACGTGAGCGCTACCAGCGCTATCAAGCCGATATAAAACAACAGGCCTAGCTTTCTTTTCCAGCCATAGAAGGAAGAAAAGAGGAGCAGCGCAATCATTGCCAAGGCTAGTCCCACTACCGATCCCCGAGACGAAATCCAGACCATTGCCGTAACTAGTGCGCCCACCATTAGATAGCCAAGAAACTTATACCATCTGGCATGATTTGTTGGCTTTACATTGGTTTCAGGGGGAGATAGCAACCTGGAAGTCAACGCTAAAAAGGCAGCCGAAAACAGTAAGCCCGTGAGCATGACGCCGTGACCTTGCCCAAACAGTAACGGGGCAGGCGAATTTTCGTAAAGAAATCCAGGCCGACTATTTTTCCAATACTCGAATGGCAGCAATAACAATAAAACGCCCGCCATCCCGATCAATATTTTCTGGAACAATTGCCTATCCTGGATCACCATTAGGCGACCCAGTAGATAGGGCAAAACGACAAAGAAAGGCATGAGTTCCAAATATTGAATCGTCCCCGTCCACCAGTGCGCTGCGACTGACCCCAACACCCAAAGCAGAAATGTATAGAAAAGAATATCCAATCGATTTAAAGAATAGCCAGTTGACCGCCATCGGCGAACAATTACAACGCTAGCCCAAATTGCAATTGCACCGTAAAGAGCGATGGTATGGTTGCGTTGCCACTGCCATCCCAGATAGGACCACGTTGCAAATCCGAAAACAATTCCATACAGCAAAATTGCAGCTGGCGTTGCCGGTGACAGTATTAAATTTGTGGGTTTAAACATTTATTGCACATACGCTCGCGATTCATTATCCGTAAATTCCAACCAAGACTGAAACATCAATACTGCCCATAACTGATGCTGCCAGTTACATCTACCGGAGAGGTGTTCGAGCCATTTTTTTCTGATCGGCGCCGGGTCAAAAAAACCTTCTTTCTTAATTCTCGACTCATCCAATAAGGTCTCAGCCCATTCACGCAATGGCCCTCGTAACCAGCTACCCAGTGGAATGCTGAAGCCCATTTTGGGACGCTCAATCAATTTCCTGGGAACATGTTTATACAGCACCTGTCGCAACACATACTTGCTTTGGCCATTCAGCACCTTCATGGACATTGGCAGGCGCCAGGCAAACTCCATGACACGGTGATCCAGAAACGGCAAGCGCGTTTCAAGGCTCACGCTCATGGCCGCACGATCCACTTTGGCGAGGATGTCGTCTGGAAGATAACTTACTGTGTCCAGCGCCATCATCTGTTGTGTCAAGTCGGTTAAATCCGGCCACCTGCTGCGATCAGTAATCACTGTGGTCGACTCTTTGCTACCGAGAACGATTGAGGTGGGATCATCCCAGAGGGAAACCAGCCCGAGATACAGGCTTTCCTTGCTTCTAGAACACACCACACCGGCAAGCTTATGCAGTTTGTCGCCAGGATTAGCGAAGCGCAGTTTACTTGGCAACAAGGGTAACACCCACCCCATGACTGCATCCCAGCGTTCCGGCGGAAGACCTGTGAGAATTCCA
>JAYWDZ010000233.1:0-28484 GCA_043779595.1 Nitrosomonadales bacterium
CGCCCGTCAGGTTTTGCTATTGCTTTGAACACGGAGTACCACATGTTACGACCCACCCTGCTGGTGGCAGCGCTTGCTGTCGCCTTCCCGGCCTATGCCTATGCCGATGCCGATCTGGACGCGTTGCGCGCCGAAATCAAACAAATGAAAACCGACTACGAAACGCGTATCCAGTCGCTGGAAACGCGGCTGCAAAATGCGGAGCGACAAGCTGACCCCACCGTAAAACCTGCTGCCGAGACAGCCGAGATCGCGCCCGCAACTAGTAGCCCGACTGCGTTTAATCCAGAAATCTCGCTGATTCTGCAAGGCAATTATGCGCACCAGCGCGATTTGCCCGAGCGCCGCATTACCGGTTTTTTACCCCATGGCCAGCCCACTGGCACCACGCGCGGCTTTTCGGTCAACGAGTCCGAGCTGGTCATCGCGGCCAATGTAGATCCGTATTTTCGGGGGTACTTGAACGCCGTCGTCAGCGACGGGTCGGTCGGCGTGGAAGAAGCCTGGTTTCAGACTTTGTCCTTGAGTAATGGGCTGACGGTTAAAGGCGGCCGATTCCGTTCCAGTCTGGGTTACCAGAATGAGCAGCACCCGCACGCGTGGGATTTCGCTACGCAAAATCTGATGTATCAGGCGTTGTTTGGCGAAGCCTATAGCCAGGACGGCCTGCAATTGAAATGGGTCGCACCGACCAATTTATTCACCGAGCTCGGCGCAGAAGTCGGGCGCGGCGCAAACTTCCCCGGCACCGACCGCAACAAAAACGGCTTTGGCAGTTACACGTTGTTTGGCCATGTGGGTGGCGACATAGGCGATTCACACAGCTGGCGCAGTGGGCTGTCGTATTTGTCGACCCGCGCCGCAGCGCGCAGTGGCACGCTGTCCGATTTTGCCGGTGTGCCTGTTGAGACGCACTATAGCGGTGACAGCAAAACCTGGGTCGCGGATTTTGTATGGAAGTGGGCACCGCTGGGTAACGCAACGGTGAACAATTTCAAATTCGCGTCCGAATTATTCCGTCGTACTGAAGAGGGCGCGCTGCTATGCACCGACGTGCTTGCAGCTAATCCATCGTCCTGCGGCGGAGGCGTCACCGGCGCGTATCGCACGGTTCAGTATGGCGGCTATGCGCAGGGCGTGTACCAGTTCATGCCGCGCTGGCGCGCGGGCTATCGCTATGACCGGTTGTCTCCTGGCACCCGAGAATTCGGCGCCAACGACGCCAACTTGCCACGCTCTAATTACGACCCCACGCGACACTCGCTGATGGTCGATTATTCACCGTCCGAATTCACCCGCTTTCGACTGCAATATTCCAAGGACCGCGCGATGCAGGGACAGGATGAAAACCAGTGGTTCGTGCAATACATCTACAGCCTCGGCGCGCACGGCGCGCACACTTTTTAAGGAATCGACATGACCCATTTTCGTTTACTGATACTTTCTTTTCTTACGTTGCCGACGCTGGCGCATGCCACGCTCAATATATTTGCCTGCGAGCCCGAATGGGGTGCACTGGCGACCGAACTGGGTGGCGAGGCCATTACGGTCTATACCGCCACCACGGCTTTTCAGGACCCTCACCATATCGAGGCGCGTCCCAGTTTGATTGCGCAGATGCGGCGCGCGCAACTGGCGGTGTGTACTGGCGCGGAGCTGGAGATCGGCTGGTTGCCGGTGTTGCTGCGGCAATCAGGAAACGCGGCGATCCAGCCCGGGCAGCCGGGCTATTTCGAGGCAACCCGCTTTGTGGCGATGCGCGAAAAACCCGCCTTGCTCGACCGTTCGCAAGGCGACGTGCATCCCGGCGGCAATCCGCATATTCAGACTGATCCGCGCAATATTGCTCGCGTCGCGCAGGCGCTCGGCACCCGCATGGCTGAAATTGATCCCGAACATGCTGCGCTATATAAAGAGCGGTTGAATGCCTTCAATACCCGCTGGACTGCGGCGATGGCGCGCTGGCAAACACAGGCGTTGCCGCTCAAGGGCAAGAGCGTCGCGGTCCAGCATCAGGCTTTTCCGTATCTAGAAGACTGGCTTGGACTAAAGCAAGTAGCGGTACTCGAACCTAAACCGGGCGTTGAGCCCTCGATCAGCCATCTGGCTGAAATCGCTGCACAGCTAAAAACCACACCTGCCAAGATGGTGATACGGGCCGCCTACCAGAGTCCACGCCCGGCGCAGTGGCTGTCCGAACACGCCGCCATTCCGGTGGTCGTGGTGCCGTTTACCGTCGGCGGCTCGGCGCGCTCCAAGGATTTGTTTGGTTTATTCGACGATACCCTCGATCAATTACTGAAAGCCGCACATGAGTAGTCTCGCACTCAACTGGGCGGCACTCGATCCCGCACTGTTACTGCCGCCCTTAATCGCCGGAATGTTGGTGCTGGCAACGCATGTACCGCTGGGACGGCGTGTGCTCGCGCGCGGGATTATTTTTCTCGATCTTGCAGTCGCGCAATTGGCGGTGCTCGGTGTCATCCTGGCGCACACGCTCGGGGGAGACGCCCCGGCTTGGCAAGCTCAACTTGCTGCCACCGCCGCGGCATTGATTGGAGCGACTTTTTTGGCGTGGTGCGAGCAGCGCTGGCCAGAAATTTTAGAGTCATTGATTGGGTCGACCTTTGTGGTGGCCGCAAGCCTCGCCGTGCTGTTGCTTTCGCACGACCCACAAGGCGGCGAGCATTTAAGCGAGCTACTATCGGGGCAAATTTTGTGGGTCAGCACTGCGCAGATTATGCAAATTACGCTGCTATACGGGATTTTATTATTGGTCTGGGCCTTTTTGGGCGAGCGCCTGGGACGACTGGGCTTTTATCTTATTTTTGCGCTGGCTATCACCGCATCAGTTCAATTGATAGGTGTGTATCTGGTATTTGCCAGCTTGATTCTGCCCGCGTTAGCAGTACGTCGCGCGCAAGGTAGGCGCGCGCTCGGACTCGGCATCGGGTTGGGCGCGATCGCTTACGCTGTGGGATTGATACTTTCGGCGTTGGCTGATTTACCAAGCGGACCGAGCATCGTGGTAATGCTTGCTTTGATGGCGCTGCTTGCTGGTAATATGTGGTTTCTTGTTGCCGACAAAAACCGGCACTAATATTATTTAGTAACTTCGCCCACTGCCCATTTTTTGCGACTGCATTCACACCCATCCAACCGACCGATACTGTGGCCATTTCTTTTTTTAAAAAAGGCAAAGATAAACCTCCTGAGGCACCCGCCCCACGTGAAGTAGAGCCCGATTTGACACATATGCTGGGCGCGCTTCCTGCGGATAATAGCGGGATCATAGTGGATGAATCCAGCGGTGCTCCCGAGTCGTCGCTGGACGAAGCGGCGATTCTGTTTGCCAACGACCAAGCCGATGCGGCCGAAGCCAAACTAAAATCCACGTTGGCGAATAACGATGCGCGCACCTGGCACATGTTGTTTGATCTTTACCGCCTACAAACGCGCGAACGGGATTTTGAAAAACTCGCGTTGGATTACGCGTTGCGCTTTGAAACTTCTCCGCCCGTTTGGCAAGGCGTTAAAGCGGAGCAGGCCGTCGCGGTAGAAAGCCAAGCGAGCAGCGCCTCCCTGCCCAGTCTGCTTGATGCCAAGGCTTGCGCCAACCTGCGCACCGAGCTTGCGCAAGCCCCTCACAACGCTACCATCCGGCTGGATTTTTCACGTATCGAAATGGTGGACGAAACGGGTGCGGGGCAATGCGCTGAAATTCTCGCCAACTCGCAAAAAGTAAAACATAAATTTCAGGTCAGTGGCGTCGAGCGGCTAATCCAGTTACTGCAAGATTTGAATCGTGCCACGCATACGCGCGCTTCACACTGGCTGCTGTTGTTGGAGCTATTTCAACTGCTGGGCCGCAAGGACGAGTTTGAAGACCTGGCGGTGAACTATGCCGTGCACTTTGAGGTATCGCCGCCCTCGTGGATCGAAACTTCGGCCGCCCAAGTGGTGCAAGTGCCCGAGCCGCCACCCGCAGCCCAGGATGATGCCTTGGTATTAAGCGGCGTAATCTCGAGTAAAAATGAAACCGCATTTGAACAGATGAGCAGCTATGCGGCCGATCACGCCAATATTGTGCTGGATATGGCGCAAGTCACGCGCGTGGATTATGGTAGCGTGAGTAATCTCATCGGGATTTTAATGCAATGGTTGGGTGAGGGTAAAGCCATCACCATCCGTGGCCACCATACCTTTATTCATGAGTTGTTTCGCATTATGAATATCGATCAATTGGCTCAACTCCAGCCTGCCAAAATCATATAAGTCACTGGTGGGAACCTTCCTTTCGGATCGCACCCCTACTTGCTGTTCACCCCTTGTTCAAAGTCTGACTCTCTGATGGATCAATATCACGGCACTACCATTCTTTCCGTCCGGCGCGGTGCCGTCGTTGCACTGGGCGGTGACGGCCAGGTGACGCTGGGCAACATCGTCATCAAATCCACCGCACGCAAGGTGCGTCGGTTGTATCAGGAAAAAGTGCTGGCAGGATTTGCGGGCGCGACCGCCGATGCGTTTACGTTGTTTGAACGCTTCGAGTCCAAACTGGAAAAACACCATGGCCATTTATTACGCAGCGCGGTGGAACTCGCCAAGGACTGGCGTACCGACCGTATGTTGCGCCGACTCGAAGCGATGCTGGCAGTGGCCGACCACGAGTACACGCTGATTTTGACGGGCAATGGCGATGTACTCGAACCCGAGCTGGGCATTGCCGCAATCGGATCGGGTGGCGCATACGCCCAGTCCGCTGCAAGAGCGCTGCTGGAAAATACAGCACTTTCACCTACCGAAATCGTGAAGCGCTCGCTCACCATCGCGGGCGATATCTGTATTTATTCCAACCAGAATCACACAATAGAAACCCTGGGCGACGCTTGAAGCTATCCAGGCTTCAAGCGGTAAAAGCTTGAGGGGGTTGAAGCTTGAAGAATGGGACGGTAGCCCCATGTTATATAGCCTTTCTTTTTTTCTCCCTGCCCAGCCTCCACATTGACTCCTATGACTCCACTCACGCCTAAAGAAATTGTCCACGAACTCGACAAACACATTGTTGGGCAGGCTGCGGCCAAGCGCGCCGTCGCGGTGGCATTGCGTAATCGCTGGCGCAGGCAGCAGGTGGCGGATCCGTTGCGCCAGGAAATTACGCCGAAAAATATTTTGATGATCGGGCCGACCGGCGTGGGTAAAACCGAGATCGCCCGGCGCTTGGCGCGACTGGCGAACGCGCCTTTCATCAAAATCGAAGCGACCAAATTTACCGAAGTCGGTTACGTAGGACGGGATGTCGATACGATCATTCGCGATTTGATGGAAACCGCGATCAAACAGACGCGTGAGCAAGCGACTTCAAAGGTGCAATTTCGCGCGGAAGAAGCGGCTGAGGAACGCATACTCGACGTGTTGCTGCCTGTTGCCCGCAATGTCGGTTTTAATGACACCGCCGCGCCGCGTGAAGACAGCGCGGCGCGCCAACGCTTGCGCAAGCTACTGCGCGAAGGCGCACTGGACGACAAGGATATCGAAATTGACCTTGCGACCCCCGCAGCGAGTATGGAAATTTTTGCGCCGCCCGGCATGGAAGAAATGTCGCAGCAGCTTCAAGGCATGTTCCAAAACATGGGCGGTGCGCGTAGCAAAACACGCAAACTGAAAGTGCGCGAAGCCTTGAAACTGGTGATCGAAGAAGAAGCTGGTCGACTCATCAACGACGAGGAAACCAAACTGCAAGCGCTTGAAGCAGTCGAACAGAACGGAATTGTGTTCCTGGATGAAATTGACAAGATCGCCAATCGTAGTGAAACCCACGGTAGCGATGTGTCGCGCCAGGGCGTGCAACGCGATCTGCTGCCCTTGATCGAAGGCACCACCGTGTCCACCAAGTACGGCATGGTGAAAACCGACCATATTTTATTCATTGCGAGCGGCGCGTTTCATTTGTCCAAGCCCTCTGACCTGATCCCTGAGTTGCAAGGCCGCCTGCCGATACGCGTGGAACTCCAGGCCTTGTCGATTGAAGACTTCGAGCGCATTTTGACCGCGACCGATGCCTGTCTTACCCGACAGTACGAGGCGCTACTGCTTACCGAAGGCGTCACGTTAAGTTTTACAGCTGACGGTATTCGACGCATCGCTGAAATCGCATTTGAAGTCAACGAGCGCACTGAAAACATCGGCGCGCGGCGTTTGCA
Organism: Nitrosomonadales bacterium; assembly: GCA_043779595.1. GTDB lineage: Bacteria > Pseudomonadota > Gammaproteobacteria > Burkholderiales > Thiobacillaceae > Thiobacillus. Next base: position 6,204 of record JAYWDZ010000233.1, read on the forward strand.
CACGGTGATGGAGAAACTACTGGAAGAGATTTCATTTGAAGCGGGCGAAAAAACAGGCGCGTTCAACGTGGACGCGCAACTGGTGACGGATCGCCTCGCCAGCCTGGCTGCACGCGAAGACCTGGCGCGCTACGTTTTGTAGTAAATCGCGCAGTCCTTAAATAAATCGTAAACCCACTTTTACTTCGGCCAACCTTTATGAAACCCATTACTTCTAATCCGCCCGGTGTACGCCGAGGGAACGTGCTGTCTTCCATTTTATTTGGCAGCCGCTGGCTGCAAGTCCCGCTCTATTTAGGGCTCATCATCGCGCAATGCGTTTATGTAGTGCACTTTATGGTGGAGTTGCAGCATCTGGTGGTCGGCACGATGACGCTCACCGAAGAAAAAATCATGCTGATCGTGCTCGGGTTGATCGATGTCGTAATGATCTCCAACCTGCTGATTATGGTGATCGTGGGCGGCTACGAAACTTTCGTTTCCAGACTGAATCTGGAGGGGCACCCCGACGAGCCCGAATGGCTATCGCATGTGAATGCAAATGTGCTGAAAGTGAAACTCGCCACCGCAATCATCGGAATTTCGTCTATCCACCTGCTGAAGTCGTTTATCAATGCACCCAATCTGGATGAGAAAACGCTGTTGTGGCAAACGCTAATCCATCTGGCTTTTATTATTTCTGCTGTCTCAATTGCTTACATCGATAAGGCCATGAGCCACTCACAAGCTACTGCCAAATAGGGCGCCGCCGATTGCAAACCATGTGCGGACCTGCTCCACTATCCGTACCTGAAATAGTGGCATGCAATATACATTTGGTTATCTACCGAACCGATGTATTCAGGTATGCACTTTGCTAGCCGTTACTGTTAGAACAAACGAAATCTCTCGTTTGGGTTCTTGCTGAGTGAGCATAAAATGGAGAGGCACATGGATACTGTCAATCTTACGCATAACTTTCTGATCGCCATGCCCAATATGGTCGACCCGAATTTCAATGGCACGCTCACCTATATTTGCGACCACGGAGAACAAGGTGCGCTGGGCGTCGTGATCAATCGTCCGATAGAGCTGGATTTGTCTACGCTGTTTGCCCAGATCGGGTTGTCTTTGCCCGAGCGCCTGCATAGGCAAACGGTATATTTTGGCGGGCCGGTCCAAACCGAACGTGGATTTGTGTTGCATACGCCTCCGTTGACTTTTACTTCGACCATTACCGTAAACGATACGCTGAGCCTGACTACGTCGAAGGACGTGCTAGAAGCCGTGAGCCAAGGTGCGGGGCCTAATAAATTCATGGTGTCGTTGGGTTACGCCGGCTGGGAGCCGGGGCAACTGGAAGAAGAAATCAAAAACAACGCCTGGCTCTCAGTCGCCGCAGACCCCCAGGTTATTTTTGATCTCGAGCCGGGTGAGCGACTGCACGCCGCGATGCGCTTACTGGGTATCGATTTTTCCAATTTATCCCATCAGGCGGGCCACGCTTGATCCCTTGGGCACGCAATGCCTGAGCTTGAACGCGGCACGGTCCTCGCTTTTGATTTGGGATTAAAGCGAACCGGCGTCGCGTCGGGGGAATTGGGGATAGGCGTCGCGCATGCCTTGTCTGTCATCCACGCGCAATCCACCGATGCCAGACTCATCGCTTTTGAAAAACTAATTCTGGAGTGGCAACCGGTGTTGCTGGTGATGGGTTTGCCGACACACGAAGATGGCTCTGAACATACCATGACGCGTGTGGCGCGTAATTTCAGCAAAAAACTGGAGGCGCGTTTTCAGCGCCCCGTGTTTCTGGTCGACGAGCGCTTTACCAGTACCGCCGCCGAATCCGAGTTGCACGCAGCAGGAATACACGGTAAACAGAATAAGGCGATGCTGGATGCGGTTGCCGCTCAACTCATATTGCAGGATTTTTTTGATGGCCGCCTTACTGCCTGACGTCGATAGCCTGATTACCCGGCTGGTCGATACTATCCGCCCCAAACTTGGCTCTGAAACCGCGCTGGTGGGGATTTACAGTGGGGGGGTCTGGATTGCCGAGCGCTTGCATAAGGCATTGCAGGTTTCAACGCCACTCGGCATGTTGAGCATCACCCATTATCGTGACGACTTTTCGCGCATCGGGCTGCATTCCCAAGTAAAACCATCGCATCTGCCTTTCGAAATGGAAGGCCGCGAGGTGATCCTGGTGGATGATGTGTTTTATACCGGTCGCACGGTGCGCGCGGCGATGCACGAGTTATTCGACTACGGTCGGCCCGCGTCGATTCGATTGGCGGTGTTAGTGGACCGCGGGGGGCACGAGCTGCCAATCCGCCCGGACTTCACGGGCTTGAGTGTTGAAATCCCCCCCAAGCAAAGTCTGACCCTCTCGCGCGAAGACAATGGAAGCCTCATAATCACGCTCGCATGAATCGACAATTAAGCGCCGACGGCCAACTGAAGCACCTGCTGACTCTCGACGGCTTGCCGCGCGCAATGCTGATTAAAATTCTCGACACTGCCGAATCGTTCATGGATGTCGGCCAGCGTGATGTCAAAAAAGTCCCGTTACTGCGCGGCAAATCAATCTTCAATCTGTTTTTTGAACCGTCTACCCGCACCCGTACCACCTTCGAAATCGCCGCCAAACGTTTATCGGCCGACGTCGTCAATTTAAACATCGCGACTTCGAGTCAAAGCAAGGGCGAAACCATACTCGATACAGTCGACAATCTGGCGGCAATGCACGCCGACATGTTTGTGGTGAGGCATAGCCAAAGCGGTGCGGCGCACTTTATTGCCGGGCACGTGGCGTCGCACATTTCGGTTGTCAATGCGGGCGATGGTCGCCATGCGCATCCGACCCAAGGCCTGTTGGACATGTTTACGATCCGCCGCTACAAGGGCGAGTTTCACAACCTCACCGTCGCGATCGTCGGGGATGTGTTGCACTCGCGCGTCGCGCGTTCGCAAATTCACGCACTGACTACGCTAGGCGTGCCGGAAGTGCGCGTCATCGCCCCTAAAACGTTGCTGCCGATGGGCGTTGAGCAAATGGGCGTGAAGGTTTTTCATGACATGCAAGCGGGCCTTGTCGGCTGCGATGTGATCATCATGTTGCGTCTGCAAAGCGAGCGGATGAAAAGCGCACGCTTACCTTCGACGCAGGAATATTTCAAATTTTATGGGCTGACGCTCGACAAATTGGCGCGCGCCAAACCCGATGCAATTGTGATGCACCCCGGCCCGATGAATCGAGGGGTGGAGATCGACTCGGAAGTCGCCGATGGCGCGCAGTCGGTGATCCTGCCGCAAGTTACCTACGGCATTGCAGTACGCATGGCAGTGATGGCCTTACTGGCCGGAGGCGCGGCGTGATGCGCCTTTATATCAAGCAGGCGCGTGGCATGATGCGTCTTACTTCAAGCAGGCGCGTGGCATGAAGCTCCATATTAAAAACGGCCGCGTAGTTGATCCCAAAAATCAGCTGGATCAAGTTGCGGATATCTACGTCGCAGCTGGGAAAATCATTGGCGTAGGTAACGCGCCAAGCGCTTTTGAAGCGGACCGCGAAATCGACGCCTCCGGGCTTATCGTCTGCCCTGGCCTGGTCGATCTCTCCGTGCGGTTGCGCGAGCCGGGGTTTGAATACAAGGCCACGCTGGTGTCTGAAATGTTGGCCGCAGCGGCGGGTGGGATTACTTCGCTGGCCTGCCCGCCCGATACCGAACCGCCCCTGGACGAGCCTGGCTTGGTTGAAATGCTGAAGTTTCGCGCCAAAACATTGCCCGGTCCACGCGTGTATCCGCTGGGCGCGTTGACCCAAAAACTCGAAGGCAAAATGTTGACTGAGATGGCCGAACTGCGCGAAGCGGGCTGCGTTGCATTTACTCAGGCAAATGTGCCGATGATGGATACGCAGGCCTTATTGCGGGCACTTGAATATGCCGCCACTTTCGATTGCGCGGTGTGGTTGAGACCCCAGGATTTTCACTTGGGACGCGGGGTGGCGCACGATGGCGCGGTGGCGAGTCGTCTGGGTTTGCCCGGCATTCCGGCACTGGCTGAAACGGTGGCGTTGGCGACTATTTTACAACTGGCGCGGCACAGCGGTGCGCGCGTTCACATCACGCGGCTGTCGACACGCGAGGGCATTGCGATGGTGCGCGCAGCCAGGCTCGAAGGTCTAGCGATCACCTGTGATGTCGCCACCACGCATTTACATTTGTCGGAAATGGATCTGACCGGCTTTGATGCAAACATGCATCTGGCGCCGCCGGTACGCGGTTTACGCGACCGCGATGCGATTCGCGAAGGCTTGCGCGACGGGCACATCAACGCTATCTGTTCCGACCACACGCCGGTTGATGACGACGAAAAGCAGGTGCCGTTTGGTGAATCGTCTCCGGGCGCATCGGGCGTGGAATTGCTCTTGCCGCTTACGTTGAAATGGGCGCACGAAATGGGCGTTACCTTGAGTCAGGCAATTGAACTGGTGTCATGGCAGCCCGCGCAAATCATGGGGATCGCCAGTGGTCATTTGTCGCTCGATGCGCCTGCCGATATTTGCATTTTTGATGCCGAGTGCGAGTGGCAAGTGAGCCGCCACACGTTGCGAAGCCAAGGCAAAAACACGCCTTTTCTTGGCCACCCGATGAAAGGCCAGGTGCGCTACACCGTGATCGACGGACACGTCGATTTCGAAGCCAACGTTTAGTGCGGTCGCTACTCTTTAGCCTCGCGGCGGGGATACTCACGGTCGCAGGCTTTGCGCCGTTTAATTTTTATCCGCTGTCCATTGTGGGGCTCACGCTTTTGTTCTGGCAGTGGCATGCTGCCTCTTCATCCCGTTCGGCGTTTTTATCCAGCTTTATTTTTGGCCTGGGCTTTTTCGGCACGGGGGTGAGCTGGATTTATATCAGCCTGCATCAATACGGTGGCATGGCGGCGTGGTTGGCGGGGCTCGCGACCTTGTTGTTTTGCGCCTTTCTTGCGTTGTTTCCTGCAAGCGCGGCTGCGATATTCGTACACTTGCGCCAACGTAAACAGGCGCTGTTATGGCTGGCGCCCGCGCTTTGGATGCTGCAGGAATGGGTTCGCGGCTGGATATTTACCGGCTTCCCCTGGCTTGCAATTGGATACGCGCATGTACCCCATAGCCCTTTAGCCGCCTATGCACCGGTGATCGGAGTTTATGGTCTATCGTATCTAAGCGCGTTACTGGCTGGATTAATCGTATGGAGTTTCATTCATCGACGATCGCATAGCCGACTGTTAAGTGCGCTGGGTGGCATAGTGTTGATGCTGATGGTGAGCTTTGGCTTGGACAGGCAAACCTGGACCACCCCCACGGGTCACAACTCCAGTGTGGCGCTGGTACAAGGAAACATCCCGCAAGACATTAAATGGCAACCAGGAAAAACCGCGACCACGCTCGCGCTTTATGCCCGTCTCGTCGCCTCACATCCCGCGCAATTAATCGTGTTACCCGAAACCGCATTGCCAGTCTTTGAAGACGAGTTGCCTGAAGCGTATCGCGTCGGCCTGGTGCAAATAGGTCGGCAAAATGGCGGCGATATTCTGGCTGGCTTACCGACGGGCTCGCTTCATTCGGCGTATTACAACAGCGTGTTAAGTTTTGGGACTGCGCCCACGCAGGCCTATCACAAGTTTCATTTGGTGCCGTTTGGCGAATATATTCCGCTGAAATCGGTGTGGGGCTGGGTGATAGAAATTCTGCATATTCCGCTCTCTGACTTTGCCCGTGGCAGCACGATCCAACGCCCCTTGCAAGTCGGCGGGCAATCCGTGGCGATGAATATTTGCTATGAAGACGTGTTTGGGGAAGAGATCATTCGCCAATTGCCCGCTGCGAGCGTGCTGGTTAACGCGAGCAATATTGCCTGGTTTGGCGATTCGCTAGCACTGTGGCAACACGCCCAGATTTCGCAAATGCGTGCGCTCGAGAGCGGCCGGATGATGTTGCGCGCCACCAATACCGGCTTGACTGCGCTGATTGATGCCAAGGGTGAAATGCTCGCGTATCTACCGCCTTTTACCACGGGCGTTTTACAAGGCACGGTTATCGGTTACACCGGCAGTACGCCATATGTGCGCTGGGGGAATGGGCCGGTGTTGGTAATGGGCTGGCTATCGCTCGCGCTGGCCATTTTCCAGTACGGCGCGCGTTTGATTAGGCTTAAGCGGCAACGCTAACGCGTGTGGTATTGCGCCCACTACGCTTGGCTTCGAGTAAAGCCGCATCGGCTCGCGCTAGCGCCTCGTTTTCCTGGCTGTCGTTTTGACTGTATTCACCCAGGCCGCCACTCCATGAAAGTTTCTGCATCACGCCCGGGATGAGCTCGACGCTGTCCGGCATGTTTTCGCGCAGACGCTCAGACAGTTCTTTGGCACGGTCCAGCGGGGTATACGGAAACAACACACAAAACTCGTCGCCGCCCAAACGCGCAATAAAATCGCTGGTGCGCAAACAGCTTTTCAGCGCGCGCCCAAATTTGATAATCATCTGATCACCGGCTTCATGGCCGAAGGTGTCGTTCACCTGTTTGAAATTATCGATATCCAGAATCAGCAAACTGTGTGTCCAGCCTTCTTTTAAGGTGGCGAAGAGTTCCTTTTGTTTTTCTTCAAAACTACGTCGATTGTGCACTTGGGATAAATGATCCACGCGGGCCTGCACCGTCGCTTCCTTCTGTTTGCCGAGCATGATTTTGCCCAGCTTCAACATGGTGTTTAACGGGCCTTCGAACTCCGAAAGATTCACCACGTAATCCGTGCGTAAACGTTGCTGGCGCAAATCATTAGTAAGTTTGACCAGCACCCGCAAATTGTCCTGCACACGATTGCGCAACAGCCATAAATTGGACGCAACCAGCGCGACAATGATGACACTTACCATCAACCACGCGAGTAAATACGGCGCGATATTGGCGATTTCAGGCCTATTGTTATTCCACACTGCAATTTTCCACGGGGTGCCCTGCAGAGCAATCAAGCGTGGGCTGTTGCCTTTTTTGATCGCCTGATTGCCGCGCCGCATCAGCACGGTCGGCATGCCATTCCCCTGCCCTTGCTGCAACTCGGCGTAGGTGGCCGCTTCGGGCAAAGGCAGCGTATCAAACAGGGTTTGCAATTGAGGCACGCTCTGTTCAATGATCACAAAGCCCAAGCGTTTGCCGACCGCGTTAACTACCGGATGAGAGAGCGACAAATTAAAAGTGGCAGAAGCCGCGCTGGTATTCCCCCCAGCGGCGCTATTGAGCAATCGTCGCGTATCACCAGGCAAAAATCCTGGCAACAATTGGCGTGATGCCTGCTCGCCATCAGTGACGAACAACACCGTGGCATCCTGATTTAGCACATATAAATTCGCGGCTTGTTGCTGGCAGATATTGGGCGCCAAGGATTCGAAACATGCCAGCGTTTGCGGATGGGCCGCGATGCGCTCGGCAGTACGTCGCATGGCTTCGGCCATAAATTCGATTTGCGTGGCCATTACCGGTTTAGCGGCAAGGTCACCTACCTCGTCAGTAGACGGCGCTTTATTCAGGTATAGGCTGATCGTGACTAAGCCCGCCAGTAGCATCAAAGCTAGCGATTGCAGGAGGCCAAAACGCAAGACAGACAACTTCGACATGTCAATTGCCGAACCCAGGTTATTGTTATACCGCGATTGGAATGGCAAGCCATCCCCCGTATAGACTCTGGAATGCAGCAATAACTATGCCTTGCCTGCTTAGCCTCAGGCTCGGCGTTGCAGTTAAGCGGACGAGGTAAATGTAAGCTTGCCCGACATTACTGTCGCCCGGTACTCCCGAACCCGGCTTCGCCGCGTGCACTCGCTGAAAAATCGTCCACGATTTGAAACTCTGCTTGCATAACCGGGACGATCACTAATTGGGCAAGACGCTCCATGGGCGCCAGCACAAAGGCCGTCTGGCTGCGGTTCCAGCAGGACATCATCAACGGTCCTTGATAATCCGAATCAATAAGGCCTACCAAATTACCCAGTACCACCCCATGTTTATGGCCCAATCCAGACCGCGGTAATATCAGCGCCGCATACCCCGGATCGCGAATATGGATGGATAAACCCGTGGGTATCAGCTGCGTTTCGCCCGGATTCAGGGTAATAGCCTGATCGATACAGGCACGTAAATCCAGCCCGGCAGCGCCCGAGGTGGCGTATTGCGGCAGTTGATCCCGCATGCGGGCATCAAGAATCTTCACATCTATCTTCATAGTTGTCGGGTTTTCATCATGTTATAAGCGCGGCAATGTGGGCTATCAGACGTCTTGCCTGGGTTAATTTATCGGCCCGGGGCCAAGTATGCTGACCCGCATCGTCAAAGAGATATAACTCTGCTTCATCCTGGCCCAGCGTCTGCAGCGCCAAATTACCCACAATCAACGCAAGATTTTTGCTGCGGCGCTTGGCTTCGCTGTACTCCGCCAGCCGCTCGGTCTCAGCGGCAAAGCCTACGCAGAAAGGCGCATTGGGTAGCGTCGCAACTTCGGCAAGAATGTCCGGATTAAGTTCGAGTTGCAGGGTGAGTGACGGGGTATTTTTTTTGAGTTTATGCGCCGCGGGCGTGGCAACGCGGTAGTCGGCGACGGCCGCCACGCTGATGAATACCGTCGTCGTATCTACCTCGCGCATCACGGCTGCATGCATTTCCAGCGCGGTTTGCACCTCCACTCGACGCACACCGTTCGGACTGGGCAGGCAGGTGGGGCCGGATACCAGACATACCTCAGCACCTGCCGCGGCCGCGGCCTGAGCGATGGCATAGCCCATTTTTCCGGAACTGCGATTGGTGAGGCCTCGTATCGGATCAATGGGCTCGTAGGTGGGCCCCGCCGTGACCAGCACGCGTTTACCCGCCAGCAGCCCCCAGCCTAATAAGCCGGGCAATGCCTCTATTAACTCGGCAGGCTCCAGCATCCGCCCCCACCCCATTTCCCCACACGCCTGCGCGCCGGAGCCGGGGCCCAATAGCGTGACTCCATCCTGGGAGAGCTGCTTAATATTGCGTTGCGTCGCGGCGGCTGCCCACATCGCCTGATTCATCGCGGGGGCAATCGCAAGCCGGGCCTCGCGCGCAAGACACACGCTACTCAGCAAATCATCCGATCGCCCCTGCGCCAGCTTGGCAATAAAATCAGCTGTGGCAGGCGCCACCAGGATTAAGTCCACGTCGCGCGAAGCATCGATATGGTCCATGCCATTTGCAGCGTGGCTCGACCACTGCGAAGTGAGTACAGGCTTACCCGACAAAGCCTGAAAGGTGAGCGGCGTGACAAACCGCTGCGCAGCGCCGGTCATCACTACGCGCACGTCCGCTCCGGCTTTTACCATTAAGCGGCAAAGTTCGGCTGCTTTGTACGCGGCAATACCGCCGGTGACACCCAGTAGAATTTTTAAGTGGTTTAGAGACACAGCTCTGAATGCGCAACAATGGAGGAACCCATAATTTTACGGGAGAGGAGATTAAATGGCGATAACCGACTGGCCCATCGATACCCGCCCGCGGGATAAGCTTTTGCGCCAGGGTGCCGCTGCGCTGACTGATGCCGAACTGGTGGCGGTCTTTCTGCGCACCGGCATGGTCGGAAAAAGTGCGGTTGATTTAGGGCGCGAGTTACTGGTTATGTTCGGTGGCCTGGGCGGATTATGCCGCGCCGATAAAAAATCAGCGTGCGCCGCACCTGGCGTAGGCGAGGCCAAGTTCGCGCTACTGCAAGCGGTGATGGAAATGGCGCGGCGGACGCTGGAAGAAGATATCAAAGCCGGTGACGCGCTCAATTCTCCTGAAGCTGTCCGCGATTATTTGCGTCTGATTTTGCGGGGCAAAGAATATGAAGTGTTTTGCTGCGTGTTTCTCGATGCGCAAAACCGCGTCATCGCGGTAGAGGAACTGTTTCGCGGCACGCTCACACAAACCAGCGTGTATCCGCGCGAGATTATTAAACGCGCGCTATTCCATAATGCCGGCGCGTTAATACTCGCGCATAACCACCCCAGCGGGGTGGCAGAGTCCAGCCAGGCTGACCGTCAATTGACGCGGCGACTGGCGGAAGCGTTGGCTTTAGTCGACATTCGCGTGCTCGACCATTTCATTGTCGCAGGCGCCTCATCTCTATCTTTCAAGGAGTCGGGACAGATTTAATGGATTAGCGTAGCTTGTCTGAAGAGGGTCACTTATGGTATAAATCGCGTTTTTCGGATTCACGGAACAGCATCATGGCTCGCGTATGTATCGTTACGGGCAAGAAGCCCATGGTTGGGAATAATGTTTCCCATGCCAACAATAGAACCAAACGTCGTTTTCTGCCCAATCTGCAGTACCGGCGCTTTTGGGTCGAAAGCGAGAACCGTTGGGTTCGCATGCGCTTATCCAACGCCGCATTGCGCACCATCGACAAGAATGGCATTGATGTCGTGCTGGCCGATCTGCGCGCCCGTGGCGAACAGATCTAAGGAGCACTCTCATGGCTAAAGGCGGACGCGAAAAAATCAAGTTGGAGTCCTCGGCAGGCACCGGGCACTTCTACACCACAACCAAAAACAAAAAGACCATGCCGGAAAAAATGGAGATCAGCAAATTCGATCCTGTTGCCCGCAAGCATGTGGCTTATAAGGAAACCAAACTCAAATAAGCAGGCTGACCCATCAATCCGCTTAGCGGGTTGGAGTCTGTTGATAAACCCCGTCTTTTACCAAGCGGGGTTTTTCTTTTTGTGATCCTGACGAATCATCAAGCGGTGACCGCTCTTCTATAGTGTTACGTAATGGCGTGGCTCCCTCTGTTTAAACTTCTATGCTGATAGACACTCACTGCCACTTCGATGCAGCGGAGTTCGATGCTGACCGCGAGCTAGAGTATGCCCGGGCGAGGGCGGGGGGGGTCTGCACTCAAATTATTCCAGCCATCAGCCGCGACAATTTTGCTGCCGTGGCGGCAATATGTGAACGCTATGCTAGCTGCCGCCCGGCGTGGGGAATGCATCCGATGTTGATCGCGATCCATCGTCCCGAACATCTGATTGATTTGCGTACCCAAATCGACAAGCAACGGCCAGTCGCGATTGGGGAAATCGGCTTGGATTTATTTGTGCGCGGACTGGATTTTGCGACGCAAGAATACTTTTATGTCGAGCAACTCAAAATCGCGCGGGAATACGATCTGCCGGTGTTGTTGCATAACCGTAAATCCGCCGATCAGGTGCTCAAGCAGTTACGGCGAATCCGCGTTAAAAGCGGCATCGCCCATGCTTTTAACGGTAGCCCGCAACAGGCGCAAGAGTTTATCAAGCTCGGTTTTAAACTTGGATTTGGCGGTGCTTTCACTTGGCCACGCGCCAATAACCTGCGGCGCTTGGCGGTAAACCTACCGCTCGAGTCTATCGTGCTGGAAACCGACAGTCCTGATATCCCGCCTATTTGGATAGGACGCGGACGCAATTCACCCGGCGAGCTGCCTCGCATTGCACAAACTCTGGCAGAGCTGCGGGCGATATCGATTGAAGAGGTCAGCGAGGTCACTTCGCGCAACGCACGTCAGGTGTTGGGCTTGGAAGCAGACGTTTGAGTAAACTACTGCCCCGCGCCGCGATTGCACGCCACGCGTGACAGCACGCTGTTGGGGAAGGCTGTTTTGGCGTCGTTCAAACTTTTGAGCGCGTCGGCGTCGTCGCTGCGAATCATAAAATAATATTCAGTGCCCGGTTTTGGCTGGGTTTCTATCAGGGTGCCGTGTACACCTTTCTCTTCCAGTTCACGCGTGCGTCGTCGCGCGGCTTCGACATTCTCAAATAGCCCGAGCGAGAGCCCGGAGGCCCAGCGTCCGTCCGGAATGGGTGAAATATCCTGGATGCCTAACGTACGTAATTCGGCAAGTTTGGTAAGCGCGGCAGCGTGACTGGGTAAGGGTGGAAAAATCACCCAGTGATAAATATTCACCGGCATTTCGGTAAACGACATCACGCGCGCACCGGCCATGTTTTTGAGTTGCTCTCGCACGCGTGAAAAATCAGTTTGATCCAAGCCCCGCCAGTCGACACACAGCGCGGATGAAGATGTCGCCGGAGGAAGACCGAGGGAGGTGCCTGCATGTTGTGAGGACGAGCGCAGACTCAGCCGATCTACATTCAATGGCGCATGGGTATCTGAGGGCGTGCCTCGCCAGAAATCCGCCGCCAGAAAAAACCCCGCGACGCCCAGATTACTTATGAATAATATCCACGTCAGCCACTTCACGTTAGGCCTTCCTCTACAGACAGGTAATAAACACCCTCCAGCACCAGACCCGGAATAATCACAACGCCTAGTGGCAGAAAAGGCTCCAGCATAGCGGCATCTCCCCCGGTTAAAAATAAACGGGGCAAATCCCCCGAGAGTTTTTCGAGGCGGCCCTTCACGATTTCAATCGCGCCGGCACACGCGGCGATCAATCCAGTTTCCACCGCGTCTGCGGTGGTATTCGGAAACGCCAGCACTTCACCATGTTGTATGCCTACTTGTGCAGTAGAACTCGCGAGCGCCTGTCGCATCATACGCAGCCCCGGCACAATGACCCCGCCGAGAAATTGCCCGTCGGCATCCATCGCATCTACCGTTAGCGCTGACCCTGCGGACACGATCAATGAAGCTTCGCGCGTACGCTGGCGTACCGCGAGCAACGCTGCCCAGCGATCGGCACCTAAACTTTCGGGCGGGCGATACAGATTTTTGACGCCGCATGCATAGCGCGTTGCGTGGAGCCAGACAGGTTTTAATTCGAATTTAGCCAGCAAGTTTGATAGCGAAACAGCCCTCGCTTCGCCCGCGACATTGACCCCATAGCATGCTGCCAACACGCCCCATTTTTGCCATAACCAAAATAATTCTGTGAGGTCATCATAGGGGGCTACGCCCTGGTCCAGCCAAGGGCAAGGAGCAGATAAAAGCAGCTCGTGTGAGTCTGGTTTGTGTAGCGCCAGGGAATTCAAGGCCGTGTCCAGCACTGCCCATTTGAGCCTGGTATTGCCCGCATCTAGTAACAATATCCGCGTACTCACTTGCGACCCTGCGGCAGGCGCATGCGGACATCGCCCCCGTTATAGGCGATGCACTCACCCTTGGCCGCCTGCAATAAAAAAGCTCCGGTATCGTCTACACCGCACGCGGTGCCCTCGACGGTTTGCGCGTTAGGCAGGGCTAGGCTTACCCGCTGACCTGCATGCGCGTGATGGGTTTCCCACTCAGCACGCAGGCCCTTGAATCCTTCTCGCCGCATCACGGCCATCACCGCTTTCAATTCCAGCAAACAGGTGGCTAGCAAGACGTTTCTGTTGATATACACCTGCATTTCGTCCAGGTCTATTACCGCCTGATCAATCGATTCGCGCTGGGCGGCAGGTAATCGCACATTCAATCCTATGCCTACCACTGCAAACGAAGGCCCTTGGATATCGCCCTGAATTTCGACCAGAATGCCAGCGAGCTTGCGGTAATCGACCAGCACGTCATTGGGCCACTTGAGTTTGACCGGGAATTGGCTGAGTTGATTCAGCGCGCGCGCCATGGCGACTCCCACCGCCAAACTCAATCCCACCAATGCGGCAATGCCTTCTTCAAAACGCCACAACACTGAAAACGTCAAGCTCCCTCCCAGCACCGAATGCCACGCACGTCCGCGTCGGCCACGACCTGCGAATTGGTACTCGGCACACACCATGCTGCCATCCGGGGCGCCCGCCGCCGCGGCCTGCATTAACAGATTATTGGTCGAGTCGGTCGCATCGACGATGCGCAGATGGTAGTGCGCTGCGGCGCTACCGAGCGCGGCATTAATCTGCGCGCTATCCAGCCAGGAGGTCGGCGTTTCAAGTTGGTAACCGCGCCCCCGCACTGCGTGAACGCTTAAGCCAAGATCCTTCGCCACGCGTACAAAATTGCACACGGTCGCACGTGACATACCGGAGTCCAACGCCAATGCCTGCCCGGAATGAAAGCGGCCATCCGCCAGGCGGCGCAATAACGGTAGCAAGGACTCAGGCAGCGTTCGGGACATCGGCGAATTGTACAGGCGAGCGTAAACGCGCTTGGCGCATGATGCTCTATCATGCGTGATTTGCTACGTATACTTACTCGCGCGCTGCGGGGATGAATGAAAAAAATCGGATCGACTCAAGCATTGACCGGAACGCTGATTGTCGGATTAGGCAGTTGGGTGCTACTCGGCTGGGGGCTGCACCATCCCACTTGGGTGCAAATACGACCCGATTATGTGGCGATGGTCATAAATACCGCACTGTGCTTTGTGCTTCTGGGCATTGCCTTGCTATTGCCGCTATTTGAAATTCCGCAAAAAACTGCGCTGCAAAAGCTGATTGGATCGCTCGTGGTCGGCATCGCAGGCTTAGTGCTGATAGAGATATTACTTGACCTCAATTTAGGCATCGACTGGCCCAGCGCACATACCTGGCTCCCCGATGGCAACTCCCACCCCGGTCGCATGGCGCCCAATACTGCTGTTGGCTTTACCCTGGCCGGATTAACCTTGGTGCTGTCACAAAAAGTGACGCACAAAGTCACCGGCGTCGTCATCCAAATCGCCACGTTCACGGTGTTGCTGCTGGGCTTAACCGGCCTAGTGGGATACTCGCTGCGACTGGAGTTGTTGTACTCGTGGTTTAAAGCCACACGCATGGCGCTGCCCACTGCAATCGGAATGATTTTGGTCGGTTTAGGCTTGTGGAGTAGTTGGCGGCGAGCAGATTGGTATAAAACCCGGCAGTACTTTAGAGAAGATGAAAAAATTGCGTTTGTGGGCGCCGCGCTGTTGATCGTAGCAGCCGTGACCACGGGCGTGGCGGGGTTCGCTGCCCAGCAGTCCACGCTGGAAAAGGCGCTGACCGAAAATCTGTCGCTTGCGCTAAAAAGCAAGACTACGATTTTTAATGCTGAAGTGAGTCAGGTTATCGCCCGAGCAAAAAGTAATGCGCTGCGCCCAACGTTAATCCGGCTCGTGCATGCGTTAAATGCCGACCCGCAAAATAAAACGCTTACCGAAGAACTGAATGCCATAGGACGAAGCTTGCTGCATTCAAACAGCGGGGGCGTTGTGATCCGAGGGGACGCTAATCAAGTATTCGTTCAGTTTGGGCAGTTTTCTGTCCACCCCGTTATAAAAACCGATTTGGGCTTGGCCAATTCGACCTCGCTATTGTGGGACCAGGATTTTTATTTGCGTACCTCTGTCCCCATTTTCAAAAACAATATGCTGATAGGGTCGCTTGTGGTTGAAGAGCCCTTGCCCTTAGTCAGAGATTTGCTGATGAAAGGAGAGGAGTTAGGTCACACCGGCGAAGTGGGAATGTGCGAGCCCATGCCGGATGATTTGGTTTGTTTTCCCACTTATCGACAGCCTAAAATATATCGGGTTAAGCGCGTCAGTATTTACCATAAGCCCACGCCGATGAGTTTTGCGGTCCGGGGTAAATCGGGGGTTTTCAGAGGGCTGGATTACCGCGGGAAAAATGTGATTGCCGCCTATGCCCCGCTGACTACAACCGGATTGGGGCTGGTGGTCAAAAAAGACACCGAAGAGTTGTTCCAGCCGATCCGCCAGCAACTGCAATGGAGTCTTCCCTTACTGCTGCTGCTAGCGATAGGTGGCGCGGCATTATTGCGCGGGCAAATCACACCGCTCGCGTCCAAGCTCTTACGTTCGGAGCGCGAAGCGACGGAAAAAGAATTACGTATGCGGGCCGTGATGGAGGGCGTGGGCGAAGGCATTATCACGCTGGATGAGCATGGGACCATGCAGTCGTTTAATGACGCTGCCTCCCGCATTTTTGGATACACCGTTGAGGAGGCGCTGGGTCAGAATGTGAAGATATTAATGCCTCCCGACATGCGCGCTCCGCACGATGCAGGGATGGCCCGCTACCTTGCGCACGGGGAAGCGAGGGTGATAGGCAAAAAGAATGTCGAGTTACCCGGGCTGCATAAAGACGGCACGTTATTTCGTCTGGAATTGGCGATTAGCGCCATCGAACTTGATGATCGATCTTTTTTTGTGGGCATCGTCCGCGACATCACACAGCGCAAATTAGCCGAAACTATTTTGTTTGCCGAAAAAGAAAGGCTGCGCGTCACGCTGGGATCCATTGGCGATGGCGTCATCACTACTGACCCGCAAGGCTGTATCACGTATGTAAATCCCGTGGGCGAAGTGATGACCGGATGGACCAATACTGAAGCGATCGGCAAGCCACTGCTCACGGTTTTCAATATCGTGAATACGCTGACCAATCAGGTGGCATTCAATCCGGTTGAACTGGTATTACGCGACGAACTCACAGCGGGGCTCGCCGAGCACACGGTACTAATCCAGCGGGGTGGGGCGAGATTTTCCATTGAAGATTCGGCCGCGCCGATCAGAGACAGTGAAGGCCACATTATCGGGGTCGTGCTGGTGTTTCACGATGTGAGCCAAGCGCGGCTGATGGCGACCGAAATGACGCATCAGGCCACCCATGACGCGTTAACCAATCTGATCAACCGTCGCGAATTCGAGCGACGTCTGGAATTGGCTATTCAATCGGGCAAACTGGAAGCGAAAGAGCACACCATGCTCTATCTCGACCTGGATCAATTCAAAATCGTGAATGACACCTGTGGTCACGTCGCAGGGGACGAGCTGCTCCGCCAATTGACCAGCATCATGCAAGGCAAATTACGCCAAAGCGACACACTGGCGCGTATGGGGGGCGATGAATTTGGCGTGTTGCTTGAGGCTTGTGCAACCGCGCCTGCGTTGCGAGTGGCGGAATTATTGCGTCAAACCGTGAGCGACTTTCGTTTTGTATGGCTGGACAAAGTGTTCCCGATCGGTGTCAGCATCGGTTTGATCACATTCAGTAACGGCGGCGTATTACTCGCAGACGTGCTGCGCATGGCAGACGCTGCGTGCTATGTCGCCAAGGATAAAGGCCGCAACCGCGTGCATGTTTATACGCAGGAAGATACCGAAGTGGCCCAGCGTCAGGGTGAAATGGGCTGGATAGGGCGTATCCAAAAAGCTTTGGACGAAGAGCGTTTCGTGCTGTATTCACAAAAAATTCTGCCCTTGGCTTTAAGCGATGAAGGCCAGATTCATTACGAAGTACTCCTCAGAATGACAGATGAAGATGGCTCGCTGATCGCCCCCATGGCCTTCATCCCCGCAGCGGAACGTTACGGCCTGATGCCGGTGCTGGATCGATGGGTGATTCGAACGACGTTTGCTAATTGTGCCGCGCGCGCATTAAGCGGAGAAGAAGTCGGTATTTCGGCGATCAACCTATCGGGCATGTCGATTTGTGATGAGCATTTTCTGGAATATGTGTTGCAGCAATTTGGCCTTTTCAAAATATCGCCCAACCTCATCTGTTTCGAAATTACTGAAACCGCAGCGATTATTAACCTGGCCAGCGCGGCAGCCTTTATTCGCGAATTAAAAAATATCGGCTGCCGTTTTTCACTGGATGACTTTGGTAGCGGCATGTCCTCATTTGCCTATCTAAAGCATTTACCCGTTGATTACTTAAAAATTGATGGCGCCTTTGTAAAGGAGATGTTGATTGACCCCATTGATTGCGCGATGGTCGAGGCGATCAATCACATCGGCCATGTTATGGGCATTCAGACGATTGCCGAATTTGTAGAAAATAATCAGATACAAGAAAAATTGCGCGAAATTGGGGTGGACTTTGCGCAAGGCTATGGCGTAGAGAAGCCGCATCCTTTGTAGTCATCAGCAGCGCATCAACTCGCGGTCGGCTGGAGTTTAATCAGTCTCATTGTTTTCATTTTGAAGCTTCTCCAGCGTCTTTGCGATCTTGATCACATCGGTGGTCTTCGCCAGCTGTTGCGCTTCCTCGGCCTCATATTCAATCCCAAGATGCTTGCAAATTTTTTCCAGCATTTGCAACGTTGCGGTGCTTTCCTGCTCCGCCAGCATATTAATCTGGAGTTCTAAATGAGCCCGTTTATCGGCGTCTTTGGTGAGCCGGTTCTGGGTCATCAACACGAGCAGCGACAGAAAAATGGCTTCCAGCGATAAAACCGAGTTGAGCAAACTGAAGGGTAAAGGGTCCCATGGCTGAATGTCGGGAAATAGGCCCATATTCACCAACGCCCAGAGCGTAAACCAGATCACATGAAAAACAATAAAAGGCATGCTCCCGGCCATGCGGGTAATAAATTCGGCTACGCACTCCCCTCGAGTCCTATCCTTGACGGATTGCTTTTCAAGCTGCGCAATGTCTTCCACATTCTTTTCAGTAATGGCGTCAGCCGTGTCCGCTACTGAGGGAGAGCCCATTATTTTTTTGCCCGTGCTTTTCATATGAGGAGCCAAAAAAAATCAGGGTGATAGCCTACATGCAACACATGTGGACTTTCAACCTGAGTTAAATAGTCGCCCTGTCAGGCGACTCGGAGGAGACGTTTAAAACTTACTACACAAAAACACTTGCATTCATACTTAAGCTCTCTTAATACGGTTTAACTTAATAATAATTCTTGTTTTATAAAACTTGTTTAGTGCGTTCACGCGACTTGTACTGCAATGTTTCATTGGTGCTTATAGTTGTTTGACATGGAACTTCATTGCCGAAGTCCCATGTGCAAATATTACCTATTTGCTGATCAGGCCTCATGGGCTTTCGTCCTGACTCGACGTAGGAAAAGACCTATCCTGCTAAATAAAGCTACTGATCAACAGGACCGCGATAGGTACATCCCGAATCGTGGCTTTCCATCACCGTTATTTTTGATAGCCCATTGAATTGGGGACGTAAGGTGTGCCACAACCACATCGCTAAATTCTCGCTGGTGGGGTTCTCCAAGCCAGGCATATCGTTCAAATAACGGTGGTCAAGTTGGGTATGAACCGTCTGCCAAGCAGCGTCCAGTGCTGCAAAATCCATCACCCAACCGAATACCGGATCCAGGTCGCCCTCGACGCTTAACTCGACGCGAAACGAATGTCCATGCAAGCGCGAACAGGGATGGTCGTCCGGTAAATGGGGCAAGCGGCGAGCACACTGCAAGTGAAATAGTCGAAAAATTTCCATGTCGTATTGTCTCGCAACTCAGGCTGGTATGCATGCACTGGACTACGTTACATGACAGGTCGTGCCAGCTTGGCTAATAAAAGACTCGTGCTCTATCGCGATGAGAAACGGCTGCATGGCGACTCAATTCGACGCGTAAATTTTTGGCGCGCCGCTGGCGTGGCTGGTCCAGGCTATCGTTAAGGCTTAACAGGTAGACCCATAAAATTAAGCGTGTCGTCGAGAATCGGCGAGCGTCCGAACACTTCTGAAAAGATCAGGAGCATTCCCGAATGGCCCTTGTCGGGATAGACAATCGCGCGCGCCTGCGCACCGGCGGCTTGAAGCTTGGCCGCTAATACCTGACTATTGCGTGGCAGCACGACCGTATCATCGGCCCCGTGTTGCAGCAACATGGGCGGTGCATCGGCGCGCACGTAGCGCACGGGCTGCGCGAGATCGAGCGTGGCTTGATCAACAAAAACCGGTCGATATTGTGCGCCGAGCGTCGTGGCAAAATCCGCGGGCGTAGCCAGCCCCACCACACCCGCGAGAATAGCGGTATCCAATCCTTGCGACGTCAGATAATGCTTATCGAGCGCGAGCAAAGTGGCGATGTGCGCACCCGCGGAATGTCCTACCAAATAGATTTTTTTCGGGTTGCCGCCGTATTGAGCGGTGTTGCGATACGTCCAGGCTACCGCCGCAGCAGCGTCGTCCATATATGCGGGGAACACCACTTCGGGATAGAGCCGGTAATCAGCGACCCCGACGGTCGCACCATAGCGGCTGAGCGTTTGCGCGACAAAACGGTATTGCGCGCGTTCGCCCATGCGCCAACTGCCGCCGTAAAAAAATACCACCACAATGCCCTCATGCGAGACCAAGGGCTGGTATACATCGAGTTGCTGTCGCGCTTCGTTACCGTAGCGCACATGGCTTACTTTTCTGTATCCGCTATCTGGCCCTACTCCGTTCAGCACTGTAAAAGGCGAGCAACTGGCGAGTAAGCCGGTGAAAAAAACAGCTACTGTATTGCGCACGATGCGAAGGTTAGGTATGCCATTTGCGGAGTGGGCTCATGTCTGCTTAAAGGACGAATGCAAGATTGCCACGGTTGAGTATATCGAGAGTTCGTACCCGCCTTTGTGGGATTAAGCCATCGGGGCTTGTAGTAGGAGATTTCATAATTGCAGTGTGGAGATGGGTTAACGGGCATGGAGTACCATCACGCACCTTTTTAGAAACCCTTCCTATGCACAAACTTTCTTTGCTAATCGGTGTACTGATGGCCTCATCGGCATTTGCTTCCAGTACTGGATTTGATCAATTCACACCGATGAAAGGCGATGTCGGCGCAGGCACATTACCTGAAGCTGCGCCGTATATATTGACGTCCCCTCACTTTAGCCAAATGACCATTGTTGGACGCGACATCACGCAAGCTAAACGTTTTGATAGTGGCCACTACGACATGCAGACGGCGAATGAAACCGGACCCGATGCGGGGCGTTATTTGTTTTCAGTATTTGAAACTGATCAAGCGGGCGTACAGCGTACCGACTTGCGCACGATGATCACCACCACGCTTTGGTTCAGTTCGGTTGCGGCATCTCGGCCGCCAGCAGCGGCGGTGCTGAATAGCCACGTCAATTTTGATGCGACGCGCTGGACGCCTTGGGGCGGCTTACTCACCGGCGAAGAAAAGTGGAGCGACCCTGCGGGCCCGACGAGTCTTCATGGCCGTCTGTTCGAGGTGACGAATCCGCTCGCCGCGCCTGCCGACGTCAAGATCGTGCATCGCAGTATTTTGCCGCGCGTCGCGCATGAAGGCCTCGCGTTCGATAAGCAGAATAATTTGTACTTTGTCGACGAGCGTAGCGGCAGCCATATTTTTCGTTACGTCTCGGCCAAGCCCGGTGCGACCAATGGCGACGAGTTTTTTGCTGCCGGCCAAAGCTTTGTACTGCGCGTGGGCGATGGCACGGTGGAAGAAGCCACCGGCGCTGCCACCTGGATTCCGCTCACCAATATTCATGGCGCACCGCTGCCGGGCGCTATCGTGGTGACCGATCCCAACGGCCTGAAAGCCATCGACGGCCGTGCTACACCCGAGTTGCAGGCCTTTCTGGGCACGCGCTTTGATCGCCCTGAAGATATGGAAATCAAAACCCGGCGCAACGGTAAACAATGGCTGTTCGTCGCTGTCACTGCGCATCACAAAGTGTTTTCGATTGATCTGTCTAACAACACGGTCAGACTCTTCGCCGACCCCACCACCCGCGACATGGCAACCGGCAAGTCCGTAGGCAATGCGTTCAACAATCCTGACAATTTGGCCATTGATGCGAAGGGCAATATTTACATCGTCGAAGACCAACCGGGCGGCATCGATGACATCTGGTTTGCACAGGACGAGAACGACGATGGGGTTGCCGAAGCAATAGGCAAGTGGGCCAGCTTGTCGACGGCAGGAGCAGAAAGCACCGGCTTATACGTCGACAAATTCAACCCGAATGTGGCCTATATTAATGTGCAACACCCCGACAGTAAGATGGATCGCACGATTATGATTACTGCCCCCGCTACCGCTGCGCCGTGCGTTATAGAGAAACAGGAGTTAGGGCAGAGTCGGCGTAAAAATCAATGATTGACCTCACCGTATTGGCGTGATTGCCGGATTCGCAAAGCCCGCTTAAGCAAGTTAAGCCAAGGGGATTAGACGAAGTCATATTGTTTCTGGATGACCAAAAATTTCGCGCCACAGCGCACGTACGGCCGCAGGATATCCGTTAAGACTATCTACTTTTACTCTCGCGAATCCAGAGCCCGCCAGTTTGATGCGGTGCTGGCTGCGACGCAGTTCGCGATAAGCGTCGGCCGCAGCGCTCGCAACAGGCTCCGGCACTATCTTTAATGCAGCGGCTGTTGTGAGCAATGCAATATTGCCGATGTTGTCGGCCAGTTTGGGATGAGCCGGTGCGTGCGCCAGCACTAAATATTGCACGCTGAACTCGACATCTACGATACCGCCGATATCGTGTTTGAGGTCGAATAATTCGGTCGGATTTGGATGTCCTGCATGCATTTTTTCACGCATCGCGATCACGTCACTACGCAGTTTGGCAGTATCGCGATGCGTCGCAAGAAACTCTCGGCGGAAGGCTTCAAATGCAGCCCCAATACCCCGGT
>JAYWDZ010000234.1:0-1686 GCA_043779595.1 Nitrosomonadales bacterium
TCCGCAAATCATCCTATGCCTGCACCGCACCCGCCAAGGCTTCGTCGAAGAGCGCACCGCAAGTTATAACCGTTTGCGTGGCGCGGCTGGGCCACATCACCAAGGTCGGGGACAGCTACCTGCGAAGTTTGCTGGTCATGGGGGCGCGTGCCGTACTCAATAGCATAGGGGATAAGCAGGATTACTTTAGTCGCTGGGCGCGAGAGCTGGTCGCGCGGCGCGGCTACTGGCGCGCGGTGGCGGCCATTGCTGCGAAGAATGCGCGGGTGAGTTGGGCGGTGTTGAAATACGGCGAAGACTTTCGCTTGAATAAATCCGCTGTCTGAACAGCTTAAGGGAACCTCTAAAAATTCATTTTTTCTACCCCATACCCGGCTCAACACACGCATCACATCGGCGAATTCGCTGTCGGGCGCATGTTGTCTTTAATCGTGTCGGTCTTAACCCCTCGGTTACTACTTTTTGTCATTGGTCTCATCCGTTAGGCGGGCTGCGGGTGTAGTTGCGCCAATCGGCTCATGTTATAGGCGAGATTCGCCAGCGCGATCCGCGTACGAATGCGTGCCAAGCCGATGCCTCGCACCAATGTCTGGCGCATGGACTTTACCTGATGCCCGAAGACGTGCTCGACACGGGCGCGGATACGCGAACGGGCGCGGTTTTCCTTTTGTTGGCGCTTAGTCAGCGTTTGATCCTTCCAGGTCCGATGGTGCACACGGCTCGTGTAGCCCTGGCGCTTGAGCCGCCGTTCGTGCTCGTCGGATCGGTAGGCCGAATCGGCGTAAACCCGGGGACTGGTGTTGCGCCGGTCGAGGAGCTGCTGGAAGCGCTGGCTGTCGTGCACATTGGCCGCGGTGACATCGTAGCGGCGAATGAATTTGTGCTGGGCGTCGATGGCGATATGGTTCTTGTAGCCGTAGTAGTTCTTGCCGTTCTTCTGCGTCCAGCGCGCCTCGATATCCTTCTGCGCTTTCTTGGCAGGCTGCTTTTCCCAGGCGGCGGGCATCAAGTCTTCTTTGATTGTGGCGTTTTCGGATCGCGTGTTGCGTTGCTTCGGCACTTCGATGAGGCGGGCATCGATCACGGTGCCAAGCTTCGCCGCCAGTCCCTGGTTCTCCAGATAGCGGCCGAAGGCCTCGAAGAGTTTGTCGTAAACCGCCCCGGCCTTGAGGGTTTCACGAAACAGCCAAATGGTTTTCTCATCTGGGATGCGGCTCTCCGGTGTCAGTCCGAGGAAACGCATAAAGGTGAAGCGATCGCGAATCTGAAACTCGGTCTGACCATCGGCGAGGTTATAGAGGCTTTGCAGGATCAGCACCTTGAACATGAGCGACGGATCGAAGCCGGGGCGCCCGGCGTTGCTCTTCTTCTCCTTCGTCAACCCCTTGGCGAGGATCGGCTTGAACACCGACCAATCCACCACCTCGTTCAACGCTTTCAGCGGATCACCGATTGCATCGAGCTTGCCGAAGCGATCTTGAAGATCAAAGAAGCCGGATTGGAGCATTGTGGTGTCTCGCGTTTTGTTGTTAGTGCGTTAGAATGGGGGAATATTTAGAGGTTCCCTTTAGTGGATGTATGGTGGGCATCGCCCACCATACGCGACTTCGACCGGCGCATGTCGGTGGGCGATGCCCACCCTACACCTAGAATTATAATTATTTGATTTTAAAATAATTTGTATTC
>JAYWDZ010000235.1:0-1685 GCA_043779595.1 Nitrosomonadales bacterium
TTCAGGATGTTGCCCACGCGCTTGTTGGCGGCGGCGAGGCTGGGAGACTCAGGAAGCGTGGCGAATTCGCGTACTGCATATATACGTTTTGTTATCTCATGAAGCGGCGGCAAGTTAGCAAATACGGCAGAAACCGCCTCTGCTCCCAAGAATGCCAATTGATTGGCATTGCGCTCGTAAATGAATAGCCTGAGTTCTTCAGCAACACTCCCCGACAGCAAACCCGAGGGAAAAGTGGAAAGCGAAAACTCGATCAAATCTTCAAGTCCCAGTAGCATATTCTTATTTTCCAGCCCAGCCATACCACCCAGCAATTGGAACGATTTAATCACCGACAACGCATGGCGGCGAAGTGCAAAAGGGTCCTTGTCGCCGGTCGGCCTGAGGCCGATGCCCCATATCCCCACCAAAGTTTCCATTCTGTCTGCGATCTGCAATACCTCGCTGACTAGATTCGATACATTGTCGGTCTCTTCACGACGTAACAAATATTGATCGGCAATGGCCTGCGCCACCTGCTCATCCTCGCCATCATGGCGCGCGTAATAGCTCCCCATAATGCCCTGCAATTCAGGGAATTCGCCCACCATGTCTGTCAGCAAATCGGCTTTGGCCAGCAGAGCTGCGCGATCAGATGCCTCAACATCCGCGCCGACTTTTTCAGCCACCCATTTGGCGATAGCCCGCACCCGCTCTACCCGTTCACCCTGGGTGCCGAGCTTGTTGTGATACACCACCTTCGCCAGCCCCGGCACCCGGCTTTGCAGGGTTTTCTTGCGGTCCTGATCGAAGAAAAACTTGGCGTCCGCGAGGCGCGGGCGCACCACGCGTTCGTTGCCCTGAATCACCGCAGACGTATCGTCGGGCGAAATGTTGGAAACGATCAGGAAGCGATTGGTCAGCTTCTCGTTTTTATCCAGCAAGGGGAAATATTTCTGGTTAGCCTTCATGGTCAAAATCAGGCATTCAGGCGGCACGTCGAGATAGGCTTCTTCAAACTTTCCGACCAGCACATTGGGCCGCTCGACAAGCCCGGTGACTTCGTCCAGCAGCGCGTCGTCCTCGACCGGTTTCAAACCAAGCGGCTCAGCAGCGGCCTGCAACTGGCGAACGATTTCGGCCCGGCGTTCGGCGAAGCTGGCGATCACAGCACCTTCTTCTTTTAGTTGGCTGGCGTAACTATCGGCAGATGTAATTGACACCGGGCTGACATGCGCTTCAAAGCGATGACCTTGCGTCTTGCGCCCGGCTTGCAGGCTCAGCACGGAGATCGGCACGATGTCGGCGCCGTGCAGCGCCACCAGCCCATGCACCGGACGCACGAAGTTGACCGTGTTCCAGCCGTCGGCCAGTTGATAGGTCATCACCTTGGGAATCGGCAGCTTCGCCATCGCCGCTTCGAGCGCTCGTTGCAGGCCCTCGACCAGCGAGATGCCCGGCGCGATACTGTCGTAGAACAGCGCTTCGTTCTTGCCATCCGCTGCGCGGCGCAGCTGGCTCACAACAGAAGCATCTGCACCCAGCGCAGCCAAACGTTTCAATAGCGCAGCCGTGGCCTTGCCGTCAGTATCCAGACCCACGCTCACCGGCATCAACTTGGTTGACACGGGCTTGTCGACGGCACGCGCCAGCACGGCCTCGATCCACACCCCCAGCCGACGCGGCGTGGCGAAATTAACCACGCC
>JAYWDZ010000236.1:0-1680 GCA_043779595.1 Nitrosomonadales bacterium
CTCTCCTGCAGCCATCCCAGCCCGTCTTCGCGCTTATCTTTATAGTCCAGACCATAAATCGGCACGCTGCCCTCGCGGGCAAGATCCACCAGCAACGGATGCTCTACGCGACACGCCGCGCACCACGACGCCCACACGTTCAGCAACCACACCTTGCCGAGCATTTCTTTGCTGGCGAAGATTTGTTCCGGCGCCTGCAATTGCGGCAGGCTAAAAATGGGGGCAGCTTTGCCGATGAGTGGCGACGGCACTTCGCTGGGTTTTAATTTGAGGCCGAGTCCTAAAAAAATCGCCAGTGCAATAAAAATGCCGAGCGGCCAGGCGTAGCGCATCATGAACGGCTGGTCTCCGTGACTAACGACGCACGCGGCGTTTTGGGCGGGACGGCAACTTTTTGCTGCGCGCGCGCTGCCAAGCGATAGCGGCGGTCACTCACGGCGAACATTCCCCCTATCGCCATCAGCATACAACCGCCCCAAATCCAGTCGATAAAGGGCTTGTAATACACGCGCACACTCCAGGCGTTATCGCTGACCGGCTCGCCCAGCGCGACGTAGAGGTCGCGGAACAAGCCCACATCGATGGCGGCTTCGGTTTGGGTGCCGGAAACAAAATACACGCGCTTTTCCGGATGCATCTCGCGGATCATTTTGCCGTTTTTACTGACTTCAATCAGGCCACGCCAGGCGCGATAGTTGGGCCCCGGCACATTGGTCACACCGTTAAATTTAAAACGGTAGTCGGCAATGGCGACGGTGTCGCCGATGTTCATGCGCACGTCTTTTTCGGTTTGATAGCCCTTGACCACGGTGACGCCGATGATAAATACCGCCACGCCCAGATGAGCAAACTGCATGCCGAAGTAGCTACGCGGTAAGGCGCCCAATTTCGCTAAAAAACTCCCCTGCGTGCGCGCGAGCCTGTCGCGAAACCCGACCAGGCCGGCAGCAATCAACCAGGCCGCTAGCAAAAACCCGATGCTGATTAACGGCGTCCACTTACCCAGCACCAACGGCAGTGCCAGCGCAGTCACCACGGCGGCTGCAAACGCCCAGCGCAAACGCACCGCCAATTCCGGCAGACTGGCTTTTTTCCAGCGCGCAAGCGGGCCAACCCCCATCAGGAATATCGCGGGGATCATCAGCGGCACAAACACGGAGTCGAAATACGGCGGGCCGACTGAAATTTTGCCCATGCCTAATGCGTCGAGAAATAGCGGGTAAAGCGTACCCAGCAGCACCGAGGTCGCGGCGACCGCAAGCAGGATATTATTGGACAGTAAAAACGATTCGCGGGACACGAGCTCGAAACTTCCACCCAGTCCGATTTTTGGCGCGCGCCATGCAAACAGCACGAGCGAGGTGCCGATGACGATCACCAGAAACGCAAGAATAAAAATGCCGCGCTCCGGGTCTGTCGCAAACGCGTGAACCGAGGTCAACACGCCGGAGCGGACTAAAAACGTGCCGAGCAGGCTTAATGAAAACGCGCCAATCGCAAGCAACACCGTCCAGCTCTTAAAGCTGTCGCGCTTTTCGGTCACCGCAAGCGAGTGGATGAGGGCCGTGCCTAATAGCCACGGCATAAACGAGGCGTTCTCGACCGGATCCCAGAACCACCAGCCGCCCCAGCCCAGTTCGTAATACGCCCAGCCACTGCCGAGCGCGATGCCGATGGTGA
>JAYWDZ010000237.1:0-10785 GCA_043779595.1 Nitrosomonadales bacterium
CCGGGCAGATGATATTCAACCGGGTCTTCGATGGTGATAATTTTGTCGCGACCGTGATTGATTTCGCTAATCGCCGCGTACAAAGTCGTTGTTTTACCCGAGCCGGTTGGGCCGGTCACGAGCAGCATGCCGTAAGGTTCGGCGGCCAGTTTTCGGATGCGTGTGAGGGTGATGCCACCAAACCCTAAACCTTCCAGCGTCAGGCCACGCAGTTCTTCTGACAAAGCTTGGCGGTCGAGAATACGCAATACCGCGTCTTCGCCGAACACGCTAGGCATCACCGATACCCGCACATCGACCTCACGGCCCTGTATCGCCACTTTAAAACGACCGTCCTGAGGCACGCGACGTTCCGAAATATCGAGTTCTGACATGACTTTAATCCGCGAGACGGCCTGCTCGGCGATGTCCACGCTAGGCACATGCGCCACCTGTGACAGCACCCCGTCAATACGATACTTTACGGTCAATCCGCGGCTGTCAGTCTCAAGGTGAATATCCGATGCGCCGGCCTTCAATGCGTCGTACAAGGTGGAGCGCACCAGCCGCACCACCGGGCTTGCGTCCTCGGCGATGCTCGCAAACGATAGCGCTTCCGCGCCGGGGTCTAGCGTGGCGCTGGGCTGGCCTGTGCCTCCCAAACCTTCCATCGCCCGCAGGCCTTCTTCATGGCGCGCCAACAATGCGCCTAAATCTGCGGGATGCGCCAGGCCGGTTTGAAAAGGGGTGCCCAGTACATGCGCTGCATACGCCTGCGCATGGTTGTCCCAAGGGTCGGTCAGGATTAACCAGAGCTGTCCGCGGCCGTCGGTGCCTACCAGACAATGCCGACGTGCCGACTCATTGAAAGTCAGGCTGGCGAAATCAACGGTTAATGCATTTAGTTCGTTCATGCCGAATGCAGGCATCTGATTTTGCGCTGCCAGCGTGCGCAAGGTGGTTTCCGGACTGAGCCCCATTTTTTCCTGGATGCGCAACACCACGGGTTGACCGGCCGCGCGCGCTTCCTGACGCAAGGCTAGCAGCGTCGCTGTATCCAGCGATAAGGTCGATAAGGTTTCCTCGGCTTCCGATTTCATTGCGTCATTACTTTCACGTCCGATTGTTGTCATTGGATGGAGCCAGCCAGCTCAAAAATCGGCATATACAACAGCACCACGATCAAGCCAATGGTAAGACCTATAAATATCATCAGTAAAGGTTCGAACAAGCGCGTGAACCAGTCCACCCAGCGCGCCATTTCTTCATCATGAAAAATGGCGATACGGTCCATCATTTCGCCCATGCGACCACTTTTTTCGCCGACGCGTAATAACCGACTTGCCACCGGCGTCGTTAGGGCGCCCGCGGCAAATGCGTTTGAGATCGACTCACCGCGACGTAACGATTCCATCGCGATAGACGCGCCCATGCGCAAATTCACGCTGAGTAAGCCGCCCACCATATCCAGCGCGGACACAATCGGAATCCCGCCCGATAACAACATACCCAGACTGCGATAAAACCGCGTCAATTGAAAGGTGCGTAAGTGTTCGCCGATAGCGGGTGTGCGCCACGCAATGCGCGTGAACCACGCGCGCGTGCCAGGCTGCATGAGCGTGAGTATAAAGCCACCAATCACCACAGCCGCCCCTATTGCAAGCCAGGCGCCGTATTGCTGCACTGTCTCGCCCCACGCCAATAGCATGCGTGACATCCACGGCAGATCCCGGCCGGATTCTGCATAAACCGACGCAAAACGCGGCACCACGTATCCCAGCAAAAAACCGATTACCAGCGTGCCCACGCTGATTAACAGCACAGGGTAAATCGACGCGGACACGATTTTTTTCTTAACAATGTCGATCTGGTTTTGATAGCCCACATAGCGCGCGAGCGCAGGGGATAAATCCCCGGTGCTCTCGGCAGCCCGCACCGTGGCCGCGTACAAGGGCGGAAACACTTCAGCTTGAGCCGTCAACGCAGCGGAAAACGGACGCCCCTCGCGCATGGTTTGTACCAAGCGGTCGATCATCTGACGCGACTCGGGTTTATGTTCTTTCTCGGCCAGCGTTTCCAGCGCTTCGGTCAGGCTTAACCCGGCATCCAGCAGCGCGATCAATTCCTGCGTGAACAGCATCAACGGAAAATGACTGCGACGTTTAAACCAGCTGCCGCGTTCAGCATGAACGCTTAATACCTGCGCGCCGGTCCGTTGCAGGCCAGCCCGGGCCTCATCCGCGTCAATCGCCTCGACAATCAGCGCCATGACGCCTTCGCCGGGGCGTAAGGCTTTTACCCTGTAACGCATGCTACTGGCTTACCAGTTCTGAATGTCGGCGCCATCGCCGGTGCCACCCGGCTGGCCGTCACGCCCATAGGAAAATATATCCACTTCGCCGTGCTCACCGGGCATCCGATATTGATACGGTTTACCCCATGGGTCATTGGGCAACGCTTTCTTCAAATAAGGGCCGTCCCAGCGGGGTTCATCGGCAGGCTTGGTGTTTAACGCGGCCAATCCTTGCTCGGTGCTGGGATAGTGGCCCACATCGATGCGGTATTGATCCAGCGCTTTTTCAATGCCTTCGATTTGAGCGCGAGCGGTTTTAACTTCTGATTTACCCACCTGAGCAAAATATTTAGGGGCCACATATCCGGCAAGCAAACCTAAAATCACCAGCACGACGAGCAGTTCCAACAGCGTAAAGCCTTTATTTTTAGCCATGCAAGCCATTGATCTTAAACGATACAATTCAGTTCTCCGCATTAAAAGTAGACCTCAGGACGTACTGAGTGTGAGGCTAGGCGTAATCAACGCGCCCGGAGGGCGAGTTCGTAATAATTCAATCTTACTTCAGAAATATGACAGGCCGGGTTTAGGCTTAATCGGCCCGGGCTGCAGCGCTAAGTCACGACGCACATATATAGTGCAAATGGACTCGAGACAAAAGCAATTGGTTCAAGCGGGGAATCAACGCGTATCTACGGGCAAACCAAATGACCGACAAATTGCTCGGTAGCGGCGCGCCATGAAAAACGCTCGGCATGGGCGCGCGCATGCGCACGATCAAGTTTCAACGCAGCCATGCAGGCTACGCGCAAATCTGCGTGCATCACGCCTGCCGTCGAGGTTGCGCCCAGCACATCAATCGGCCCGGTAACCGGGTAGGCGGCAATGGGCAGGCCGCAGGCCATGGCTTCCAGCAGCACCAGCCCAAACGTGTCGGTTTTACTGGGGAACACAAACACGTCCGCTGCAGCATAGACCTCGGCGAGTTCAGGCTGTTTCAGCACGCCCAGATAGTGGGCTTGGGGATATTTGGCGCGCAGGCCGGCCAGCGCGGGGCCATCGCCTACGATCCATTTGGAGCCAGGCAAATCGAGTTTCAAAAAGTCCTCGACGTTTTTTTCGATCGCTACCCGGCCGACATACAAAAAAATCGGATGTTCGCTATCTAGCCGATGCGAAGTCTGAACATGAAATACATCCAGATCCACGCCGCGCGACCACAACACCACATTATCAAAGCCGAAACTTTCCAGATCGGTTTTAACGGCAGGGGTCGGCGCCATGACCGCGTGCGCAGGGCCGTGAAACCAGCGCAAAAAGCGATAAGTCCATGCCAGCGGAATACCGGTACGCGCGCGGACGTATTCCGGAAAGCGCGTGTGATAAGCCGTGGTAAAGGGCAGTTTGTGCTTGAGCGCATAACGCCGCGCGGCGATTCCCAGCGGGCCTTCTGTGGCGATATGCAACGCCTGGGGCGCATAGTCGCGGATGCGTTGATCGACTTTTTTGCCTGGCCATACGGATAGCCTGATGTCTGGATACGTGGGGCAAGGTAGCGTGCGAAATTCCAGCGGTGAAAGAATCTCCACTTGATGCCCCATCGCCTCCATTTCGCGTCGGGTTGTAGTGAGCGTGCGTACCACGCCGTTGACTTGAGGCGACCAGGCGTCTGTGACGATCATGACTTTCATATGCACTCCTTAGCCGTTGGCAAATAGGTAATTTTTAGAGGGCAACGCTTGCCTGCGATTGCGCTGTGGAAACCTCCAGACGTTGCGTCCAGTAGAGAATTTCCAGTTCGCCGTCGGCGGTTTCGGCGAGGGCAGAAAGGCTTTCCACCCAGTCACCGTCGTTGCAATACAGCAAGCCGTCGATGGTGCGGATTTCAGCTTTGTGGATGTGGCCGCAGATCACGCCGTCGCATTCGCGGTGGCGCGCTTCTTCGGTCATGACTTTTTCGAACGCAGAAATAAAACTGACGGCGTTTTTAACCTTGTGCTTCAAATACTGCGACAGCGACCAGTAAGGGTAGCCAAACTGCTTGCGCATCCAGTTAAACCAGCGGTTAAGCACGAGGGTCATGGTGTAAGCAGAGTCGCCCAGATACGCCAGCCACCGCGCATGTTGCATCACGCCGTCAAACAAGTCGCCGTGCGTGACCAGCAGACGCTTGCCCGTTGCGGTCACGTGAACCACTTCGTCGGCGACTTCGATATCGCCGAACGCGAGGCCCATAAATTGTCGCACCATCGAATCGTGATTGCCGGGCACATAAATTACGCGTGTGCCTTTGCGCGCCTTGCGCAATAGCTTTTGCACCACATCGTTATGCGACTGCGGCCAATACCAGCCTTTGCGCAATTGCCAGCCATCGATAATGTCCCCGACTAAATACAGCGTGTCGGATTCGTTATGCTTCAAAAAATCGAGCAGGTAATCTGCCTGACACCCCGCAGTACCGAGATGAATATCGGAAATCCAAAGCGTGCGATAGTGACGCGGCGAAGCGGAAGGACTGTCAGGGAATACCGGCGCAGGTTCAAGCGCACTGACCGTGACGTCTGGCGCTGAGCGAAGCACGCCAGGAGGAGGGCCGAACATACGCAATACGGGAAAAAGCGCATTCAACATTCGGCCATAAGGCCACAGCTATATGACACGGGTGTGACGTATGCATGCCATACGCTGAAGCTGGCGAACTCCTCATCCAAGCTATCGCTGAGTGCGGTGATGGACTATGCTGGTGGAACCAAAGCGCGAACCTCGCACCCAAGCCTTATCTCAATCAGCCGTAATCACTCTCGGCATTTATCTCTCACAGCACTTATGAAGTGCATGTGAATAACTTTCCATCATTCTCTGAGCAATTAATCACCATGTCATTTTCGATTTGGGCGTTAATCATTGGCGCATTGTTGACGACTGCGGCGCTGTCCGGCACTTTATTAAAACGTCTGCCGTTAAGTATTACGATATTTTATCTGGCCGCTGGGTATGGGCTAGGGCCCGGCGGGTTTGACCTGATTGCGATTGACCCGATGACCCATACGGTGCTGCTGGAAAGGCTTGCAGAGGTGGCGGTGCTGGTGTCGTTATTCGCTGTCGGTTTAAAGCTCGGCTTGCCTTTAACCAACAGAGCCTGGCTAATGCCGCTGCGTCTGGCAGTGGTTTCGATGATACTGACTATTGCATTGATCACCATGGTTGCGATGGCGTTGGGGCTGCCGTTAGGCGCGGCTATTTTGCTCGGCGCGATACTGGCGCCGACAGACCCGGTATTGGCGTCGGATGTTCAAGTCGTTGAGGCGACAGATCGCGACCGCTTGCGCTTCAGTCTGACCGGCGAAGGCGCGCTGAATGATGGCGCGGCATTCCCGTTTGTGATGTTGGGCTTGGGCGTCATGGGCTTGCACGATCTAGGCACCGGGGCGTGGCACTGGGTAGCCATTGATGTGCTGTGGTCCGTCGTTGGTGGGTTGTTGATCGGCGGCGCACTGGGTGCGGTGATCGGCAGGCTAGTAGTCTATTTACGGAGCCATCATAAAGAATCTATTGGCCTGGATGAATTCCTCGCGTTGGGCCTGATCGGGCTCACTTATGGTTTGGCGGTGGTCAGCCATGCTTCGGGTTTTCTGGCGGTATTTGCTGCCGGATTGGCGTTGCAACGCGTAGGCAAGTCAACGCAAAAAATTCCTGCGGATGTCGTCAAGACCCCTGGTATACCCAGCAAAAAAGAAGAAGAGGCACTCGCCACCCATTCTGATTATGCAAGCGCCTATCTGATGCATGAAGTGCAGGGATTCAATGAACGGCTGGAACGCATTGCCGAAGTGGCACTGGTGTTGTTAATCGGCGCGATGCTTTGGTACACCCATATTTCAGCAGGGGCTATTGTGTTGCTGTTGCTATTGCTGCTATTGATACGCCCATTCGCGGTGTGGCTGGGGTTGAAGGGCAGTCCGATATCCCGCGATCAGCGTGTGTTGATTTCGTGGTTTGGCATACGCGGCATCGGCTCTATCTACTATGTGATGTATGCGATAAATCACGGACTACCGCGCGCGCTGGCCGAAAACATTCTGGCTTACACGTTGATTATCGTGGCGGTGTCGATTGTGTTGCACGGGGTATCGGTCACTCCATTAATGGATCGATACTCGCGCAGAAAAGCGCGGCGCGTCGTTGCAAACCAACCCGCCGAGTCTTGATGCGAGACAGCGCTAGCGCGCCAGTAACACGAGTAACTCAGTTTGCGCAGCATACGCTTTGCTGCGGCGCGGCGTACAGCGTTTGAAGTCGCCCTGCGCATCCATTTCCCAAGCCTGCACATTGTCGCGCAGGTAGGGTTTCAGTCCTTCGTTGATTACGCGTTTTTTTAATTTTGTATTCAGTACCGGAAAGCAGGTTTCGATGCGGCGGAAAAAATTGCGATCCATCCAGTCGGCGCTGGATAAATACACCTGTTCGTCGCCGCCGTTATGGAAATAAAAAATCCGCGAATGCTCCAAAAACCGTCCGACCACCGAGCGCACCCGAATATTGTCTGAAAGCCCGGCCACGCCGGGACGTAACGCACATACGCCGCGTATGATCAGATCGATTTTGACCCCCGCCTGTGAAGCAGCATAAAGCGCGGCGATCACATGCGGCTCTAGTAGCGCATTCATTTTGGCAATGATCGCAGCGGGTTTTTTGGCTTCGGCTAGGCGCGTTTCGTTTTCGATGGCGGCAATGATTTCGCCGTGCAAGGTAAACGGTGATTGCCACAGACGTTTTAATTTTCCCGCTTTACCTAGCCCGGTGATCTGGGTAAACAAGCTACTCACATCGGCGGTGATCATCTCGTCCGCGGTGAGCAAGCCAAAGTCGGTATAAAGCTTGGCGGTGCGCGCGTGATAATTGCCCGTGCCCAGGTGCGCATAGCGGCGAAGGCCGTCTTCTTCACGGCGGATAACCAGCGCGAGTTTGGCATGCGTTTTGTGGCCGACCACGCCGTACACCACATGCGCGCCGACTTCTTCGAGCTTGGACGCCCAGTTGATATTGGCCTCCTCGTCAAAACGCGCCATCAATTCCACCACCACCGTCACTTCCTTGCCTGATTTGGCAGCATTGATCAGCGCCTGCATCAACATCGAATCCGCACCGGTGCGATACACCGTCTGCCGTATCGCCAGCACATTGGGGTCGGCTGCCGCCTGCGCGATAAAGTCAATCACCGGCTGGAAAGATTCAAATGGGTGATGCAACAGGATGTCGCTTCGACGAAGTTGCGCGAACATGTCCTCACCGTCCTCGCCGTCTTTGACCCTTCGCAGCGGAAGGGCAGGTGTAAACGGAACAAATTTCAGATCGGGTCTATCCACCCAGTCGGGCACCTGCATCAGCCGCACCAGATTGACCGGGCCGTGCGCCTGATACAAATCGTCATGTGTAAGCTCGAATTGCTCCAGTAAAAAATTCGCAATCACATCCGAGCAGTTGTCCGCCACTTCCAGCCGTACCGCGGCTCCATAGTGCCGTTGCGGCAATTCGCCTTGCAACGCCTGGCGCAAATTTTTAGTTTCTTCATCATCCACAAACAGGCTGGAATTACGCGTGACGCGAAACTGGTAACAGCCCTCTACCGACATGCCGGTAAACAGCGCGCCGACGTGGGCATGCAAAATAGACGACAGAAACACAAAGCCGTATTCGCAACCGGCAACTTCGGTCGGCATACGAATCACGCGGGGTAACGCGCGCGGCGCCTGCACCACCGCTACGCCGGAATTCCGCCCAAACGCATCGCGTCCCGACAGCTCCACCGCAAAATTAAGACTTTTATTCAGCACACGCGGAAAAGGATGCGAGGGGTCGAGCCCGATCGGCGTTAGCACCGGCATCAGTTCACGAAAAAAATAATCGTGTATCCATTGCGCCTGCACGTCATTCCACTGCGTGCGGCGAATGAAGTGAATATCCTGCCCGGCAAGCTCCGGAATCAAACTGTCGTTCAGCAAATCGTATTGGCGCGCAACCAGCTCACGCGCGCACTCAGCCACTGCGCGAAATTGCTGTAATGGCGTGAGCCCATCCGGGGAGGGAGCGCTGGAATGCGCCAGGATATGTTCTTTCAGCCCGGCCACACGCACCTCAAAAAACTCATCCAGATTGCTCGACACAATGCACAAAAATCGTAAGCGCTCAAGCAGAGGCATCTGAGAATCTTCGGCTTGAGCGAGCACCCGGCGCTGGAACGCGAGAATACCTAGCTCACGATTAATGAGGTCTTGGGGGCGGGGAAATTTCATCGGCAAACGAAAAAAGATTGCCTATGATAAAGCCGCCAGCCTCGTTTGCGATATAACAGAAATATGACACGACCTGCGCACGCTGCGAGAGACGGTCGCGCAGGTCATCGGCTAAACCCGGCCACAAAGAGCCGCAGCAAGCGGCTCTTTGTGGCCGTGGCAGCCACTCCCCGTAAGGCGGGTCAATGCGCCTGCGTCGCCGCCGTTTCTGATTTCAGCAAGCTGGTTGTCGTACAGGTAACTCCAGGTCTTGGCTGTTACGGCAATGGTTTCGGTCTGCCCTGCGCGTCTGCCCTGGTTGTCTATCGTGTAGACGTGGTTGGAGAGTTCGGTGGCGTTGAAGAGGTTCTGTTTCTGCTTCAGGCTGCCGTCCTCGAACCAGCTTTGTGTGGTGCTTTGGCCGCTGTTGCTGCGCTGTTCGATGAGGCGGCCGCCGGGGGTCCAGGTGTAGGTGAGGGTTTTGTTGCCTCTGGAGTCGGTGACGCTTTTGAGCCGCTTGGCCGGGTCGTAGCTGTAGGTGTAGGCCACTATCAGCGTGTTCGATCCGTCGCGGGCTTGGGCCTGGGTCACAAAGCCCAGCGCGTCGCGGAGGTAGACGGCGCTCTGGGCGCCAGGCACGGTTCTGGATTTGAGCTGCCCTTGGGTTTCGCCGGAGTTGAGCTTGCTGCCGTAGCTGTAGACGGTGGATTGACCGGCGGCGATTTGGGTCGGGGTCTGGCTGCTCGTGAGCTGGTTGTAGGGGTTCCAGTTCCACTTCCACACTTTGCCGTTTTGGTCGGTCTCGGTGAGCTTGCGGCCGAAGTCGTCATAGGTGCTGGTCACCTGCTTCTTCAGACTGGCGTCGGCGAGGTTGCACACTTTGCTGGTGGTGTCGGTGGTAGCGCCTGCCCAGACTTCTGCCACAAAGCCGAGTGAGGTGTAGACGAGGCAGGTGACCGGGCGATTGGGGTCGGTGGCACTGACCTGCGGGCCGACGTCTCGGGTGAGTCGGCCGAGTTCGTCATAAAGCCGGTAGCTGTCGCGGATCGCGCCGTCGGCGGCGAGCGCGTTGATTTTGGTGGGGTGACCTGCGCCGTCGTAGGTGGCGACTTCGACGGCGCGTCCCTGCGTTTGCCCGCTGATTGGGGGCAGCGTGGTCTTCTTCAGTCTGCCGTCTTGGCTTGCGTGGTAATACTCATAGCTCGTGCTTAGATTGTTCGGGTCGGTGACGCTTCTGGGTCTGCCGTCGGCGTCGAGGCTCAGGCTCACGCGGTTACCTTGCTGGTTGGTCGCCCCGGTCACGCGTCCCATCGGGTCGCGCTCGAAACCCAACGTGTAGCCGTCAGCCTCGGTGATCTGGGTGACGTGACCGAGCGCGTTGTATTGGGTGAGCGTGGCGTTGCCAGCGTAATCGACGCGTCGCTCGAGCCGGTCGAGGTCGGGACACCTTATTCAGGAGACTCCCCCTTACAGACGGCCTCCTCTAATTGCGCGATTGCGTAGCTCGACTATCCACTCATTGTCTAGATCACCCAAACAATCCTTCAGAGGCCATCCGGGAGCGGTTTCAATCAGGTGCATCAGGGATGATGCCGCACCAAAGGAGCCATCCGGGCCAAATAGCTTAACCAATACGCGGGCCTCATCATTTGTGATCGGCCTAGTTATGGCCCTGTATAAACTCTCATATTTCTTGAGAAAGTCTATATCGGCACCAGTCTCTGGGGGCAACGGCCCCAGAGCGCTCATTTCTTCAATCTCTTTGCGTATGTTCGTCATGGTCACGGCTTTTTCATGAGGCCTGGAAAGTTCTCACGGTAATACTTTAGTACGTCTTTCAGCCCTTGGTTGTATGCGTTCCCAACTATACTGCGAACGTCCCGTATGTCCTTTGCAAGCACGTCACGAAACGCTTTGCCCGCATCTTCGATAGCAGTGATTCTACCCTTAGAGAAAAATGTACGAGTTGCCTCATGTTCAGCCAGTAGTTATAACAATAGCTCCACCATCTGCCTTACTAGTGAAGTTTAGCGCTGCCTGAGGTATGTGATGTGCAGTCAGGTCATCTCCTACGCGTCCAGCAAGTTCTGCAAACCGTCCACCTTGACCTGCAACAACTTCTTTAGTAGCAAAAACTCCCTTGATAGGGCACTTCTATAAATCCCATTAAATTTCATCCCACCGTCATCGAATCATTTTTTGATGACATTCTTGCGAGACTCGTGATTTCTACAGTGGTTT